>CAZOSA010000450.1:0-1514 GCA_964582155.1 uncultured Enterobacteriaceae bacterium | reverse complement strand
GTCACCTTGCGAGCACTCCGCCGGCCACCGACTCCCATTCCTGGCCGACGAAGCGCGACATCAGCACCAGCTCGCGGCTTGCGTCCACCATCATGTACTGCGCCGTGTCTTCGGGATTGTGCGTGCCGAAACGCGCCCCGATCACGGCTTGAGGGCCCTGGAAAAGCACCACCGACAGGGCCGGCGGATCCAGCCCGAAGTCGCGCAGGTTCGCGCCCTGGAGGTCGGCCGCGTCGATTACCCGAATCGGACCGGCGGTGTGCATGAACTGCACCGCGAGTGAGACTTTTTGGGCGAGCTCGGCAGACAGGGCGCCGCCGCGCCCGGCGACCCACCCGCCACCGGGAGCGCGCAGCAGAACGGCTTTGCTGTCCCCCCGGTGAATTTCCACCCGCGTGACCAGATCGGGTTCGAGTTTCATGACACCCCTGGCTTCGAACTTCACCAATTGGCGCTGCTCGGGTAGCGCACCAGTCACCACCATCGCGATCAGAAACGCGAGCGAGGCAACGGCGGCGCCGGCCGTCCAGAGGTGACGGCTGTTCATCGCCTGCGCAACCAGACCATCACGCCGAGTGCGATCACGGCGAGCGGCAGGAGCACCTCGAGCAGGAGGAAGATTGCCTTCATCTGCGCGCTGGAGAGCAAGATCATCGGCGGCACCGGTATGCGGCTGGCCACTGCGCTTGAGCGCTCCTCGCGCACCAGCCAGCGAATCAGGGACATCGCCAGGTCGCTGTTGGAGAGGTAGGGCAGGAAGGAGTTGCTGACGAAGTCGCCGTCGCCGACGATCACCGCGCGAAAGCGCGGTGCGCCGGCCGCAGCACCGGGCAACTGGCCTTCCGCGGTCACCGCAAGCACCTGCGGGCCGCGCTGCCCGGCGCGAGCGCGCGGAATGGGGACGTTCGCGGCCACTTCGCGCACGGCCACCGGTTGCACCGGCCGGGTGTAGCTGTCGCGGCTGCTCGAGAACAGCGGCACGACGATGACGCCCTGCGCGGGTTGGACCGGTATCAGCGGCCGGATCCCCGGGTAGAAAGTCATCGAGATATTGTTGGTAATCGGATTCCGATCGTATGAGGTGGCCGCCACCATTTCAGCGTCGGAGGAATAATGGCTGAGCGGATCGACCACCGCTTCCTGCGGCAGCCGCACGCCGAGCTTCTCGACCAGCGCGGCCAGCCTCGGCTCGAGCACGAAGCCGAGGTCGAGCATCGCGAACAGCGAGCCTCCCTGCTGAAGAAACGCTTCCAGCGCTGCGCTCTCGGCCGGCAGGAAAGTGGTGCGAGGACTGGCGATGATCAGGACTTGGCAAGCGTCGGGTACCTTCGGTGAGGTCGCAAGAACGACCTTGCGCGTTTCGTAACCCTGCACTTCCAGCGCGCGGCGCAGGCGGCCGACGCCATGTCCAGTCGTCTGCACCACGCTCGACGAGGCGTCGTCGTGGCTGTGTCCCGCAATGCCCTCGACGTGGGTATGGAACTCGAAGTTGTCCATCGGAAACTCGTTGTGTC
>CAZOSA010000449.1:0-1522 GCA_964582155.1 uncultured Enterobacteriaceae bacterium | reverse complement strand
TCGATGTAGTACACCCAGGAGGCGTACACCGCGCCGGCCACGCCGACGAACACGCCCGAGAGCATGAACGCGCTCACCTTGTAGAAGGTGGTGTCGACGCCGAGCATGTCGGCTGCCGATTCGTTCTGCTGGATGCAGCGCAGCCCGAAGCCGAGCTTGGAGTTGGCGGTGAGCAGCATCGCCGCGAAAGTCACCGCGGCCAGCAGCAGCATGGCATAGAAAAAGAAGCGCGCCTGGGCATCGACCGAGCCCATGGCCGGGATCGGCAGATTGAGCCCCATACCGCCGCCGGTGAGCTCGGTCATCGAGTTGACCAGCTCGCGCAGCACCTCGGCCACCACCAGGCTCGCGATGGCGAAATAATGCCCGCGCAGCCGCAGGAGCGCCAAGCCGAGCAGCGCCGCGAACGCCAACGCGAGCAGTCCCGCGCCTGCCCAGGCGAAGCCCATCGGTACGCCGAACTTCTGCGCCACCGCGCCGGCGTAGGCGCCCAGCCCGAAGAACGCGGCCACCGCGAACGAGGGATAGCCCGCCATGCCGCCGATGAAATTCCACGACATCGCCAGCACGCCGTACATCAGCATCGTGGTGCCCAGGCGCATCCAGTACGCCTCGCCGGACAGCGGCAGCAGCGCCACCAGAGCAAACAGCACCACGGCGATCCAGGCGTCGCGCATCATTCGTAGCCCTTGCGCCCGAGCAGGCCGTGCGGCCGCAGGAGCAGCATCAGGATGAGCAGCGTGAAGGACAGCGTGATGGCGTGCTCCGGCCCGAACCACAGCGCGCCGAAGCTCTCGACCACGCCGAGCACCAGCCCGCCCACCATCGCCCCCGGCACGCTGCCCAGGCCTCCGAGCACGCAGATGACGAAGGCCTTGCCCAGATAGGCCGGTCCGCCGAGCGGCGAGATCGGGAAGATCATCGCCAGCAACGGCCCCGAGGCGCCGGCCATCATCACGCCGAGGCCGAAGGTGATCGCGTAGATGCGCGGCACGTTCACGCCCATCAGCGCCGCGGCCTCGCGGTCCATGCGCACCGCGACGATGGCGCGCCCGATGCGCGAACGTGAAAGTATCAGGTACAGCATCGCGGTGAGCGCGAGCGCGAGCACCATCGCCGCCAGCCGATCCACCGGCAGCACCACCTCGCCGAGCGCGATGGTGCCGAGCGGCGGGTCGAGCACCAGCTTCTTGAAGTCCGCGGTAAACGCCAGGATCATGCCGTTCTGAAGCATCAAATCGAGGCCGAAGGTGAGCGTGAGCGTAAGCAGCACCGGCGCCGCGATGATGCGGTTGATCATCATGCGCTGCAGGCCATAGCCGATAGCGTAAAACACCGGAATGGCGATCAGGATCGACAGGAACGGATGGATGCCCGCCCTCAGGTAGGCGAAGTACGCCAGGTACGCGCCCAGCACGATGAACGAGCCGTGCAGGATGTTGATGACGTTCTGCACTCCCCAGACGAGCGAAAAGCCCGAAGCGATGCAGGCGTACAAGCCGCCGAGCACCAGCCCGTTGGC
>CAZOSA010000448.1:0-1526 GCA_964582155.1 uncultured Enterobacteriaceae bacterium | reverse complement strand
GATGCGCTCCAGGCCGGCAGCCGTATCCGCTTCGAAGCGTAGCACGATCACCGGCGTGGTATTGGAGGCGCGCGCCAGTCCGAAGCCGTCGGCGTACTCGGCGCGCACGCCGTCGATGGTGAGGATGCTCTTCGCGCCCGGGAACGCCCGGGAGGCCTGCAGTTTCGCCACCAGGGCGTGCGGCTCGCCTTCGGCGAGTTTCCATTGGAGCTCCGGCGTGGAAGGCGCGTTGGGCAGCGCCTCGAGCACCGCGTTGGCGTCGGGGGCGCGCGACAGGATCTCGAGCAGCCGTGCGCCGGCGTAGAGTGCGTCGTCGAACCCGTACCAGCGTTCCTTGAAAAAGGTATGCCCGGACATCTCGCCTGCAAGAGGCGCGCCGGTTTCCTTGAGCTTCGCCTTGATGAAGGAATGCCCGGTCTTCCAGATCAGCGGCCGCCCACCGTGGCGCTCGATCCAGGGCGCGAGCAGGCGCGTGGACTTCACGTCGTAGATGATCTGCGCGCCCGGGTTGCGCGACAGCACGTCCGCCGCGAACAGCATCAGCTGACGGTCCGGGTAGATGATTTCACCGTCCTTGGTCACCACGCCAAGGCGGTCGCCGTCGCCGTCGAAGGCCAGGCCCAGTTCACACGAAGAATTTTTCAGCAGGGCGATCAGGTCGGCGACGTTTTCCGGCTGCGAGGGATCGGGATGATGGTTCGGGAAGGATCCGTCCACTTCGCAATAGAGCTCCTCGATCTCGCATCCCAGCGCGCGGAACAGGCGCGGCGCGATCATTCCCGCGACACCGTTGCCGCAGTCCACGGCGATGTGCATGGGGCGGGCGAGCTTCACGTCGCCCACGATGCGCTCGAGGTAGGCATCCAGGACGCTTTCGCTGCTGCGCTTGCCCTTGCCGGCAGGAGGGGCGCCCTTCTCGATGCGCCGGCGCAGTTCCTGGATCTCGTCTCCCGAAAGGGTGTGCCCGTCGACCACCATCTTGAGGCCGTTGTAATCGGGCGGATTGTGGCTGCCGGTGACCGAGACACAGCTCCCGCAGCCCAGATGATGCGCGGCGAAGTAGGTGACCGGCGTCGGCGCCATGCCGATGTCGATGACATCGGCGCCGGCGTCGTTCATGCCCTGGGCCAGCGCCTCCGCCAGCGCGGGGCCCGAGTGCCGTCCGTCGCGCCCGATGGCGAAGCGCGGCGCCATCGCGCCCAGGGCGCAGCCGATGGCACGCACGATGTCCGGGGTCAGCGTCCTGCCGGCGATGCCGCGGATGTCGTAAGCGCGGAAGATTTCTGCGGGAAGTTTCATGGTGCCGAGAGGAATTCGAGCAGCCGGCGCTCGAGCCAGCGGCCGCCGCCGGGAAAACCGGCGTGACCGCCAGACTGCGGAAATTCTAGCACCACGTCGGGCGAGGCCTTGCGAGTCGCCGCCTCGAGCGCGGCGCGCGGCAGGAAGGGATCGTTCTGCGCGTTCAGCACCAGCGTCGGCACGCGGATGCGCTCGAGCCAGGGCGCGCTCGAGGCGCGCGCCCAGTA
>CAZOSA010000447.1:0-1529 GCA_964582155.1 uncultured Enterobacteriaceae bacterium | reverse complement strand
CCGCTGATCAAACGGAATCCCTCAGCGTCAGCGCCGGCGACGCCGAGAGCACCTTGCGCGCCGAGATCCAGGCATTGAGCGACAGCAGCACCACCCCCGCAATCGGCCCCGCGATCCACAACTCCGGACTGGGCGGCAGGTCGAGCTCGAACACCCGCCGCGCGAGCAACTGCCCAATCGCCGCCGCCCCCAGCGTGGCGAGGATTCCCGCCACCAGCCCCATGGCGAGGAACTCCGCGCGCTGGCTGCCCATCACCTGCCGGCGCGAAGCGCCGTAGACGCGCATCACCGCCGCCTCGCGCCGGCGCTCGTCCTCGGTCGCCACCAGCGCCGAGTAGAGCACCAGCAGCCCCGCGACCAGCGCGAACAGGAACACGAACTGCACTGCGTTGATCACGTGATCGACGATGCCCTGCGCCTGTTTCACCGCCGCACCGACATCCACCAGCGTGAGGTTGGGAAAGCGCTGCGTCAGCTCGTTCAGCGCCGCTTCGTGCCGCGGCTCGACGCGGAACGCCGAGACGAAGCTCGCCGGGAAATCCGCCAGCAGCGCGGGCGGCGCGATGACGAAGAAATTGATCTTCATCGAGTCCCAGCGCAGCTTTCTCAGCGAGGTGATGGGTGCGCGGAAGCGCTCCGCGCCGACGCTGAAGGCGAGCTCGTCGCCCAGCTTCCAGCCCAGGGTCTTCGCGATGCCCTCCTCCACCGAGAGTTCCCGTGCTCCGCGTTTGAACCAGCTTCCGGCGACGACCTGGTTGTGCGCGGGCGCAAGCTCGGCGTAGGACAGGTTGAACTCGCGCTCCACCAGGCGCTTGGCGCGCTCCTCGGTGAAATCCGCCTCCGCCACCGGCTTGCCGTTCACCGCCACGAGGCGCCCGCGCACCATGGGATTGAGCTCCGGCGCGGCGATGCCGCGCTCGGCGAAAAAGCGGTTCAGCGCGGCCACCTGGTCGGGCTGCACACCGAGGAGGAAGCGGTTGGGCGCATCGGGCGGCGCGCTGCGCCGCCAGGCGTCCACCAGGTCGTTGCGCGTGAAGGTGAGCAGCAGCACCGCGGTCAGGCCGAGCGCCAGGCTCGCCACCTGCACGGCGTTGCCGCGCGCATGGCGCCGGAGGTTGGCGAGCCCGTAGCGCAGTGCCATGCTGCGTGCACCGAGCCGCCGCGCCACCGGCGCGGCCGAAACCAGGCGCAGTGCGGCCCACGCCACTGCCGCGAACACCAGCACCGCCACGCCGAAGCCGCCGATCACGGTGAGGCCCAGCGTCGCGTCCCCCGCCTGCCAGATGAGCAACCCGCTCAAGGCGGCGATGCCCGTGGCATACACGGCGAGCGTGCTCGAGCTCGGCGCGCCCGCCTCGCGGCGGATCACGCGCACCGCGGGAACGTTTTTCAATTGCACCAGCGGCGGCAGCGCGAAGCCGAGCAGCAGCACCAGGCCGACGAGGAAGCCCTGCAGCGCGGGCAGCAGCGTGGGCGCCGGCAGCGCAGCGCGCAGCAGCTCGCCCAGCGCCGCCGCGATGCCGCCCTGC
>CAZOSA010000446.1:0-1530 GCA_964582155.1 uncultured Enterobacteriaceae bacterium | reverse complement strand
ACATCAACGACCAGACCGTCGCCGACGAGCCCTGGGTGCCGTTCGGCGGCAGAGGAGCGTCGGGCAACGGCGGCAGGCACGGCGGTGTCGCCAACTGGGAGGAGTTCACCCAATGGCAGTGGGTCACTATTCAGGATAGGGCTACGCCTTATCCGTTCTAAAGGGTACCCGGGAAAGCGCCGCCGTCCAGCACCAGGTTCTGGCCGGTGATATAGCCGGCGTGCGCGCTGGCGAGGAAGGCGCAGGCCGCGCCGAACTCCTCGATGGTGCCGAAGCGTTTGGCAGGGTTCGCCTCGGCGCGCACTTTCGCCAGCTCGGCGGCGGTCTTGCCAAGTTTCTTGGCGTTGAACTCCATGTTGCCGCGCAGCCGGTCGGTGTCGAACGGTCCGGGCAAGAGACCGTTGATCGTCACGTTGTGCTGCACGGTCTGGCGCGAAAGCCCGGCGACGAATCCGGTGAGCCCCGTGCGCGCGCCGTTGGACAGGCCCAGTTCGGGAATCGGCATCTTTACGGCGGCCGAGGTGATGTTGACGATGCGCCCGAACTTGCGCGCGATCATGCCGTCGACCGTGGCCTTGATCAACTCGATCGGCGTGAGCATGTTGGCGTCGATCGCCTTGATCCAGTCCTCGCGCGACCAGTTGCGGAAATCCCCCGGCGGCGGGCCGCCGGCGTTGTTCACCAGGATGTCGGGGTTGGGGCAGGCGGCGAGCGCCTGCGCGCGGCCCTCCGCCGTGGTGATGTCGCCTGCGACGGCGACGACCTTCGCGCCGGTGCTCTTGCGGATCTCCGCCGCGGTCGCTTCGAGCGCTTCCCTGCCGCGCGCCGTGATGACGAGGTTGACGCCTTCGCGGGCGAGCGCCAGCGCGCAGCCCTTGCCCAGGCCCTTCGATGCCGCGCACACGAGCGCGCTTTTTCCCTTGATGCCGAGATCCATGGCTGTCAGCCTTTCTTAAGTGTGACCAGCAATACTCCCATGATCACCAGCGAGCCGCCGAACAGCTGCAGCGCGGAGAGCTTGCCCGCGAGCAGCACGAAGTCGGCGAGCACGGTGGTGACGGGCCCTAGGCCGCCGATGAGGGCGAACTGGCTGGCGCCGATGCGCTTGAGCGATTCGGCGACGAGGAACACGGGGAGCACGGTGCACACCGTCGCCAGCAGGATGACATAGATCCACACCGTGCCGGGGAGCTGCAGCGCAGCCGGGCTCTCCAGGATGCAGAACTGGATCACCGCCGGGGCCGTGGACACCATCATGGTGTAGGCGGTGAAGCGCATCGAGCCCACGCGCTTGATGAGCTGGCTGCCGGTGACCAGGTACACGGCGTAGCACATGGCCGAGGAGAAAACGAGCGCCGCGCCGAAGAAGAACAGGCGGTGCTCGGCGGGCGTGCCAAGCTGCTGCGAGAGCACCAGTGCGATTCCCGTGTAGGTCACCGCGAGCGCGGCCAGTTCGCGCCCGGTGGGGCGCTTGCCGAGGAACAGCGCCGACAGGATCACCACCAGCGTGGGATAGAGGAACATGATCAG
>CAZOSA010000445.1:0-1544 GCA_964582155.1 uncultured Enterobacteriaceae bacterium | reverse complement strand
AGGTGCGCTCGGCGTAGTACTCGAGGAAAGCTTCGCGCAGCGAAGCATATTCGCCATCGCCGGGCTTGATGCCGAAGCCGACGTGCACCAGGCCGCGCGCGCCCGCCGAGGCGAACGGCCGCAGGCGCTCGAGCGCGAGCGGCTCCAGGCCCTGGTCCGCGCGCAGACGGTTGAGCGCCGCCGCGAGGTCCGGCGCGGTGTCTGCGAGCGTGCCGTCGAGATCGAACAGCACCGCCTGCGCCGCGCTTTCAGCCATCTTTCACGCAGCACAGCAGGTAGTTGACGTCGCAATCCGGGCCCAGCCGGTAACGCCGCGTGAGCGGGTTGTAGCTTATGCCGATCAGCTCGCCAGGCCGCAAGCCGCTCGCGCGGCTCCATTGCGCAAGTTCGGACGGCCGGATGAAGCGCGCGTAGTCGTGCGTGCCCCTGGGCAGGAGCCGTAGCAGGTACTCCGCACCTATTACTGCGAAAAGGTAGGCCTTCGGGTTGCGGTTGATGGTGGAGAAAAACGCCCGCCCGCCGGGCCGCAGCAGGCGTGCGCAGGCTGCGAGCGCGCTCGCCGGGTCGGGCACGTGCTCGAGCATCTCCATGCAAGTGAGGACGTCGAAAGCGCCGGCGTGGGTGTCGGCGTAGTCCTCCGCCGAAGCCAGGTCGTAGCGCACCTCGAGACGGCTCTCCAGCAGATGCAGCTGCGCCACCTTGAGCGGTTTGTCCGCCAGGTCGATGCCGGTGACGCGCGCGCCGCGCCGCGCCATCGCCTCGGCAAGAATTCCGCCGCCGCAGCCCACGTCGAGCGCGTCGCGGCCGGCAAGCGGCGCCTGGCGCTCGATCCATTCAAGGCGCAAGGGATTGATCTCGTGCAGCGGCCGGAACTCGCCGTGCGCGTCCCACCAGCGGTGCGCGAGCTGGCTGAATTTCTCGAGTTCGGCGGGATCGGCGTTGACGGGGTTGGGCATCTCGAATCAAACGCGGCGGACGGGTTCATGCTCTTCAAAACGGTCTCGTGATTTTGGCTGCGAGATTCATGCAGCCAAAATCACGAGATATTGGAAAGGCAAAACATATCACGGGCGCTTGAGCAGCGACGGCGCAAAAAAAAGCCCTGCCGGAGCAGGGCTTTATTACCGCGGAACGCGACTTACATCTTGGTGCCGATGACCTCGATCTCCACGCGGCGGTTCTTGGCGCGGCCTTCCGCGGTCTTGTTGCTGGCCACGGGCTGCTTCTCGCCCTTGCCTTCCGTGTACACGCGGTTCGGCTCCACGCCCTTGGATACCAGGTAGGCCTTCACCGCTTCCGCGCGGCGCACGGAGAGCTTCTGGTTGTAGGCGTCGCTGCCGATCCAGTCGGCGTGGCCGATCGCGATCACCACCTCGAGGTTGATGTCTCGGGATTTCTGCGCCAGGTCGTCGAGCGTGGTCTTGCCTGCGGGCTTGACCACCGACTTGTCAAAGTCGAACAGCACGTCCGCCGCCAGGGTCACTCTTTGCGCGACCGGTTTGGGCGCGGGTGTCGGAGCCGGCGCCGGGGGCGGGGGCGGGGGC
>CAZOSA010000444.1:0-1554 GCA_964582155.1 uncultured Enterobacteriaceae bacterium | reverse complement strand
CGCGATCCGCGGCGTCGCGCTCACCGTCCAGGTCGTCGCGCAGGCCGCCGGGCCGCTGCTCTCCGGGGCGCTGCGCGACGCGACCGGCAATTACTCCTTATCGCTCACCACGTTCGCCGCGCTCGCTTTTGCCGGTGGCGCAGCGGCGCTGTTCGCCGCGCCGCCCGCAAGTCTGCCCGCGCGCACGTGATCCGGAAAAATGGGGTCAGACCCCATTTTCCGGCCAGTTTCGACGTGTCGCCAAAAGGCCGTTATGGCAACACGTTTTATTGACGTGTCGCCGGCCGCGACCTAAGCTGCCGACGTGTCGCAAAAATCGACTTCTGTAAGCACGAGCGCCGGGGCCCGCTGGCGGCCGGACCGGCCCTGGAACGCCCTGCCCGAGCTCCCGCCGCCCGTCGAGCTGGAAACAAAAGCCGTCCTCAAGCAATGCGTTGCGGCACGGGCGGCGCTTGCCGGGCTGAAGCAGGCGGCGGCCCTGATCCCCAACCCTGCGATCCTGATCAACACTCTGCCGCTGCTGGAAGCGCGGGCCAGTTCCGAGATCGAGAACATCGTCACCACGGCGGACAAGCTGTTCCGGCACCTGCAGGCGCAGGCCGGCGCCGACCCGGCGACGCGCGAGGCGCTGCGCTACCGGGCCGCGTTGCTGGAAGGCTACCAGTCGCTGAAAACCCGGCCGCTCGCCACGCGCACCGCAGAGGCGGTCTGCACGCAGATCAAGGGCGTGGAAATGACGGTGCGCAGGGTGCCGGGGACCACGCTCGCGCACGGCGCGAGCGGCGGCGTGATCTACACGCCGCCCGAGGGCGAGGACCTGCTGCGCGGGCTGCTCGCCAACTGGGAGCGCTTCCTGCACGAGGAACAGTCGCTCGATCCGCTCGTGCGCATGGCGGCCGCCCACTACCAGTTCGAGGCGATCCATCCGTTCCTCGACGGCAATGGCCGTACCGGGCGCGTGCTGAACAGCCTGTTCCTGGTCGGGGAAGGCCTGCTCGACCTGCCGATCCTCTACCTGAGCCGCTACATCATCGCCCACAAGGCGGACTACTACCGGCTGCTGCTGGCGGTGACCCGCGAAGGCGCATGGGAGCCGTGGATCCTCTACATGCTGCGCGGCGTCGAGGAGACAGCGGCATGGACCACGGCAAAGATCGGCGCGGTGCGCAAGCTCTCCGGCGATACGGCGGAGAACGTGCGCCGGCGGTTGCCGAAGATCTACAGCCGGGAGCTGGTGGACGCGATCTTCGAGCAGCCCTATTGCCGCATCGCGAACCTGGTGGATGCCGGCATCGCCGGCCGCCAGGCGGCTTCGCGCTACCTCAAGGCGCTGGCGGGTATCGGCGTGCTGCGCGAGCTGGCCTTCGGGAGGGAAAAGCTGTTCGTGCATCCGAGGCTGGTGAGCCTGCTGACCAAGGAGACGATTTCAGAATCCCGATGAACCGCCCCGGCGCCATTTGATCGAGCAGCCTACACCCGCGATCTGGTCCTTCGGCCCCCGTTCGCCGCGGGCGATCGCCAGCATGGCCTCGAACAGGTCGCGGCGCGCGCCCG
>CAZOSA010000443.1:0-1558 GCA_964582155.1 uncultured Enterobacteriaceae bacterium | reverse complement strand
CTGCGAATCGGTGACGATGTCGGCAAGCGCCAGCCGTCCACCCGGTTTCAGAATGCGGGCCGCCTCGCGGAACACCGCCGCTTTGCTCAAGGCCAGGTTGATGACCCCGTTGCTGATGACGGCGTCGCAAAACCCGTGGCCGAGGCCGGTGGACTGGATGTAGGCCTTCCGGTAGGAAAGATTGGCAACGCCGGCCGCCAGGCGCAGCGTCTCGGCCTTGTCGAGCTGCTCGTCCGTCATGTCGATGCCGACCACCGCGCCGGACGCGCCGACCTTGAGCGCGGCGACGAAGCAGTCCATTCCCGAGCCGCTGCCCAGATCCACGACCGTTTCGCCGGGCTCGATGCGGGCGAGGTCGAAGTAATAGCCGACACCGGCGAACGACTGGATGGCTTGGGCCGGGACGGCATCGAGATCCGCGGGCGCGTAGCCTAGCCGTTCGGCCAGTGCGCGGCCCATCTCGAAATGGAAATCGCCCTCAGGCTCCAGGGCGACCGCGCGATACATCGCCTTCACTTTCTCTTCGAGCGCAACGCTGTCTACCCGCTTTTCATTGGTCGCTATGCTTGCCACGGTAGCCGCCTTTCATGTTCGGACCGGATGCGAATGCAGCGGTCCTCGCTGCCCAAGACGCGCTTCTGCCGAAAAGGGTTCCCGGTTATGCTGCATGGAACCGAATCGCGATGGTTTGCGTCTAGAGTACGAGAGGCGGGAATGGCGATATCGAGGGAAGCATTTGGGGAACAGGTGCTTGCGCTGGTGGGCAGCCTGCACGGCGTAGCCCGCCGGCTCACCGGCAACGATACGGACGCCGAGGACCTGGTGGCGGAGAGCGTGGCGCGCGCCTGGAAGGCTCTCGACTCGCTGGAGTCCGACGCGGCGTTCCGCGCCTGGATTTTCCGCATTCTGCATAACACCTTTGTCAGCGAGAGGCGCCGCGCCGCCGCCCGGCCGCAGTGCGACCCGATCGATGGCGAGGACTTGGATGAGGCGGAACCCGTGTTCTCGATATTCGAGCAGATGCATCAGCCGTTCCTGCTCTGGTTCAGCAATCCCGAGCAGGAGTTTCTCGACCGGCTGCTGCGCGAGGATCTCGAGCGGGCGCTGGCGACATTGCCGGAACACCATCGCGTCGTCGTGATCCTGGCCGACCTCGAGGAGTTCAACTATCGGGAGATCGCCGACACGCTCGGTGTCCCGCTCGGCACGGTGCGCTCGCGCCTGGCGCGGGCCCGCGGCACGCTGCAGAAGCTGCTGTGGGAGCAGGCCCAGGCACGCGGACTGCGCGGCGACGCTGCGACTGGAGCTGCAGAAGGTCGAACGGCGGGCGATCCGCGCGCTAAATCAGGAAAGGAAGCTTGACGTGACGAAACACGAAATCGATTGCGAGAAGGCACTGCAGCAGATTTTCCAGTTCATCGACCACGAGCTCGGCGGCGACGAGCGCGAGGCGATGCAAAGGCACTTGCACACCTGCAAGAGCTGCTTCTCCCGCGCGGAGTTTGAACGGCGGCTCAAGGGGAAAGTCGGTGGATTGCGCGAGAAACAGGAAGTGCCG
>CAZOSA010000442.1:0-1568 GCA_964582155.1 uncultured Enterobacteriaceae bacterium | reverse complement strand
GGTCCAGGTTGAAGGTGATCGGCAGCAGCATGGCGATGGTGGCCACCGGCCCGACCCCGGGCAGCACGCCGATCAGCGTGCCGAGGATCACGCCGATCAGGCACATCAGCAGGTTGAACGGCGACAGCGCGACGCCGAAACCGAGCGCGAGATTGGCGAAAATCTCCATCGCGCGCTCGCTAGAAGCGGCAGAAATCTTCGATCAGCGCCGGGCAGATCGGGAAGGGCAGCGTCAGCCCCTTCACGAACACCAGCACCGAGAAGACGAACAGCGCCGCGTACAGCATCGCCGCTTCCTTCCACTTGAACTCGTGCCCGCCGTAGGCGCTGATGAACACGAGCAGCAGCAGGGCGCCCAGCAGCCCGAGCGGCTTGAGGAAATAGCCGAAGGCGACGCAGGCCGCGAGGATCAGCAGCAACGGGCGAAATTGGAATGCCGCCACCTTCTCGCCCTTGAGCACCAGGGCGCGCAGCACCAGCACCAGCCCCAGTACCGCGAGCATGCCGCCGAGCACGGCGGGAAAATAGGCCGGCCCCATGCGCACGGCACTGCCCATCTGGTAGTTGCCGAGCGCGACCGTCGCCATGCCGGCGCCAAACGCGACGAACATCACGCCAGCCCAGAAATCTTTCGGGCTCCGGACTTGCATCGATCTCCTCCAGCTCTTGTCGCCGCGCTCACTACCGATCCGCGCCGCGCGGGCTTTGTGCGGGCTAGTGTAGCATGTGAAAAATCCCCGCTTGGGCGCACCGATGGCGGCTTGGCGCCATGTTCTTTTCTGCATTGCACTGCTCGCGTCCGCCTGCGGCGATGCACCGAAGCTCGCGCCGCTCGCAGCCGATGCAGTGGTGCTTGCCTTCGGCGACAGTCTCACCTACGGCACCGGCGCGAGCGAGCAGGAAAGCTACCCGGCGCAGCTCGAGCAGCTGATCGGGCGCAAGGTGGTGCGCGCCGGCGTGCCGGGCGAAACCAGCGCCGGGGCGCTCGCGCGCCTGCCCGCCGCGCTGGATGAACATCAGCCCGCGCTTGTCCTGCTGTGCATCGGCGGCAACGACTTCCTGCGCAACCTGAGCAGGGCCGGGGTGGCCGGGAACCTGCGTCGCATGGTGACTCTGGCCAAGGAGCGCGGCACCGGCGTGCTGCTCATCGGCACGCCGGAGAAGGGCCTCATGCTCACGCCGCCCAGTTTCTACGAGGAGATCGCCGGACAGCTGCGCATCCCCTACGAAGGCAAGGTGATCGGCGAAATCCTGCGCGACTCCGAGCTGAAATCCGACTCGATCCATCCCAATGCGCGCGGCTACCGCCTGATGGCGGAGCGCGTCGCCGCGCTACTGAAGAAGGCCGGAGCGCTGTAGCCGCCGGTAGTCCTCCGGCCGGTCGACGTCCCAGACCACGGGCAGCTCGCGCCAGCGCCAGCCCAGGGCGAGGAGCCGCTCGCGCGTCTGCGCCATCACCTGCGGGCCGCCCCACTCGACGCCCGCGAACAGGCGCGGCGAGACGCGGCGCAGCGCGATGAGCGCGTAGCCGCCGTCCTCGGCCGGCGCGAACACCGCGTCGGCGCCCC
>CAZOSA010000441.1:0-1582 GCA_964582155.1 uncultured Enterobacteriaceae bacterium | reverse complement strand
CGTCGCAGCACCAGACGACGACGTCGGAGGCGGCCTCGATGTCCTCGATGCGGTAGCGGTCGGCGAGGTGCTTGTAGCCGGCGAAGTAGACGACCTTGGAGCCGGCGGCGCGAAGCGCCCGGCCGATGGAGAAAAGCACCGCGTTGCCCAGGCCCCCGCCGGCGAGCACGACGTTTTCGCCGTGGGGAATCTCGGTAGGGGTGCCGGTCGGGCCCATCAGGATGACGGGCTCACCGGGCTGGAGGTAGGCGAGCAGGTCGGCCGAGCCGCCCATCTCGAGCGCGATCACGGAAATGAGGCCCTTGTCGCGGTCCACCCAGGCACCGGTCAACGCGAGGCCTTCCATGGCGAGCGTGGTGCCGGGCACGTGCAGCGCGAAGGCCTCGAAGTTCTGCATGCGGTAGAACTGGCCGGGCCGAAAGCGCCGCGCGGCGACCGGCGCGCGCAGCACGACCTCGATGATGGCGGGAGTCAGGCGCCGCACCTCGTGCACCACCGCGCGCAGCTCGCGATTCAGGCGGGCGAGGAAGGCCATGTCGTCCAGCGCGGAGGAAGGTTTCCTGCTTGAAAGTACACCGCTTACGACGGGAAACCCCTGCTTCGCGCTGCCCATCGCCTTCACCACGTTGCCGAAGTAGGAGGGGTGCAGGTCGCCGAAGAAGCTCATGAAACGGCCGTCGGGATAGCGGTGCAGCAGCACCTCGGGGCGCGCGGGCTTGGACGTGTGCCGCTCGGGCTTGACCGGGGCGCCGGTCTCGTCGCAGGCGAGGAAGTATTTGCCGTCGAGCGCGAGGCTCACGCCTTCCTCGCGCGCCAGCACCGTGTTGGGCTGGGTGCCGGCGGCGATGAGAACTGATTTTGCTTTCAGTTCAATCCCTCCCGAAAACCTGACGGCAGAGGCGTGGCCGTATTTGTCCACCTCGATGCGCTCGGGCGCCAGGCCCTCGGCGAACACGACGCCTTCCTCGAGCGCCTTGCCGACTTCCTCGTGGTTGAGGGTGTAGGAGGGGCTGTCGATCATGCGGCGCCGATAGGCGATCGTTGCCCCGCCCCACGATTTCAACAATTGCAGTTTTTGGGAAGGGGTGGCGGCGCGCAGCGCTCTTGCGTGCGCCATGAACTCGTCGGCGATCTCGCGCTCCTCGGGGCTCCACTGGGGTTTCTCTTCGAGCGCCTCGCAGCGCGCGAGGAACTTCTCCACCTGCACCGCGTAGTAGGCGAGCGACTCGGTCGCGGTGTCGATCGCCGTCAGGCCGCCGCCGATCACCACGATCGGGAGGCGAATCTGCAGGTTGGCGATCGACTCGCGCTTGGCGGCGCCGGTGAGCTGCAGCGCCATCAGGAAGTCCGACGCCGCTCGTACGCCGCGCGCGAAGCCGTTCGGGATCGTCTCGAGCACCGTCGGCCGGCCGGCGCCGGCGCACAGCGCGATGTGATCGAAGCCGTCGGCGAAGGCCTCGTCGATGGTGAGCGTGCCGCCAAAGCGCACGCCGCCGAACATGACGAACTGCCGCCGCCGTTCGAGCAGCAGCCGGATGATCTTGAGGAAGTTCTTGTCCCAGCGCACCGTGATGCCGTACTC
>CAZOSA010000440.1:0-1591 GCA_964582155.1 uncultured Enterobacteriaceae bacterium | reverse complement strand
GATCCAGAAGAACACCACCGTGCCGACCAAGGCGCAGCAGGTGTTCTCCACCGCCGACGACAACCAGAACGCGGTGACCATTCACGTGCTGCAGGGCGAGCGCGATATCGCCTCGGGCAACAAGAGCCTGGGCCAGTTCAACCTCACCGACATCCCGCCTGCAGCGCGCGGCATGCCACAGATCGAGGTCACCTTCGACATCGACGCCAACGGCATCCTGCACGTGGCGGCCAAGGACAAGGCCACCGGCAAGGAGAACAAGATCAAGATCCAGGCGAGCTCGGGCCTGAATGAGGCCGAGATCCAGCGCATGGTGAAGGATGCCGAGGCGCACGCCGAGGAGGACCGCAAGGCCCTCGAGCTGGTCAATGCGCGCAACGCCTGCGAGGCGCTGGTGCATACAGTGAAGAAATCGCTCAAGGACCACGGCGACAAGCTGGACGCGGGCGACAAGGAGGCCATCGAGGCCGCGCTGAAGGACGCCGAGGGCGTGCTGAAGTCCGAGAGCAAGGCCGACATCGAGGCAAGAGCCGAGGCGCTGGCGAAGGCTGCGCAGAAGCTGGGCGAGAAGGTCTACGCCGAGAGCCAGAAGGCGGCGCAGGGCGCGGCCCCCGAGCAGGCGGCCAGCGGAGATGGCGAAGCGAAGAAGGGCGATAGCGACGTCGTCGACGCCGAGTTCACCGAGGTGAAGGACAAGAAGGCTGGCTGAACGTAGCGACGGATGACGGCGGCCGGGCGGCGCGCGGTGGCGCACCGCCCGGTTTGCTGTCCGGGAAAAGCACATGGCGAAGCGCGACTACTACGAAGTACTGGGAATCAATCGGGACGCCTCCGAGGAGGACGTCAAGAAGGCGTACCGCAAGCTCGCCATGAAGTGGCACCCGGACCGCAATCCGGACAATCCAAAGGCTGAAGAGCACTTCAAGGAGGCCAACCAAGCCTACGAAGTGCTGTCGGACGCGCAAAAGCGCGGCGCCTACGATCAGTACGGCCATGCCGGGGTCGACGCGCAGGCCGGCATGGGCGCTGCCGCCGGTGCCGGCTTTTCCGGTTTCGGGGACGTATTCAACGACATCTTCGGCGACATCTTCGGTGGTGGCCGCGGCGGGCGCTCCAACGTATTCCGCGGCGCCGACCTGCGCTACAACCTCGAGATCACGCTTGAACAGGCGGCGCACGGCTTCGAGACGCGCATCCGTATTCCGACCATGGCGCAGTGCGACACCTGCCACGGGAGCGGCGCCAAGGCCGGCACCCAGCCGCAGACCTGCCCGAGCTGCCGCGGCGCCGGCCAGGTGCGCGTGTCGCAGGGCCCGTTCTCCATCGCGCAGACCTGCCCGCGCTGCCGCGGCGCCGGCAAGATCATCCCCAGTCCCTGCGCCGCCTGCGGCGGCAGCGGGCGCGTCAAGCACCAGAAAACCCTGTCGGTGAAGATTCCGTCCGGCGTCGACGAAGGCGACCGTGTAAGGCTGACCGGCGAAGGCGAACCGGGCGTGAACGGCGGCCCGGCGGGGGACCTCTACGTCCAGGCGCACATCAAGCCGCACGCGGTGTTCCAGCGCGACCACGACGACCTGCATTGCGAGATGCC
>CAZOSA010000439.1:0-1592 GCA_964582155.1 uncultured Enterobacteriaceae bacterium | reverse complement strand
CCGGGGCTGAGCGTAAGCCGAATAGAAGTGATCCAGGACGCGCATCGCCTCGGCCAGCAGCGCGTCGTCGTCGCGCGCTTTCTCCTTGATGCCGCGGAGCAGGGTTTCCAGGCCTCTTGCGTCGCCGATCGGGATGCCGCCGACGTCGAGAAAATGCACCGCGGCCGCGATAGCGGCGACGGCCGGATCGTTGTCCAGGCCGAAGCTCGCCAGCAGGACCTCGAAAGTCACGCGGTTGCCGGTGTGCGTGAATTCGGCGCCGTCGAAATCGAAACCGACGGCCTTGCGGGGACGGTCGCGCGCAGCGCCTAGCCACACGAACCTCGCCGCCGGGTCGATGAATCGCTTGATGAGCCAGGCGCTTGCCAGGCGATCCACCCAGGGGTCCTTGCGCGTAGCCCATACGCGCCCTCGATAGCGCGCCGCGTCGAGCGCGCGCAGCCGCCTGCCGGAGGCGCGCGGTTCGCCGCGTGAAGAGCTCTCCCGCATGCGCCGCTCGAGGGCCGTCACGGCCTCGCCCGCCTGGCGTTTCGCCTGGCCGGGAAAGAAGTCGATCTGCGCCAGCTTCTCGAACGAGCGCCGCAGGCGCTGCAGCGCGGTCTGTGCCTTGCGCGGTCCCAGGCGCGGCAATGCCGCCTTCGCCGCGCCGACATCCCGAACCAACGCGCCGTAGTCGGTGCTGCGGTCGAAGAGCTTGCGCACTTGCGCGCGCTGCCCGGCCGTCTTGAGCCTCAGCTCGAGCAGCATGGCGAAGCCGCCCGCCGAGCGGACTACGGACTCCATCGCCGCCAGAACCGCCCCGCCGGCCGAGGCCGCGGGCAGGACGTACACGCCGTCGCGCAGCACCCCGCAACCGGCGTCCTTCAGGGCCCGCCACACGCGCATGCGGATCGTCGAATTGCGCGTCGGCAGGCTGAGCACCAGAGCCTGCCAGGCCGTCATGTTTTGTGTAGTATGTATCACATCTAAGTTATAACTCATACCAAAAAGCTTGACAAGCGCCCGGCGCCGGCGTAGCCTGCGGTCCGCGTAGGTGCTCGGCCCGGATAGCAACCCGGGGCGGGCCCTAGCCGGGTCGCCGCAGACACCCGGTCCACAAGGACGCTTCCGTCTCAAGCGCTGCTCTGATTCCCTTCGGGGAAGGAGGGCATATGTGGAACGCAAAAGCGGGCACGGCCAGGGCGCTCTTCCTGGCCGCTTCGATGGTCTTGATTGCCGGATGCAACATCGGCGCCGCGCCTGGACAGGCGTCGAACGACGCGCCTGAACTTCGGCTGCCCGGCGCGCGCTATCAGATCGACCCCGCGCGCAATCGCATCTGGGTTCTGACCCCTGAGGGAGTGTTCCTGTTTGACGTCTCGCGGCCGGAGAGAGTCGCCGTGCCGATTCCGGGCTGGGTCTGGGCAGGCGCGCCGTACGGTTGCCTGCCGGATCTGGCGCTCGGGCCCCGCGGCGAAGCCGTGGTCACGAGCAATGTCCTGCCGACCCTGTGGCGGATCGATCCGGACAGCCTCGCCGTGAGCGTGCATGCGCTCGCGCTCGACGCCGATACCGACAAGGACGTGGGCTTTACCGGGCTCGTCTATTCGCCG
>CAZOSA010000438.1:0-1598 GCA_964582155.1 uncultured Enterobacteriaceae bacterium | reverse complement strand
CATCCGCAGGACCCGCACATCGTCGCCGTGGCGAGCGACGCGAAGCTCGACACGATGCTGCCGCTGCTCGATCTCAACGACGACGTCGGCATCGCCGATTTCATCGTCAAACACCTGAAGCTCGCATGAGCAAGGGCCTGCTCTCGGTCGACGAAGCGCTCGAAGTGCTGCTTGCGGGGGCACGACCGGTCGCGGAGGTGGAAGAAGTGCCGACGCTCCAAGCCACCGGCCGCGTGCTGGCGCGGGCGCAGGTCTCCACCATGGATGTCCCGCCGCTGGACAACAGCGCCATGGACGGTTACGCGCTGCGCGCAGCGGACGTGAAGGCGTCCGCCACGAGGCTGATGGTCGCACAGCGCATCCAGGCGGGATCTGTAGGCCGGGCACTTGAGCCCGGCACCGCCGCGCGCATCTTCACTGGTGCGCCGATCCCGCCTGGCGCAGATGCCATCGTGATGCAGGAGTTCTGCGCCGCCGACGGCGAATTCGTGGTGGTGAAGAAGGTGCCGGAGCCCGAGGCCTGGATCCGGCGCCGCGCGAGCGACATCGCCAGGGGCGCGCAGATCCTCGCCGCCGGCATCCGCCTGCGGCCGCAGGACACGGGATTGGCAGCCTCGGTGGGCATCAAGGCATTGCCCGTGCACCGGCGCCTGCGGCTGGGCCTGTTCTTCACCGGCGACGAGCTGGTGATGCCGGGCGACCCGCTGCCGCCGGGTCGCATCTACAACTCCAACCGCTTCACGCTGAACGGCCTCGCCCAGGTCTTCGGCTGCGAGGTGCGCGACTACGGCATCGTGCCGGACTCGCTCGAGGCGACGCGCGCGGTGCTCAAGCGCGCGGCCGCCGAGTGCGACGTGATCGTCACTTCCGGCGGCGTGTCGGTGGGCGACGCGGATTTCGTCAAGCCCGCGGTCGAGGCCGAGGGCTCGCTGCTCATGTGGAAGATCGCGATGAAGCCGGGCCGGCCACTCGCTTTCGGCACGGTGGGCGAGGCTGCGTTCATCGGCCTGCCGGGCAACCCGGTCTCCAGTTTCGTCACCTTCCTCATCTTCGTGCGGCCGTTCCTGCTGAAAGCCCAGGGCATCGCGCAGGTCATGCCGCGCGCCATCGAGGCGCGCGCCGATTTCGACTGGACGGAACCCGACGCGCGGCGCGAATTCCTGCGCGTAAAATGGAACGCGAGGGGCGGGCTGGAAATCTATCCGACCCAGGATTCGGCGGTGCTGACTTCCACCGCCTGGGCCGACGGCCTGGTGGACAACCCGCCGAACCACGCGATAAGGAAAGGCGACCTGGTGCGCTACCTGCCGTTCTCGGAGCTCTACGGGTGAAAGTGAAGGTTCTCTACTTCGCGGCGCTGCGCGAGCAGCTCGGCACCCCGGGCGAGGAGATCGAGCTGCCCTCGAGTGTCGGCACGGTGGCGGTGCTGCGCGCGCACCTGAGGTCGCGCGGCGGCGCCTGGCAGACGGCGCTCGCCGAGGGCAAGCTCGTGCGCATGGCGGTGAACCAGGACATGGCGCAGCCCACCGCCGTCATCAAGGCGGGCGACGAGGTGGCGTTCTTTCCCCCGGTGACGGGCGGATGAAGGTCTCGGTTCA
>CAZOSA010000437.1:0-1613 GCA_964582155.1 uncultured Enterobacteriaceae bacterium | reverse complement strand
ATCGGCTGCATCATCGGCGTTTCGACTTCGAGGTAGTGGTCGTGGGTCAGCGTGTCGCGCAGGGACTGCACCACCTTCGAGCGCGCGGCGAACACGTTGCGCGCCTCCGGGTTCACGATCAGGTCCACGTAGCGCTGGCGGTAGCGCATCTCCTGGTCGGTGAGGCCGTGGAATTTTTCGGGCAGGGGGCGCAGCGCTTTCACCAGCAGCCGCAACTGCCTGGCGTTGACGGTGAGCTCGCCCCTGTTGGTCTTGAACAGCACGCCTTCCACGCCGACGATGTCGCCCAGGTCCCAGTGCTTGAAGGCCTCGTGCGCGGCTTCGCCGGCGATGTCGTTGGCGACGTACACCTGCATGCGCCCGGAGGCGCCCTGCAGCGTGGCAAAGCTCGCCTTGCCCATGACGCGCTTGAGCATCATGCGGCCGGCGATCTTCACCTGGACCGGCTGCGCCTCCAGCGCCGCCTGGTCGAGCTTGCCGTACTGCGCGGCGAGCTCGCCGGCGTGGTGCGCGGGCCGCCAGTCGTTGGGGAAGGCCTGACCCTGGGCGCGCAGCGCCTTGAGCTTCTCGCGGCGCTCCTCAACCAGCTTGTTGTCTTCTTCCATCCCTCATGTCCCCCTACACGCCCTGTTTCAGGCTCGCTTCGATGAAGTCCTCCAGGCCGCCGTCGAGTACCGCCTGCGTGGCGCCTTTTTCCACGCCGGTGCGCAGGTCCTTGATGCGCGACTGGTCGAGCACGTAGCTGCGGATCTGGTGGCCCCAGCCGATGTCGGTCTTGGAGTCTTCCAGCTTGTCGCGCTCGGCTTCGCGCTTCCTGATCTCCAGGTCATAGAGCTTGGATTTGAGCATCGCCAGGGCTTCGGCGCGGTTCCTGTGTTGCGAGCGGTCGCTCTGGCATTGGACCACGATGCCGCTCGGAATGTGGGTCATGCGGATCGCGGAGTCGGTCTTGTTGACGTGCTGGCCGCCGGCGCCGGAGGCGCGGTAGGTGTCCACACGCACGTCCGCCATGTTGAGCTCCACCTGGATGGTTTCGTCCACTTCCGGGTACACGAACACGCTGGCGAAGGAAGTGTGGCGGCGCGCATTGGAGTCGAAGGGCGACTTGCGCACCAGCCGGTGCACCCCGGTCTCGGTGCGCAGCGTGCCGTAGGCGTAGCTGCCGTTCACCTTGAGCGAGGCGCTCTTGATGCCGGCGACCTCGCCGTCGGTCTGCTCGAGGATCTCGGCCTGGAAGCCCTTGCGGTCGCAGAACTTGAGGTACATGCGCTCGAGCATCGAGGCCCAGTCCTGGGCCTCGGTGCCGCCCGAGCCGGCCTGGATGTCGATGAAGCACGAGTTCGGATCGAGCGGGTTGTTGAACATGCGCCGGAATTCGATCTGCGCCACCTGCTTTTCGAGATTGTGCACGTCGGACTCCACGCCGATCAGCGTGGCGTCGTCGTTCTCGGCTTGCGCCATGGCGAACAGCTCGCCCGCGTCGATGAGGCCGCCGGCGATCGCGGTGAGCGTGCTCACTGCGTCGTCGAGCATCCTTTTCTCGCGGCCCAGTTCCTGGGCGCGCTTCTGGTCGGACCAGACCTTCGGGTCTTCGAGCTGCTTGTTGACCTCTA
>CAZOSA010000436.1:0-1616 GCA_964582155.1 uncultured Enterobacteriaceae bacterium | reverse complement strand
AGATGCAGACCGTTCATTTTCCCGCTCCTCGAAAAACGCGAAGGCGCAGCCCTGCACGTACTCCAGGCTGCGCCCTCGTGTCACCGCCTTGCGGCGTAAAACCGAGTTCAAAGTTGTTCAATTCGTGCAATACCCCTCTTGGGCCGCCGCGCACTTACACATGCACAGCTAAGCGCCGGTTTCAAATTTGCGCCTGATCTCTAACGAAACCGCGTCGATCAGGCGCCGCGCGATCGAGATTTTGCTTGGAATCTTAGGTAATTGCAATACATCGAACCAGTTCGCGGCTTCGATCTCGCCTTCCTGCACGCGGATCTCGCCGCCGACCCAGTCGCAGACGTAGGCGATCATCAGGTTGTGGGGGAAAGGCCACGGCTGGCTCGCGAAGTAAGACAGGTTGGCGACCGTCACGCCGACTTCTTCCGCCACTTCGCGCGCCACGCACTGCTCGAGCGTCTCGCCGGGCTCGACGAAGCCCGCCAGCGCGCTGTACATGCCGGGCGGAAAATGCGGGCTGCGGCCGAGCAGCAGCTCGCGACCGCGCTTCACCAGCGCCATCACCGCCGGCGCCACGCGCGGATACGCCGAGAACTTGCACGCCGGGCACACGCGCACTCTCTCCTTTGTTTTGGGCAGCGTGGGCGTGCCGCAGCGGCCGCAGTAGCGGTGGCTGCGGTCCCAGTCGAGGAGCTGGAGCGCGCGCCCCGCCAGAGCGAAATGCGCGTCCTCCAGCACCGCAAACAGCGCCCGCAGCCCGATCCAGCCGTGGCCCGGCGGCGCCTGCGCCGAGTCGACCTCGGCCGCCCAGCAGTCGATGGTGCCCAGTCCCCCTAGGTATAGCGTCCGAACAGGTTCCGACCACAACCTGTTGTTGTGTTTTTGCAACGGCAACCGGGCCCAGCTGGGCCGCTCCCGCACCCGCGGGTCCTCGCCCGGGCGCGGGTCCGGCGGGCCCACCTCCACCAGGAGCTGGTCGCCGCGGAACACGAACCACAGGCCTTCGCCCGCCGCCGCGCCGCTGACGCGATGCTCGAAATCACGCGGGCTGGAGAAAGGAAGTTCGCTCATCCCGCCGAGTATAATTCCCGCCTCCCATGATTTCACCAGCGTCCGACCGCGAGCTCGCCGACGCCATCCGGGCGCTGGCGATGGACGCGGTCGAGGCCGCCAAGTCCGGCCACCCCGGCATGCCGATGGGCATGGCGGAGATTGCGGTGGCCCTGTGGGGCCGCCACCTCAGGCATAACCCCGCCAATCCTGCCTGGCCCGATCGCGACCGGTTCGTGCTGTCGAACGGGCACGGATCGATGCTGCTGTACGCCCTGCTGCATCTCACCGGCTACGAACTGCCCATGGCGGAGCTCAAGCGCTTCCGGCAACTGGGCTCCAGGACTCCCGGCCATCCGGAGCTCGGCTGCGCGCCCGGCGTGCAGTCCACCACCGGGCCGCTCGGACAGGGCATCTCCAATGCGGTGGGCATGGCGCTCGCCGAGCGGTTGCTCGCCGCCGAGTTCAACCGGCCGGGCCTGGATCTCGTGGACCATCACACCTATGTGTTCCTGGGCGACGGCTGCATGATGGAAGGCGTGTCGCACGAATCCTGCGCGCTCGCGGGC
>CAZOSA010000435.1:0-1629 GCA_964582155.1 uncultured Enterobacteriaceae bacterium | reverse complement strand
TGGTGGTCATCGACGAGCTCGCCGACCTGATGATGGTGGTCGGCAAGAAGGTGGAGGAGCTGATCGCGCGGCTGGCGCAGAAGGCGCGCGCCTCGGGCATTCACCTGATCCTCGCCACGCAGCGGCCCTCGGTGGACGTGATCACCGGCCTGATCAAGGCCAACATTCCCACGCGCATCGCGTTTCAGGTGGCGAGCCGCATCGACTCGCGCACCATCCTCGACCAGCAGGGCGCGGAAGCGCTGCTCGGCGCGGGCGACATGCTGTATCTGCCGGCCGGCACCGGCCTGGCGCAGCGTGTGCACGGCGCGTTTGTCGCCGACCATGAGGTGCACAAGGTGGTGGAGCACCTGAAGTCGCTCGCCTCTCCCGAGTACATCGAAGACGTGCTGGAGCCGGGCATGGGCGACGAAGGAACGGGAGCCGGCATCAATGGCGAGGCCGCCGGCGAAAAAGATCCGCTCTACGATCAGGCCGTGGAAATCGTGCTGCGCACGCGCCGCCCCTCGATTTCCCTGGTGCAGCGCCATCTGCGCATCGGCTACAACCGTGCCGCGCGCCTGATCGAGGACATGGAGCGGGCGGGCCTCGTGTCGGCGATGCAGTCGAACGGCAACCGCGAGGTGCTGGTGCCCGCGAAGGCGCAGTAGGGTGCGCGGCGCATTGTTGGCGGTACTGCTGGCGCCGGCACTGGCGCTTGCCTCCGGCGTCGAGCGCTTCCAGTCGTACCTGCGCACCACGCAAACGGCGCGCGCCGACTTCGAACAGCAGGTGTTCGACCGCGAGAATAAGCTCGTGCAGCAGTCCAGGGGCAGTTTCGCCTTCCTGCGCCCGGGGCGCTTCCGCTGGAGCTACGCGCAGCCTTACGCGCAGCTGATCGTCGGTGACGGGGCGCGCGTCTGGATCTACGACGAGGACCTCAACCAGGTCACGGTGCGCCCCATGGCACGCGCGCTCGGCTCCACGCCGGCGGCGCTGCTCGCCGGCGCGGCCGACGTGGAACGCGCCTTCGAGCTCGCCGATGCGGGCAGGCGCGACGGCCTCGAGTGGCTGGAGGCGAAGCCGCGCGAGCGCGAAGCGGGCTTCGAGCGCATCCGGCTCGGCATGGGCACGGCGGGCGTGCAGGCGATGGAACTCTCCGACCACTTCGGCCAGACCACGGTGCTGCGCTTCTCCAACATCGTGCGCAATCCCCGGCTCGATGCCTCGGCCTTTCGCTTCGTACCGCCCAAGGGCGCGGATGTCCTCGGCGAGTGACCTGTTCGCCGCGGCGGCGCCGGCGGCGCCGCTCGCCGAACGCCTGCGCCCGCGCTCCATCGATGAGGTGCTCGGCCAGCGTCACCTGCTCGCACCCGGCAAGCCGCTGCGCCTGGCGTTTGAATCGCGCAAGCCGCACTCGATGATCCTGTGGGGCCCGCCCGGCACCGGGAAGACGACCCTCGCGCGGCTCATGGCGCGTGCGTTCGACGCGGAGTTCATCGCGCTGTCCGCCGTGTTCTCGGGCGTGAAGGACATTCGCGACGCCGTGCAGAGGGCCGAGGCCACGCTCGTCTCGAACGGACGCCACACCCTCCTGTTCGTGGACGAGGTGCACCGCTTCAACAAGGCGCAGCAGGATGCCTTCCTGCC
>CAZOSA010000434.1:0-1631 GCA_964582155.1 uncultured Enterobacteriaceae bacterium | reverse complement strand
CGCCCGGCCGCCAGAGCGAGCTTGACCGGCATGCCGGCGCGGCGCCGTTCTGCGGCAGGCAGCAGTTCGCTCGCCGTAACGGCAGTGGGTCCGGGCTGGTATGGCGCGTTGCCCGCAAGCAGCGCGCGGCTGGCTTCCCACCCGCCCAGGCCCGGCCCGCACAGCCCCACCCCTTCGACGAAGACACGCATCAGCCGGCCGCCCCCAGCACGAGGCTGCAGTTGCTGCCGCCGAACCCGAAGGAGTTGGAGAGCACCCGGCGCACGCGCGCTTCGCGGTTGTCGAGCAGGTAGTGGCTGCGCAACGCGGGATCGAGACGGCGCGTGTTCGCGCTGCCCGGCATCAGGCCCTGCTCGATCGCGATGAGGGATATGAGCGCTTCCGTGATCCCGGCGGCGCCGAGCAGGTGGCCGGTCGCGCCCTTGGTCGAACTGCACGCCGTGCCCGTGCCGAACAGTTCCCGCACCGCCAGGTCCTCGGCCGCGTCGTTGGTGCGCGTGGCGGTACCGTGGAGGTTGATGTAATCGATGTCCGCCGGCGCGAGCCCCGCGCTGTCCAGCGCGCCCTGCATGGCCAGCTTCGCGCCCAGCCCCTCGGGATGCGGCGTGGACATGTGGTAGGCGTCGGAGCTCTCCCCGATGCCGAGCAGCAGCAAGGCGCCCTTCCCGCCCGGGTCGCCGGCGCGTTCCAGCAGCGCGTAGCCCGCGCCCTCGCCTATGGAGATGCCGTCCCGCGCCACATCGAACGGCCGGCAGGGCCCGCGCGACGTCAGTTCGAGCGAGTGAAAGCCGTGGAGCGTGGTGAAGCACAGCGTGTCCACGCCACCCACTACCGCCGCATCGCAGACCCCGGTGGCGATCATGCGCGCCGCGTTGCCGAATACCTTGGCGGTCGAGGAGCACGCCGAGGACACGACGAAGGCCGGGCCCCTCAATGCCAGGTAGCACCGCACGAAATCCGCCAACGAGTAGGTGTTGTGCGTCCCGGTGTAACGATAGTCCCCCGGCAGCGCGCCCGTCCGCGGATCACAGCGGCGAAAAGCCAGCTCCGTCTCGAGTATCCCGGAAGTGCTGGTACCCATGAACACGCCGATGCGAGCGGCGCCATACCGATCGCGGGCTGCCGCGACGGCCCCGGCGAACCCGTCGAGCTCGAGCCCGAGCTGCGCCAGCCGGTTGCTGCGGCAGTCGTAGGCAGCCAGGTCGGACCGTACGGACAGTGTCTCCAGGTCCGGAACGCGCCCGATGTAGGTATCGAGCGCGGCGGCCTCGAAATCGCAGGGCGTCAAACCCGATCGCCTGGCGCGCAAGGCGGCGCCGACCGCGCGCGCGCCGGCGCCCAGGCTGTTCACGATCGAGTAGCGGCTGATGGCAAGCGGCTGCATAAATCGAATTTAACCACAGATGAAAAGCCAAATACGGGAATAGACAGGATTTACGGGATTAGACCAAAGCAGGAACCAGAAAGAACTCCATTTCTTGTGTGAATCTTGTGAATGAATCTTGTGAATCTTGTGAATCTTGTGAATCCTTTCCATTGTCTTTGTTGATCCTGCATCTGTCCGCGTTCATCTGTGTCTATCTGCGGTTGCGTCAGGTTCTTTTCCGTGCGACGAGCAGGACGTTGGCGAA
>CAZOSA010000433.1:0-1645 GCA_964582155.1 uncultured Enterobacteriaceae bacterium | reverse complement strand
AGCAGCACCGGCAGCGGCACCCAGCCGTCCAGGCGCCCGCCGGCCGCAGTCACGAACACGCGCTGCACTGTGGCCTCGATGAGGCGCACGCGCTCCAGCGCGTCGGCGGCGCCGGTCGCGCCCGGCAATGCAAGCACGTCGGGGTCGGTCCAGGCGCCCACCGAGTCCTCCACATAGCCCAGCAACAGCTTGGAGGCGAGCGCCGCCGCAGTGGGCAGCCCGGCGATGAGCTGCGAGCGCCGCGGCTCGGCGACGTGGCGCAGCACCGCCACCACAGGTTGGGTGCCCAGCTCGCCGAGCAGCGCCAGTGCCCGCTCTTCGTCCATGCCCATGAGGCCGCGCGCCGCCGCGTTCGGCAGCATGGCGGCGAATACCGGTGCGGCGAGTCGTGCCGGCACGCGCGCCAGCAGCGCCGAGGCATCAGCGGGCGCCAGCGCCTCCAGCACGCGCGCGGCCTGCGCCGGGTGCGCGCGCATGAAGGCGTGGCTGAGCGTCTCGGCGTCAGCCATTGCCCTCGTCCGTGAGGAGCACGATCGGCTCGT
This sequence comes from uncultured Enterobacteriaceae bacterium, assembly GCA_964582155.1. GTDB lineage: Bacteria > Pseudomonadota > Gammaproteobacteria > Burkholderiales > SG8-39 > JAABQT01. The sequence continues at coordinate 1,103 of CAZOSA010000433.1, read as the reverse complement.
CGTGGTACACGCGCCCCGGCAGCGCGACGCGCCCCTCCTTCGTTTCCAGCACCAGCGAGGTGGCGCTCACGTCTACGATGCGTCCCTCGAAGCCCGAGACGCGCACGCGCTGGCCGACCTGGAAGGCCTGGCGCAGGTAGTGCGCGCCGATGAGGTTCGCGACGTAGCTGCGCGCGCCCAGGCTCACCGCGATGGTCACGCCGCCCAGCACCGAGGCGATCACCACGGCGGCGAGGATTGCGATCCAGGTGACCTTGATGCCGATCTGGTCGGCGCCGACCAGGATCGCGGCGACCAGGGTCGCGCCCTGCGCCACGCGCGCGAGCGCATTGCGCTGCGCGGGCTGCAGGCGCGTGGCGGTGGCGTGTACCAGGTCGGCGGTAAATCTCGCCAGCAGGTAGCCGGCGGCGATGATCAGCAGGCCCGCGGCGAGCGTCGGCAGGTAGTCCAGGAGGCGCGCGAGCCATTGCGTAAAAGTCTGCAGCCCAAGGACGTGCGTCGCCGCGGTGACGAAGAACAGCAGCACCACCCAGTACACGACGGTGCCGAGCACGTGGGCCGAGCGGCCCACGCGCAGGCGCGAGGGGCCGGCCATGCGCTCGATCAGCGTCTCGGCGAGCAGCATGCCTCGCACCGCCAGCACCCGCAGCAGCCGCGCCAGCAACCAGCCCGCCCCGAGCAGCAGGAGGGCGCCGACCAGGTTGGGCAGGTGCGCGCTGAGGCGTTCGAGCAGCGCGGCGGCGGCGCCGGTGAGGGAGTCGCCGAAATTTCTCATGTGCGAATGTTACCTTTTTGCCGGAGCATGCAAGCGCCGCGGCACGCCGCTCAGAAACCCTCCAGCACCACCTTGCCCACCATATGGCCGTGCTCGATGCGTTGGTGCGCCTGCCTCAGGTTGGCGGCGCAGATTTTTCCCAGGTTTGCCCTGAGCGTGGTCACCAGCGCGCCGGACTCGAGCAGGCCGGCGGCATCCTCCAGGAGGTCATGCTGCGCTTGCATGTCCGAGGTCTGGAAGCTCGAACGCGTGAACATCCCTTCCCAGGAAAAACTCACGCTCTTTTCCTGCAGCAGCGACAGGTCCACCGGCCCGGCCATGCGCACGA
>CAZOSA010000432.1:0-1651 GCA_964582155.1 uncultured Enterobacteriaceae bacterium | reverse complement strand
GAGCAACGCACCAGCCGCCATGGCCAGCAACCCCATGAGTCGTTTCATGATGCACCACCTCCTATATTTGACCGGGGCCCCTGCGATGGGGGCCCGCAGTACTGAATAACAGTTAATACGAGGGATTGTTCCCTTCTGTCAAGCAAGATGGCAGGCGGCCAAGTGCCCCGGCCGGATTTCCCGCAGCGGCGGAATTTCCGCACTGCAGCGATCGACCGCGATCGGGCAGCGCGGGTGGAATACGCATCCCGAAGGCGGGTTGAGCGCGCTTGGCACCTCGCCGCGCAGCACGGTGCGCTCCCTGGTCGCTTCGAGCCCGGGGTCGGGAATGGGCACCGCCGAGAGCAGGGCGCGGGTGTAGGGGTGCAGCGGCTCCTCGTACAGGCGCGTACGGTCGGTGATCTCGACGACCTTGCCGAGGTACATCACGGCCACGCGATCCGAGATGTGGCGCACCACCGACAGGTCGTGCGCGATGAAAAGATACGTAAGGCCGAGGCGGCTCTGCAAGTCTTCCAGCAGGTTGATGATCTGCGCCTGGATCGACACGTCGAGCGCGGACACCGGCTCGTCGCAGATGATGAGCGAGGGTTCCATCGCCAACGCCCGCGCAATGCCGACGCGCTGGCGCTGCCCGCCGGAGAGCTGGTGCGGGTAGCGTCGCGCATGCTGCGGCAGGAGCCCGACCTGCGCGAGCAGTTCGTGCACGCGTTCCTCGCGCTTCGCCTTGTCCGGCACGAGCCCGTGCACCTTGATCGGTTCGGCGAGGATTTCGCCGATCGACATGCGCGGGTTGAGCGAGGAATAAGGGTCCTGGAAGATCACTTGCATGCGGCGGCGCACCGCGCGCAACTCGCTCTGGGGCAGGCCCGTGATCTCGGCGCCATCGAACCTGATACTGCCGCTCGTGGGGCGTTCGAGCTGAAGGATGCAGCGGCCGGTGGTGGTCTTGCCGCAACCCGATTCTCCAACCAGTCCCAGCGTCTCGCCGCGGCGGATTGAGAAACTGACTCCGTCGATGGCGCGCACCACGCCCGTGGTGCTGCCGAACATGCCGCCGCTCACGGTGAAATGTTTGACGAGGTCCGTGACCTCGAGCAATGCCTCGCTCATGCCGCTGCCTTCCTCACCAGCCGCTTCGACTCCCAGCACGCCGAAACATGGCCGCCACCTGCGACCTCTTCGAGCGCGGGAACCTGCTCATCGCAGCGGGCCACACGGAACGCGCAGCGCGGCGTGAAGGCGCAGCCCTTCGGCAGGCGCGTCAGGTCCGGCGGTTGTCCTTCGATCGGTACCAGGCGCTCGCGGATCGGTTCGTCGAGGCGCGGCACCGAGCGCAGCAGCCCGAGCGTATAGGGATGGCGCGGGTTCGAGTAGAGCTCGGCGGCAGTCGCCCGTTCGATGATGCGCCCCGCGTACATGACATTGACGCGGTCCGCGTAACGCGCGACGACCCCGAGGTTGTGCGTGATGATCAGCATGGCGACGCCAAGCCGGCGCGAAAGCTCCTGCATCAGCTCGAGGATCTGCGCCTGGATGGTGACGTCGAGCGCGGTGGTCGGCTCGTCGGCGAGGATTAGCGACGGATTGCAGGCCAGCGCCATGGCGATCATCATGCGCTGGCGCATGCCGCCGCTGAACTGGTGCGGGT
>CAZOSA010000431.1:0-1652 GCA_964582155.1 uncultured Enterobacteriaceae bacterium | reverse complement strand
ACCATCATGACCGACCCGGAGATGGCCGACGCCACCTACATCGAGCCGATCACCTGGCAGACGGTGGCGCGCATCATCGAGAAGGAGCGCCCCGACGCGCTGCTGCCGACCATGGGCGGGCAGACCGCGCTCAACTGCGCGCTCGACCTCGCGCGCGAAGGCGTGCTGGAGAAGTTCGGCGTCGAGATGATCGGCGCCTCGCGCGAGGCCATCGACAAGGCCGAGGACCGGGAAAAGTTCAAGCAGGCCATGACCAGGATCGGCCTCGCCTCGGCGCGCTCCTCGCTCGCCCACTCGATGGAGGAGGCGCTGCAGGTGCAGGCGAGCCTCGGCTTCCCAGTGGTGATCCGGCCTTCGTTCACGCTGGGCGGCACGGGCGGGGGCATTGCCTACAACCGCGAGGAGTTCGTCGCCATCTGCGAGCGCGGGCTGGAGGCCTCGCCCACCAACGAGCTGCTGATCGAGGAGTCGGTGATCGGCTGGAAAGAATTCGAGATGGAGGTGGTGCGCGACCGCAAGGACAACTGCATCATCATCTGTTCGATCGAAAACGTAGACGCGATGGGCGTGCACACCGGCGACTCGATTACGGTGGCGCCGGCGCAGACGCTCACCGACAAGGAATACCAGATCATGCGTGACGCCTCGATCGCGGTGCTGCGCGAGATCGGGGTGGACACAGGCGGCTCCAACGTGCAGTTCGCCGTCAACCCCGACGACGGGCGCATGCTGGTGATTGAAATGAACCCGCGCGTGTCGCGCTCCTCCGCGCTCGCCTCCAAGGCGACGGGCTTTCCCATCGCCAAGGTGGCCGCCAAGCTCGCCGTGGGCTACACGCTCGACGAGCTGAGGAACGAGATCACGGGCGGCCTCAGTGGACAATTCATGCCGGCATCGTTCGAGCCCACCATCGACTACGTGGTCACCAAGGTGCCGCGCTTCGCGTTCGAGAAATTCCCGCAGGCGAACGACCGCCTGACCACGCAGATGAAATCCGTGGGCGAGGTGATGGCCATCGGCCGCACCTTCCAGGAGTCCCTGCAAAAGGCGCTGCGCGGGCTGGAAGTGGGCGTGGACGGCCTCAATCAGCGCACCACGGATCGCGAGACCATCGAGAAGGAGCTCGGCGAGCCGGGCCCGGACCGCATCTGGTACGTGGGCGACGCCTTCGAGAACGGTTTCACGCTCGAGGAAGTGCACCGCCTCACGCACATCGATCCCTGGTTCCTGGCGCAGATCAAGGAGATCGTCGACCTGGAGATGGAGCTCGACGACCAGAAGCTCGCCGACATCGACGCGGACACCCTGAGGAAGCTGAAGCGCAGGGGATTCTCGGACCGGCGCCTGGCCTATCTCTTCAACACGGGGGAGACGGCGGTGCGCGAGAAGCGCCACAAGCTCGGCATCCGGCCGGTGTACAAGCGCGTGGACACTTGCGCGGCGGAGTTCGCCACCCGAACCGCATATATGTATTCCACCTACGAGGAGGAGTGCGAGGCCGAGCCGACCGAGCGCAAGAAGATCATGGTGCTGGGCGGCGGGCCGAACCGCATCGGCCAGGGCATCGAGTTCGACTACTGCTGCGTGCACGCGGCGCTGGCGCTGCGCGAGGACGGCTTCGAGACCATCATGGTCAACTGCAACCCGGAGAC
>CAZOSA010000430.1:0-1653 GCA_964582155.1 uncultured Enterobacteriaceae bacterium | reverse complement strand
CCGTTGATCACGCCCGCCGCCCAGAACGGGATCCAGACGATCTGCGTGAGCAGGACCAGGACTCCGGGCACCAGGCCGAACACCAACACGTCGACCACGCCCATGATCGTGAGGCCGAGGATGGCGTAGCGCGAGTAGATGTTGCGCTCGACCCAGTCGTCCGGCGTGCCATGCCCGTAACGCTCCATGGTCTCGGGCTTGTGCGACTCTTTCACGTACAGCAACACGCCGCCCCACAGCACGCTGTTGATGCCCAGGATCTGCGGGCTGTGCGGATCCTCCGCGGTCTCGCACTTGGCGTGGTGCTTGCGGTGGATTGCCGCCCACTCCTTGGTGACCATACCGGTGGTCAGCCAAAGCCACAGGCGGAAAAAGTGCGAGGCAACCGGGTGCAAATCGAGCGCCCGGTGCGCTTGGTGCCGGTGCAGGAAGATGGTCACCGACGCGATAGTGACGTGCGTCAGCCCCAGGGCCACGAGCACCAGGCCCCACCAGGGCAGATCGAGCAAACCTGAGAAAATCATCATTTCTTTCTGATAGTTATGTGAATGCAGCGGCCTGAATTGTACCCGGTTAGGCGACCAGCGCAACCGGGAATTCCCCTAGATTCTCGCGCCTGCGCCGCCGCCCCCCCTAACCTGCCGTTGCACAAGGGGAAATCGGTACCCCCGCTGTTCAGCGCCGCTCGAACGCAGCGGCGAAGAACCCATCGCAACCATGTCGATGGGGCCACAACCGCAGCCGCTCGCCGCAATCGAGCGCGATGCGCTGCGCGGCAAGCAATTCCTGGCAGGACAAAACGGCAAATTCCGCGTGTGCCGCCGCAAAAGCGTCCGCGATCGCCTCGTTTTCTTCCGGCAAGATGCTGCAGGTTGCATACACCAGCCGCCCGCCCGGCTTCAGCAGGCGAGCCGCCGCTTCCAGAATGCCCGCCTGCTTGGTGGCCAGTTCCGCGATCGCCTGTGGTCCGTGGCGCCATTTGAGGTCGGGATTGCGCCGCAGCGTGCCAAAGCCGCTGCAGGGCGCGTCCACCAGCACGCGCTCGAGCTTCGCGGCGAGCCGCTTCGCCCGAGCGTCGCCCTCGCCGGAAAGCACCAGCGGGTGCACGTTCGTGACCCCGGCGCGCGCCGCGCGCGGCGCGAGCTCGGCGAGGCGCTTTGCCGACACGTCCATGGCGTAGATGCGGCCGGTGCCGCGCATCAGCATAGCGAGCGCAAGCGTCTTGCCGCCCGCGCCGGCGCAGTAGTCGGCGACCATTTCGCCGCGCCGCGGCGCGAGCACGTAGGCGAGCAACTGGCTGCCTTCGTCCTGCACTTCGACCGCGCCGCTGGTGAACAGCGGGTGCCGGTTGATCGCCGGCTTTGCGGCCAGGCGGATCCCGGCGGGCGAGTATGGCGTCGGCTCCCCTTCGATGCCGCTCGCGCGCAGCCGTTCGAGCGCTTCGTCGCGGCTCAGCTTGGCCAGATTGACGCGCAAGTCCAGAGGCGCCGGGTTGAGCAGGCCTTGCGCGACGCGCATCGCCTCCGTCTCGCCGTGCAGCGCGGCGAGCCGCTCCCACAGCCAGTCGGGCAGGTCGGCGCGCACCGCGGGCGGGAACGCCTCGGCCTTGGCGGCGCGGATGCGGGCGACGAGCGCCTGCTCGTCCTCGCGCAG
>CAZOSA010000429.1:0-1657 GCA_964582155.1 uncultured Enterobacteriaceae bacterium | reverse complement strand
TCACTGCGCCGCCACCAGGCTGGCGAGGAACTCCGGGTCGCTGCGCAGCCGCTCGGACGCGCCGTCGTAGACGATGCGCCCCCTGTCCATCACCACCGTGCGCCCGGAAAAATCGAGCGCCACGCGGCTGTTCTGTTCCACCAGCACGATGCAGAGCCCGCCCGCGGCACGCAGCCTGCCCAGCACCTGCACCAGCGCCTGCACGAGCACCGGCGCAAGGCCCTCCGTGGGTTCGTCCATCAGCAGCACCGACGGGTTGGTGAGGAGCGCCCTCGCGATGGCGAGCATCTGCTGCTCGCCGCCGGAGAGCTGCGTGCCGCCGTGGCCGAGGCGTTCCTCCAGGTTTGGAAAAAGCTCGAACACGCGCGGCAGGTCCCAGTGCCCGGGCCGCGCGCCAAGCTCCAGGTTCTCGCGCACCGTGAGCGACGCAAAGATCTCGCGCTCCTGCGGCACCCACGCAAGTCCCGCCAGCGAGCGCCGGTGCGGTGGCGCCGCCTCAATGCGCGCGCCATCTAGCTCGATGGCGCCAGCGTGCAGCGTGGTGTGGCCCATGATCGTAGCAAGGAGCGTGGACTTGCCCACCCCGTTTCTGCCGATGATGACGAGGCTCTCGCCCGGCGCGAGCGCAAGGTCGATGCCTTCCAGTACGTGCGTCTCGCCGTAGCCGGCCGAGACGCCGCGCAAGGCGAGCGCCTCAGGCATCGAGCGCGCTGCCCAGGTACACGGCGCGCACCTCGCGGTTGGCGGCGATCTCGGCGCGCGAGCCCTGCGCGAAGATGGCGCCGCCCACCATCACCGTGATGCGCTCGGCGAAGCGGAACACGAGGTCCATGTCGTGCTCGATGATGAGCACCGCGATCTCGCGCGGCAGCGAGCCGATGGCCTCGAGCAGGACGTGGCTCTCCGCGCTCGGAATCCCGGCCGCGGGTTCGTCGAGCAGCAGCAGCCGCGGCTCGAGCCCCAGGGCGATGGCGATCTCCACCAGCCGTTGGCGCCCATAGGGCAGCTCGTCGATCCGGTGCCCCGCGTCCGCCTCCAGGCGCAGCAGCTCGATCAGGCGCGTGGCTTCCCGCACCACTTGCGTGCGTGTGCCCGCGGGGCGCAGCATGCCGCCGCCCACGCCCATGCGCTCGGCCACCGCGATGCACACATTTTCCAGCACCGAGAGACCCCGGAACAGCTGGTTGATCTGGAAGGTGCGCGCGATGCCGCGCTTTACGCGCTTCGCCTGCGCGAGTCGGGTCACGTCTTCGCCCTGGAGCAGCACGCGGCCGCCGGAGGGCTGCAGGAGCCCCGTGAGCAGGTTGACGAACGTCGTCTTGCCGGCGCCGTTCGGCCCGATGAGCGCGTGGCGATCGCCGGCCTCCAATCTGAAATCGATGCCGCGCGCGACCTCGAGCGCGCCAAAGCTCTTGCACAGCCCGCGGGTTTCCAGCAGAGCGTCGCTCACTGCGCCCTCCAGCGGCTCACCAGCCGCTCGCCCATGCCGAGGATGCCGTTGCGCGCATAGAGCGCCACCAGCATCAGCGTGAGGCCGAGGCCCAGCTGCCACGCGGTCGGGTAGGCCTTCGACAGCGTATGCTCGAGCAGCATGTAGGCGATCGCGCCCACGAACGCGCCGTAGAGCCGCCCATGGCCACCGAGGATCAGGATGATG
>CAZOSA010000428.1:0-1669 GCA_964582155.1 uncultured Enterobacteriaceae bacterium | reverse complement strand
GCCGTCTGCTGCTCTCCAGGCTGTCTCAGCATCTCCAGCACCGCCGCGTTGAAGATCTCCGGAAACTCGAGGTGCGGCAGGTGCCCGCAATTCGGAATCATGAGCAGCGTCGCGTGGGGCGCCGCGGCGGCGATGCGCCTGCCATTGGTCTCGGGCGGGGTGCGCTGGTCCTTTTCGCCGACCACGACCGTCACCGGGCAGGTGACCGAGACCACTTCGCGCGCGACATCGACCGCACCGAGCATGCGCGCGGCCTGCGCGTAGCCATCGACGTTCAGGCCCTCGGCGCCCTTGATCCACTCGAGCACCTCGGCGCGCGTGCCGGGCGCGACGAGCCCGGCGGCATCTTGCTCGCGCATCTTCTTCACGCCGAGCGTGCTGACGCGCTCGATGCGCGCGGCAATGCGCTGTGCGCGCTCTTCCTTCGTCGCCGAGCCCCAGCCCGCGGCCGGCCCGCCGAGCACGAGGGCGCGCACCCGCTCGGGAAACAGCCGCGCGAAGACGACCCCAGTGGGCGTGCCCCAGGAGTTGGTGCCGACGATCGCCTTGCGGATGCCGAGCGCGTCGAGCAGACGCGCAAGCGCATGGGCGTAAGCCCCGGCGCTCGGCGCCTCGCCCGCGAGCGGCTTGGAGCCGCCGTAGCCGGGCGCGTCCCAGGCGACCACCCGAAAATGCTCGCCCAGGGGGCCGTACTGCAGGCGCCAGGCGGCCGAGGTCGAACCGATGCCGTGCAGCAGCACGAGCGCGGCCGCGTCCTTCCTGCCCGATTCTCGGTAAGTGATGTCGGCGGCGGTTTGCAGCTCGGGCAGCATGGCAGGTCTCTTTTGCGTCACTCGACCGGCAGGAAGCCCTCGACCGACAGGTAGCGCTCGCCGGTATCGTAGTTGAAGCCGAGCACCTTTGCGCCCTTGGGCAATTCGGTGAGCTTCTGCGCGATCGCGGCGAGCGTCGCGCCCGAGGAAATGCCGACCAGCATGCCCTCCTCGCGCGCCGCGCGGCGCGCCATCTCCTTGGCCGCCTCGGCCTCGACCTTGATCACGCCGTCGAGCAGGTCGACGTGCAGGTTCTTCGGGATGAAGCCCGCGCCGATGCCCTGGATCGGGTGCGGCGTGTGCTTGCCGCCCGAGATCACCGGCGAGGCGGCGGGCTCGACCGCGAACACCTTGAGCTTCGGCCACGCCTTCTTCAGCACCTGCGCGCAGCCGGTGATGTGCCCGCCGGTGCCCACGCCGGTGATGAGCGCATCCACGCCCTGCGGGAAGTCGGCGAGGATTTCCCTGGCCGTGGTGCGCGCGTGCACCTCGATGTTGGCCGGGTTCTCGAACTGCTGCGGAATCCAGCCCCCGGGGGTCTGCGCGAGGATCTCCTGCGCGCGCGCGATGCTCCCGGGCATACCCTTCTCGCGCGGCGTCAGCACCAGCTTGGCGCCGTAGGCGAGGATCAGGCGCCGGCGCTCGACCGACATGCTGTCGGGCATCACCAGCACCAGCTTGTAGCCCTTCACCGCGGCGACGATGGCCAGTCCGATGCCGGTGTTGCCCGAGGTCGGCTCGATGATCGTGCCGCCGGGCTTGAGCTGGCCGCCCTGCTCCGCGGCCTCGACCATCGACAGGCCGATGCGGTCCTTGATCGAGCCGCCGGGGTTGGCGCGCTCGGACTTGATCCACAC
>CAZOSA010000427.1:0-1670 GCA_964582155.1 uncultured Enterobacteriaceae bacterium | reverse complement strand
AGGAGGCGCTGCTCAAGTTCTACGAGGGCAAGATCGCCAAGTGGTGGATGCCCGAGGACGTGGTGTTCGTCACCGAGCTGCCGCACACCGCCACCGGCAAGCTCTCCAAGCTCACGCTGCGCCAGCAGTTCAAAGACTACCGGTTGCCGGGCTGAGGAGCGCGGCGATGATCCAGGTCGAGCGCAAGCTCGAGGAGGAATTGCGCAGGCAGAGCGTGCAGGCGCGCGACCAGAAGCGGCGCATTCTCTGGAACGGGGCGACCACGGCGAGCTACGCGGTCGACACGCTGTTCCTTGGCATGTTCGCCTCCACGGGCACCATCGCGATCGTGGTGCCGCTCACCTACGGCATCTTGGCAGTGGCGGTCTGCCTCGCCTCCTACTGGGTGACGGCGAGCGGGCTCAACCTGCGGGCGCGCGACCCGAATCTCACCGGACCGCTGACGGGTATCGGAGTCGCTATGCAGGTGGGTGTGGTTGCGACCGCGCCGCAGATCGCATTTCCCTACCTCGCCAACCTGTTCACGGTGTTCGCCTTCGGCATGATCTGGATGTCAATGCGCCAATCCGTCGCCGTATGGACGATCGGGGTGGCAGCGACGGGCGTCCTGTTCTACGCGGTGGGCGACCGGCTGGCGATGCCCATGGCGACGCCCTTCGAGCGCACGCTGGTGTGGATGTACTTGTCCCTGATCCTAGGCCGCTGCCTGCTGCTCAGCGTGCAATCCAATGACCAGAGGCGGCGCCTGAGCGAAGGCCGCAGCAAGCTCGCCACCACCCTCGAGCATGTGCAGCGGCTTGCAAGTCACGACGAACTCACCAGCGTGCTCAACCGGCGTTCGCTGCTCGCGCGCCTGGAGCAGGAGCGCAGCCGCGCCGAGCGCACCGGCGTGCCGTTCAGCATCGCGCTGCTCGACCTGGATCACTTCAAGTCGGTCAACGACGCGCACGGGCACGCGGCGGGTGACGAAGTGCTCAGCGCATTTGCCGCCACAGTGCAGGCCGCGATGCGGGACACGGACGCGTTCGGCCGCTACGGGGGCGAGGAGTTCCTGCTGATTCTCGTTGCCACCGCGCCTGCCGCGGCGCCGGTTGCCATGGACCGCATACGCGCCGGGGTGGCGGCACACGACTGGTCGGCGGTCGCCCCCGGTCTCGCGCTCACTGTGTCTGTCGGCGTGGCGGGATTCCGGGCGGGCGAGTCGGTGGTGCAGTTGCTCCAAAGGGCCGATGATGGCCTTTACGAAGCCAAGCGCGCCGGCCGTAATCGCGTGATCATCAAGGACTGAGCCATGAGCCAGCACATCGTCGTCGAGACCAGGGACCGCATCACCCGCATCGAGCTCAACCGGCCCGAGAAGAAGAACGCGCTCAGCCCCGGCATGTACGCCGCGATGGCGCAGGCGCTGACCGCGGCAGAGGCCGACGCGCAGGTGCGCGCGGTGCTGATCCACGGCCAGAGCGGCTGCTTCACCTCCGGCAACGACGTGAAGGATTTCCTCGATCTGCCGCGCAGCCCCGGCGCCTCGCCCGCGTCAGCATTTTTGCGCGCCATCTCCACCGCGCGCAAACCGCTGGTGGCTGCGGTGGGCGGCCCGGCGGTCGGCATCGGCACCACGATGCTGCTGCACTGCGACCTGGTGTACGCCGCGCCGAACGCGCGCCTGCAGA
>CAZOSA010000426.1:0-1672 GCA_964582155.1 uncultured Enterobacteriaceae bacterium | reverse complement strand
ACGCGCTCGATCATGGTCGAGGCGCAGGGCGAGGTGGCGGCCCTGAAGGACAACATCAACGAGATGATCGTCAACCTCAAGGACACCACGCGCAAGAACACCGAGCAGGACTGGCTGAAGACGCATCTCGCGCGCTTCTCGCGCATGCTGCAGGGGCACCGCGAACAGGCGACCATGGCGCGCCTGATCCTCTCGGAGTTGACGCCGCTGGTGAACGCGCAGCAGGCGGTGTTCTACATCGCCGCGGAGCAGGGCGGCGAGCCGCGCCTGGAGCTGCTCGCCAGCTACGCCTGCCGGCGGACCAAGAACCTGCCCAGGACCATCGCCGTGGGCGAAGGCCTGATCGGGCAGTGCGCCTTCGAGAGAAAGAGCATCGTGCTGTCGAACCTGCCCAGCGACTACGTCCGCGTCGGCTCGGCGCTGGGATCGGCGGCGCCGCTCAACGTCATCATCCTGCCGGTGCTGTTCGAGGGCGAGGTGAAGGCGGTGATCGAGCTCGCCTCGTTCAGCGAGTTCAGCGAGATCCACCAGACCTTCCTCGACCAGCTCACCGACAGCATCGGGGTGGTGCTGCACACCAGCGTCGCCAACACGCGCACCGAGGTCCTGCTGGCGCAGTCGCAGTCGCTCACCTCCGAGCTGCAGACGCAGCAGCAGACGCTGCAGAAGACCAACGAGCGGCTGGAGCAGCAGGCGCTCAACCTGCAGAAGTCGGAAACGCTGCTCATGAGCAAGCAGGAGGAGCTGCGCGCCGCCAACGACCAGCTGCAGGTGAAGGCGCGGCAGCTGTCGGAGCAGATGCGCCAGGTCGAACTGAAGAACCGCGAAGTGGAGCTGGCCAAGGCGGCGCTGGAGGAAAAGGCCGAGCAGCTCACGCTCAGCTCGCGCTACAAGTCCGAGTTCCTCGCCAACATGTCGCACGAGCTGCGCACGCCGCTCAACAGCCTGCTGATCCTGGCGCGGCTGCTGACCGACAACGTGGACGGCAACCTGACGGCCAAGGAGATCGAGTTCGCGCAGACCATCTATTCCGCGGGCACCGACCTGCTTTCGCTGATCAACGACATCCTCGACCTCGCCAAGATCGAGTCCGGCACGGTGACCCTGAACATCGCCGCGGAGCGCTTCAGCGACCTGCGCGAGTACGTGGACCGCACCTTCCGCCAGCTGGGGCGCGACAAGGACCTGGAGTTCAGCATCACGGTGGACCCCGCGCTGCCGCACACGATCGAGACCGACGGCAAGCGCCTGCAGCAGATCATCAAGAACCTGCTGTCGAACGCGTTCAAGTTCACCGAGCGCGGCAGCGTGGCGCTGCGCATCGAGCCCGCGCCGCCCGGCGCGCTCGCCGGCCTCGACGCGGAAGGCGGGCGGGGGCTGGTGGCGCTCTCCGTCAGCGACACCGGCATCGGCATTCCGATTCACAAGCAAAACGTGATCTTCGAGGCTTTCCAGCAGGCCGACGGCACCACCAGCCGCGAGTTCGGCGGCACCGGGCTCGGCCTGTCCATCAGCCGGCAGCTCGTGCACCTGCTGGGCGGCGAGATCCGCGTGCAGAGCGAGCCGGGCGCCGGCAGCACGTTCACGCTGTACCTGCCGCTCACGTTCCGGCCGACGGCGGACGCGCGCTACAATTCGGGCCCGGGCCGGATCGCCGAGGCGCGCGGCGCGC
>CAZOSA010000425.1:0-1675 GCA_964582155.1 uncultured Enterobacteriaceae bacterium | reverse complement strand
AGGACGGCGCCTACCTGCTGCCGATCGCCACGCAGCTGGAGACCGAAGGCTCGGTTACCGCCTCCAACCGTTCGCTGCAGTGGCGCGAGAAGGTGATCGACCCGCTGTTCGAGTCGCGCACCGATCAGATGGTCATGTACCAGCTCGCGGCCAAGCTCGGCTTCGCCGACCAGCTCGTCGGCAAGAAGGACGGCAAGCAGAACATCCGGCTGGTGAAGGGCAAGGGCGGTGAAGAGCCCTCGATGGAGGACACACTGCGCGAGATCAACCGCGGCTCGTGGACCATCGGCTACACCGGCCAGTCGCCCGAACGCTTGCAGGCCCACATGCGCAACATGCACGTGTTCGACGTCAAGACCCTGCGCGCGCGCGGCGGCAAGGACGCCAAGACGGGCTACGACCTCACCGGGGACTACTTCGGCCTGCCGTGGCCCTGCTACGGCAATCCGGCGCTCAAGCACCCGGGCTCGCCGAACCTTTACGACAACTCCAAGCACATGATGGACGGCGGCGGGAACTTCCGCGCCCTGTTCGGCGTGGAGCGGGACGGCGTCAACCTGCTAGCCGAGGACGGCGTGCACCCGAAGGGCGCCGACATCACCACCGGCCACCCGCAGTTCGACCACGTGCTGCTGAAGAAACTTGGCTGGTGGGACGAGCTGACGGAGGCGGAGAAGGCGGAAGCCGAGGGCAAGACCTGGGCGAACGACCTGTCCGGCGGCATCCAGCGCGTGGCGATGAAGCACGGCAACCACCCGTTCGGCAACGCCAAGGCGCGCGCCATCGTGTGGAATTTTCCCGACGGCATCCCGCAGCATCGCGAGCCGTTGTATTCGCCGCGGCCGGACCTGGTGGAGAAGTATCCGACGCACGACGACGTGAAAGTGCTCTGGCGCTTGCCGACCATGTTCAAATCGGTGCAGCAAAAGGCGGTGGCCGACAAGATGCACGAGAAGTACCCGCTGATCCTGACCAGCGGCCGGCTGGTGGAGTACGAGGGCGGGGGCGAGGAGACGCGCTCCAACCCCTGGCTGGCCGAGCTACAGCAGGACAACTTCGTCGAGATCAACCCCAAGGCAGCCGCCGACCGCGGCATCCGCAACGGCGAATACGTGTGGGTGAGCTCGCCATCGGGCGCGAAGCTCAAGGTGAAGGCGCAGGTCACCGAGCGCGTGGGCCCCGACACCTGCTTCATCCCGTTCCACTTCTCGGGCTGGTGGCAGGGCGAGGACATGCTGCCCTACTACCCGGAAGGTGCGGCCCCGATCGTGCGCGGCGAGGCGGTCAACACCGCCACCACCTACGGTTACGACCGCGTGACCATGATGCAGGAAACCAAGACGACCCTCTGTCAGGTCGCGAAGGCATAAGGAGAACGCCATGGCCAGAATGAAATTCCTGTGCGACGCCGAGCGCTGCATCGAGTGCAACGGCTGCGTCACCGCCTGCAAGAACGAGAACGAGGTGCCCTGGGGCGTGAACCGGCGCCGCGTGGTGACGATCAACGACGGCGTCATCGGCGCGGAGAAGTCGATCTCGGTCGCCTGCATGCATTGCTCCGACGCGCCCTGCATGGCGGTGTGCCCGGTGGACTGCTTCTACCGCACGGACGACGGCGTGGTGCTGCACGACAAGGACCTGTGCATCGGCTGCGGCTACTGCTTCTATGCCTGCC
>CAZOSA010000424.1:0-1693 GCA_964582155.1 uncultured Enterobacteriaceae bacterium | reverse complement strand
TCGCCGCCTTCCCAGGGCGGCGGCACGATGATCGGCGACGGATAGGGCACTTGCGGAAAACGCTCGGGGCCCACGCGCGGGTTCTTGCCCTGCGCTTTCAGCTCGAGCGCCTTGAGAATCTTGTCGGGCGTGATCGGCAGTTCGTCGATGCGCACGCCGAGCGCGTCGTAGATCGCGTTCGCCACCGCCGGCATCACCGGCAGCAGCGGCCCCTGCCCGACCTCCTTCGCGCCGAAGGGGCAGTTGGGATCCGGGTCCTCGACCAGTTCGGTCACCACCTCGGGCATGTCGAGCGACGTGAGGCTCTTGTATTCGAGCATCGAAGGGAATTTGTGCACCAGTGCGCCGGACATCTTGGGCGGAAGGCGCCTGAACACCTGCTCTTCCATCAGCGCTTCGCCGAGCGCCATGTACACGCTGCCCTCGACCTGCCCGCGCGCGAGCACCGGGTTGATGGTGCGGCCGATATCGTGCGCGATCCAGACTTTCGGCACGCTGATCCACCCGGTGGCTTTGTCCACGTCCACCTCGACCACGCAGGCCGTGTACGAGTAAGCGGGCGAAGGCCCGACGCCCGCACCCTTGTAGCGGCCGGGCGAACGCGGCGGCGTGTAGGAGCCGACGGCGCCAAGTGTGCCGAACTTCGTTTCGGCAACCACCACCGCTTCGGCGAAGCTCATCCCCTTGGAGGGATCCTCGGCGAGGAACACGCGGCCCTGGGAAAACACCAGCCGGTCCGGGATCACCATCAGCTGTTCGGCCGCCGCGTCCGCAAGCTGCTCTCTTACACGCTCGGCGGCCTGGATCGCCGCATGGCCCATCATCACGGTGACGCGGCTCGAATACGATCCGAGGTCCACCGGCGTGAGTCCCGTATCGCCGGTGACCAGGCGCACGTCGTAGGGATCGATGCCAAGCACTTCGGCGATGATCGCCGCCAGCACGTCGTCCGAGCCCTGGCCGATTTCGGTCGCACCGCAGAACGCGGTCACCTGGCCGCTGCGATCGAGCAGCAACTGCACGCCCGATTGCGGCATCTTGTTCCAGTAGATCGGCAGGCCCGCGCCGCACAGGTACGCACCGCAGGCGAGGCCCAGGCCGCGTCCCTCGGGCAGCTTGCGGAAGCGGTTCTTCCAATCGGAGAGCGCCACCACGCGCTGAATGCATTCTTCCAGGCCGATAGAGCCGATCTTGAGCCAGTTGGCCGTCAATGAATTCGGCTTGGCAAGCATGCCCAGGCGGAGGTCTGCCGGGTCTTTTTTCAAGGTCTCCGCGATCTTGTCGAGCTGTACCTCCTGGCCAAAGCGCGGCTGCGGCGTGCCGTGGCCGCGCTTGGGACCGCAGGGCGGCTTGTTGGTGAAGGTGCGGCAGGCGTCGAACTTGTAGCGCGGCAGCTCGTAGGTCACGGTCTGCAGCACGCCGGTGTAAAAGGTGCTCGCCGCGCCGTAGCCACCATAGCCGCCGCCGTCGAGCAGCGTCTGCACGTGCATGCCGGTGAGCTTGCCGTCCTGCGTCACCCCGGTGCGCATCTTCATCAGCACCGGGTGGCGCCCGCGGTGCATGTAGAACACTTCCTCGCGATTGAGGCAGATCTTCACCGGCCGGCCGAGCTTCAGCGCCGCGCGCGACACTACGATCTCGTGGTTGTGCAGGTCGCACTTGCCGCCGAAGCCGCCGCCGTTCGGGCAGGCGA
>CAZOSA010000423.1:0-1697 GCA_964582155.1 uncultured Enterobacteriaceae bacterium | reverse complement strand
TCCTGACGAGATCGGGCGCGGTGGGGAAATTGCGAAACACGAACTTGTAGCCCTGTTCGGTGATCTGCGGCGCGGCGGCGATGTTGACCACCAGCGGCACGCCGCGCTGCTCGGCGACTTGCGCGATGGCCGCGGTGTGGCCGGAATCGAAGGCGCCGACCAGCACGTGGGCGCCTTCCTGGATCAGCCGCTCGGCGCGCGTGCGCGCGGTGTCGGCGTTGCTCTCGGTGTCGGCGCTCATGATCTCGACGTCCACGCCCAGCACCTGACTGATCACGGCGGGCGCGAGGTCGGCGCCTTTCTGGCAGGACTGGCCGATCAGCGCCTGTACGCCGGAGCGCGGCAGCAGTACGCCGACCTTGAGCTTCGCGGACTGGGCTTGCACGATGCCGAACGGCGAAAAAACGCTGAGCGCGCCCGCTGCGGCGAGCGCCTGGTTGAACTGGCGACGATTGGTGCGCTGCGACATGAATTCCTCCTCCAAGAGGTGGGTCACTACCCGAGACTGTTATAGACCATTACAATCCGCCGGTCAACGATGAAGAAGCTTCCTTCGCCCTACCGCCCGCGCGTGCTGGCGCCGATCTTCCGCGTGCCGGGGCTCGACTATGACGTGCTCGACGAGCTGCTTGGCTACGCGCTGCGCCGGGCGCAGGTTGAAATGTTCCTCGCGTTCCATGCCGCGACCCGCGGCATGGACATCACGCCGCCGCGCTTCACTGCGCTGGTGGTCGTCGGCGCCAACCCCGGCATCGGCCAGTCGACGCTTGGACAGGTGCTGGGCATCGCCCGTTCCGGGGCGATGATGCTGACGGACTGGATGCAGGAGCGCGGCCTCGTCGAACGGCGGCGCCGGCCGAACGACGGCCGCGCCTGGGGCGTGCACCTTACAGCTCACGGCGAGAAGCTGCTCGCCGCCATGAAGCGGCGCGTCGTCGCCGAGGACCGCAAGCGCGCGGCGCTCCTCGACGCACGCGAGCGACGCGAGCTGCTGCGCTTGCTCAACAAGCTGGCCCGGTGACGCGCGAGCCCGCATTTCGCAAGGTCGCGCTCGGGCCGGCGCAGGTCGCGCTCGAGCGCGACGCGCAGCTCGGCTATCGGCTGCGCTCGAGCGCAACGCTCAATCCCTATCCGGCGCGGCTCACCGAGCGGCTGCTGCGCTGGGCCCGGGAGTGCCCGGAGCGCACTTTCGTCGCCAAGCGCGACGGCGGGGGCGACTGGCAGCGGATCTCCTACGGCGAAGCGCTGGAGAACGCGCGGCGCCTCGGCCAGGGGCTGCTGGAGCGCGGCCTGTCTGCCGGGCGGCCGCTGATGATCCTCTCCGAGAACGACCTCGATCACGCCATGCTGGCCCTCGCCGCGCTCCACGCAGGCGTGCCGTTCGTCCCGGTGTCGCCCGCGTATTCCCTGGTGTCGCGGGACCACGGCAAGCTGCGCTACGCGGTGCAACTGATGACGCCGGGACTGGTGTTCGCTGCCGACCGCAGGTACGAGAGGGCAATCGCGGCGGCGGTGCCCGAGGGCACGGAGGTGGCCTATGGCATCGGCGGCATCGCCAGGCCGGCGACCGGCGCGGTGGACGCGGCGCACGCCGCGATCCGTCCGGACGCGGTCAGCAAGTTCCTGCTCACCTCGGGCTCCACCGGCATGCCCAAGGCGGTGATCCACACGCAGGAGATGCTCACCAGCAATCTGCA
>CAZOSA010000422.1:0-1704 GCA_964582155.1 uncultured Enterobacteriaceae bacterium | reverse complement strand
ATCGGACGCCATCCTGCCACTGGCTCAACTCGCTACTCACATGAGTTGGACCTCCCCGGTCTGCGTCCCTGGCCGCTG
Organism: uncultured Enterobacteriaceae bacterium; assembly: GCA_964582155.1. Taxonomy (GTDB): domain Bacteria; phylum Pseudomonadota; class Gammaproteobacteria; order Burkholderiales; family SG8-39; genus JAABQT01. The sequence continues at coordinate 1,626 of CAZOSA010000422.1, read as the reverse complement.
ACGCGCTACCCGCATCTGGTCTTCTACATGGAGCGCGGCGACCACATCGACGTCTGGCGCGTGCTGCATGGCCAGCGCGACATCCCGGCTTGGCTCCTCGGTGACACGAATGCCGGTACGCGCAGTGATCTTTGATTGTGGCTTGGCCGTGACCTCCCGACCGAAATCGCCCGAGCGCCCCGGATCCCCGCCTTCGCGGGAACGACGTAGACCGAGGATCTAGCGCGGCTCCTTGTTCGCCTCCTCCCGCAGCCAGGCGACGAAATCAGCCACTTCCGGCCGACCCGCGGCGTTCCTCGACACGACGGCGAAATACGCGCGCGCCGGATCGGCGCTCCTCTTGAACGGCGCCACCAGCTCCCCCGAGGTGAGCGCGCCCTTTACCAGCGGGCTCCTGCCCAGCGCCACGCCGTGGCCCGCGATCGCCGCGCCGATGATCTGTTCGTAGCCGGAGAAGCTCAGCCGGCCCGCGGGCTTGAGCTCCGTCAGGCGCTCCACCTCCAGCCAGGTGCGCCAGTGCAGCCAGGGATGGCGCGCATCCGGGTCGTCGTACTGCAGCAGCACGTGGTGGCGCAGGTCGGCGGGCTCCTTGAGCGGCTTGCGCGCGTCCTTCAGCAGCTTGGGGCTGCACACCGGAAACACGCGCTCGCCGAACAGGCGCGTTGCGCCTTCGCCGGCGAGCTGCGCCGGACCGTGCCGGATCGCCACGTCCAGGCCGTCGCGCTCCAGGTCCTGCACCCGCGTATCGGCAGCGATGCGCACGTCCACGCCCGGATGCGCGCGCGTGAAGCCGGCAAGGCGCGGAATGAGCCATAGCGCGGCGAAGGAATGCGTGGTGGTCACCGACAAGGCGCCGCGCCCCGAATGCGCGCGGAGGCGATCGGTGGCGGCGCGCATGGTGGCGAGCACCTGCGCCGCCGATGGGTAGAACTGCTGGCCCGCCTCGGTGAGCGCCAGCGCGCGGTGCCGGCGCTCGAAAAGCTTTACGCCGAGCTGCGTTTCGAGTTCCTGCATCTGCCGGCTGACCGCCGACTGGGTGAGGTGCAACTCCTCCCCCGCGCGCGTGAAGGAGAGCCGCCGGGCGGCGGCCTCGAAGCCGCGCAGCAGATCCAGCGAAGGCCGTCTTACATTCCCATTACTCATGCATGTCCTGAGTATTTCCCGTTTGAGCGCTCCCGGATAAGGATGCACCATGCGCATGCCAAACACAAGGAGCCCCGTCATGAAAATCGAGCTCGAACCCAGCGCCCTGCGGCTCGCCCGCGGTCAGACGCTAAAGGTAATGGACGCCCTGGGCAGCACCATCTGCTGCAACGAGGGGGCCGTGTGGATCACCGAGGAGAACCTCCCCAGGGACGTGATCCTGGAAGCCGGCAATTGTTACCGGCTCAGCCGCAGAGGCCTCGCCCTCGTGCACGCCTTCGGCGACGCGAGCGTCGCGCTCGCCTGAACCCCGCAAAGGAGACTGCCATGGACAATTGGAACATCGCCGCGATGCGAGCCGCCGCCAGCCGCGAGCGCTCTGAAGCCGTGCACGCCCTGCTCGCCCGGTTCGCGGCCTGGCTGCGAACCGCGCCTACAATACGCGCTCCGCAAGCCAAGGAACGCGCATGTTCAGGGACGGGC
>CAZOSA010000421.1:0-1715 GCA_964582155.1 uncultured Enterobacteriaceae bacterium | reverse complement strand
GCGTCGAAATGTTGAACGGCAGGGCGAGCAGGTGCCCGGCGCCGTCGGAGAAATAACCCGCCACCGCCGGCACGAAGGATTTGGCCTCGATGCGCTCGCCATTCTCGGCGAGCACCTGCGCTACCGGCCGCACCGCGCTCTTCGCCGCCATCATGTGCGCGGTGCCGACCTCGTTCACCTGCACCAGGTGCGGTCCGACGGCGGCGCGCTGCGCCGCGAGCGCGCCGATCATCACATCCTCGTAGCTGCCCTTGTGCTCGGCCACGATGCGGAAGTCCTTCTGCGAATCGTTGAAGCGCTGCACCAGCGCATCGAGCTCCCCGCCCAGCGCCCCGCCCATCGCGTGCCAGAACTGGATTTCCTGCTGCGCGTGCGCCGCGCCGCCGCACAAGGACATCGCCGCAAGCAGCGTTGCGGCAAGACGTTTCATCGGAGGAATTTTCATAGGAGGGCATTGTATGATGACCTTGGGGGTGAACCATGGCTGCATTGCACGAACTTTCCGCCGCTCAAGTTGCAGCGCAATATGCGACGGGCGCGCTGTCGCCGGTCGATGTCGCGCAAGCATGCCTCGCGCGCATCGCGGCATGCGAAACAAAACTCAATGCGATGTACCGCGTTGACCGGGAAGGATCCCTCACTGCGGCGCGCGCGTCCGAGGCTCGCTGGCGCGCTAAACAGTCGCTGTCGCCGCTGGATGGCGTGCCGGTCACGATCAAGGAAAACATTCATACCAAGGGCGACCCGGCGCCGATCGGCACGCGTGCCAATGACGATGCGCCGCCGCAAACGGCGGATGCGCCGCCCCCGGCACGGCTGCGCGAGGCCGGCTGCGTGATTCTCGGCAAGACCACCATGCCGGATTTCGGCATGCTGTCCTCGGGCCTCTCCAGCATCCACGGCGTGACGCGCAATCCCTGGCGCCTGGACCGCAATACCTCCGGGTCGAGCTCGGGCGCCGGCGCGGCCGCCGCCGCCGGCTACGCGCCGCTGCACCTGGGCACCGACATCGGCGGCTCGGTGCGCCTGCCGGCGACGCATTGCGGCATCTTCGCTTTGAAGCCCAGCCTCGGGCGCGTGCCGGTGTACCCGCCCTACATCGGGCGCATCGCCGGGCCCATGACACGCGACGTGGCCTCGAGCGCGGCGATGATGAACCTGCTCGCGAAGCCCGATGCGCGCGACTTCATGAGCCTGCCGTACGAGGCCGTTGACTTCTCCGACATTGACGGACTGAAACTCAAGGGGCTGCGCATCGGTTTCCTGCCCGACATGAAAGTCGGGCTGCCGGTGCACGCCGAAGTCGCCGCCGCCGCGGCCGCGGCGTCAAAAGCGCTTGCGGGAGCAGGCGCCATCGTCGAGGAAATGCCTTCCTTCCTCAGCGAAGAACTGCTCGACGGGATGTGCCGTTTCTTCGAAGCGCGCTCCTGCAACGATTACGCGCAGCTCCCGGCCGCCAAGCAGGCCAAGGTCCTGCCGTTCATCGCCGAGTGGAGCAACTGGCGCGCGAAGGGCTTCAGCGGCCGCGACGTCATGGCAGCCTACAACGCCTACGTCACGCTGCGCGACGTCACCGTGCGCGCCTGCCAGCCCTACGACTTCGTCCTCTCGCCCACCTCGCCGATCCTGCCCTACGAGGCCGAACTTCCCTCGCCCAACAACGACCCGCGCAACGCCCTGCCGCACATCGCCTTCACCGTGCCCTACAACATGTC
>CAZOSA010000420.1:0-1720 GCA_964582155.1 uncultured Enterobacteriaceae bacterium | reverse complement strand
CGAGCGCCCAGCGGTCCACGGCCATCGGGTCGAACGCATACCAGCGCAGCGGGCCGGCCCGCATTTCCTCCACCTGGCCGAACAGCACGTGCAGCGCGAACCAGACGGTGAGGTTGAGGATCACGCCCACCACCGCGGCGGTGACGGCGGCGAGCGCGCCGGACAGGCGCCGGTTGGCGCGCAGATGCTCGATGAACGGCGCGCCGGCAAAGATCAGCAGCATCGGCGGCACGAAGGTCACCCAGGTGGTGAGCGCCGAACCGAGGATGCCGGCGGCGATCGGAGAGAAGGGCGCGGCGTCCCGGTAGGCCGCGAGAAAGCCCACGAACTGCGTCACCTTGATCAAGGGACCGGGCAGCGTCTCCGCCAGCCCCAGGCCGTCCACCATCTCGGGTGCACTCATCCAGCGGTACGCTTCCACCGCCTCCTGCGCCATGTAGGCCAGCAGCGCGTAGGCGCCGCCGAAACTGACCACGGCGAGCTTGGAGAAGAACAGGCCGATGTCCGCCAGCACGTGCTGCGGGCCGAGCAGGACCGCCACCAGGGCCACCGGCGCCCACCACAGCACCAGGCCGATCGCGCCCGCGGTCGCGGCCTGGCGCCAGCGTCCTGGAATCGGCGCGGAGGCGTGCTGCGTGCCCGGCTTGAGTCCGAGTCGTGCGGGCGAAGCGAAATAGCCGGCCAGCGCGGCGGCGGCGACGATCAGCGGAAACGACAGGTCGAGGAAGTGGATGCCGGCGAAAGCCAACCCGGCCAGGCCGACCAGCATGCCGGTCTTGAGCGAGCGCCGGCCGATGCGGATCAGCGCCTCGACCACGATCACCAGCACGGCGGCCTTGATGCCGAACAGCGCGCCGTCCACCGCCGGCACGCCGCTGCCGAGCACGTAGAGCAGGCTCAGGGCGAGCATCACCAGCGCTCCCGGTAGCACGAACAGGATACCGGCGGCGAGCCCGCCGCGCACCCCGTGCAGCAGCCAGCCGACGTAGGTGGCGAGCTTCTGCGCCTCCGGGCCCGGAAGCAGCATGCAGAAGTTGAGCGCGTGCAGGTAGCGCTCCTCCTCCACCCACTTCTTCTCGTCCACCAGGATGCGGTGCATCAGCGCGATCTGGCCTGCCGGCCCGCCGAAGCCGATGCAGCCGATCTTCAGCCAGACGCGCAGAGCTTCGGCGAAACCTACCGGTACAGGCCGGGGTTCCACGTGTGCACCTCGTCCTTGCCCTCCTTGCACCAGGCGTAGAGCGCGTCGTACATCACCATGCCGTGCTCGAGCATCTCGTGGTCGTCGCGAAACGATCGTGACAGGCCGAGCGAAATCGCGGCGAGCCCCGCCGCTTGCGGCGCGAGTTCCAGGCGGCCGGTGTCTGCGCCGCGCACGATCACGGCCAATTCGTCGAGCGCCGGGTCGGTCAGGCGGTAGGCCTTGAGGAAGGCGTCGAAGCTGCAGAGCTCGCCCTCGTGCGAGAACTCGACGTCCGGAATGTCGTACGGCACCGCTTCACGCTCCTGCGCCACCCGTTTCACCTCCGGCGTCGGCACGTAGAGCAACTCGGCCTCGGGATCGATGAAGCGCCGGATCAGCCAGGGGCAGGCGATGCGGTCGATTTTCGGGCGCTCGCGCGTCACCCATCGCGACGTTGCACCCTTGGGTTTGCCGAACAGCCGTCCACCGAGTGCGCGCCACGCCTCGATGCCGCCTTCGAGGTATTTCGCTCCCAGC
>CAZOSA010000419.1:0-1723 GCA_964582155.1 uncultured Enterobacteriaceae bacterium | reverse complement strand
CAGCCGCTCCGCGGGAGGCGCGTCGTGCGCCTGCGGCGCGGCGGGCAGGTTGGCCGCGGTGCCAATCGGCGCCGGGTGGCCCCGCGTATGGATATTCTCCTTGATCGTCACCGGCACGCCGTCGAGCGGCGAATGGGGCGCCTGCACTCGCCAGCGCCCCTCCGAGTCCCGCGCCTGCCGCAGCGCGCCCTCGCGATCGACGACGTACATTGCCTTCAGGCGCGGCTCCCAGGCCTCGATGCGCTCGAGCAGCGCGCGCGTCACTTCGACCGGGGAGAGCGTGCCGCCCTCGTAGCTGGCGGCGATCTCGGCGGCGGTCAGTTCGTGGATGGAGGCCATGGCGCGCCGACTATATACTGCGCGCCGCATGTTGCGAAACGTTCTGTTCGCCGTGGCCACGTTGCTGGCCTTTGCGGCCCACGCGTCCACCGAGATCGAGCTGTGGCATGCGATGCACGGCGCGCTCGGCGGGGAAGTCGAAGCGCTGGCGCGCCGCTTCAACGCATCGCAGAGCGAAGCGCGGCTGAAGGTGGTGTACCAGGGCGGCTACGACCAGACCTACAGCCGCGCGCTGGCGGCGCACTTCAGCGGCCACGGCCCGCATCTGGTGCAGGTCTACGAGGCCGGCAGCGCGAGCATCCTTGGTTGGCGCGGCGCGATCCGGCCCGTATGGCAAGTGATGGCCGAGGCAGGCGTGCGCCTCGACTCCGCCACGCTGGTGCCGGCGCTCGCCAGCACGTTTTCGGATGCTTCGGGGAGGCTCCTCGCGTTGCCGTTCAACAGCGCCACGCCGATCCTGTACTACAACAAGGACGCCTTCGCGCGCGCCGGACTCGATCCCGAGAAAGCGCCTCGCACGTGGTATGAGATGGCGGGGATGCTCGGCCGCCTGGTCGATGCCGGCGTGCGCTGCGGCTACGCCACCGCGTGGCCCTCCTGGGTGCTGCTCGAGAACATGAGCCTGTGGCACAACCAGGCGTTCGCCACGCGCGGCAACGGTCTCGGCGGCAGCGACGCGCGGCTGGTGTTCAACACCCACCTGATGATGCGCCTCATCGCCATGCTTTCGTCCTGGTCGAAGGCCGGCTATTTCACTTACACCGGCCGCGGCGAAGAGGCCGAGGCGCGTTTTGCAAGCGGCGAATGCGGCGTGCTCACCGCATCCTCCGCCGCGCAAGAGCGCATCGCACGGGACGCGAAGTTCGCGTTCGGCGCGGGCTACCTGCCTTACTACGACGACATTCCGGGGGCGCCGCAGAACACGGTCGCCGGTGGTGCCGGCCTGTGGGTGTTCGGCGGAAAGTCGCAGGCCGAGTATCGGGCCGTGGCGAAATTGCTCTCATTTCTCTTGCGGCCCGAGATTCAGGCCGACTGGCACCAGAAGTCCGGCTACCTGCCCCTTACCATGGCGGCGCGCGACCTGACGCGCAAGGCCGGGTTCTACCGCACCCGGCCGGGTCACGAGATCGCCCTGCGCCAGCTGGACGCGGCCCCGACCGCGGATTCGCGCGGCATCCGGCTGGGCGACTACCGATGGATCCGGCCGATCCTGGAGGAGGAGCTGGAGGCGGTCTGGGCCCAGGCGCGCACCCCCAAGGACGCACTCGACCGGGCGGCGGCGCGCGGCAACGCGCTGTTGCGGCGCTTCGAATCAGCCCACCGCGCGGGGAGATAATTCGGTAGTATTTCCGTCATGTGGCGGCGACAGAATCGCCACTTCCAG
>CAZOSA010000418.1:0-1728 GCA_964582155.1 uncultured Enterobacteriaceae bacterium | reverse complement strand
CGAGGAACAGCGCCGACAGGATCACCACCAGCGTGGGATAGAGGAACATGATCAGGCGACCGAGACCCGCCGGCACGTACTGCAGGCCGAGAAAGTCGAGCAGGCTCGCCAGGTAATAGCCGAGGAAGCCCAGGCCGACGATGCCCAGCCAGTCGCGCCGCGCGATCGGCGGCTCCCTTCTTCGCCACCACGCCGCGGCGGCGAAGAACGGCAGCGACAGCACCATGCGCAGGAACAGGAGCGTCGTCGCGCTGATCGGCGCCGCTTCGTAGCCCAGCTTGATCAGTATCGGGCGGAAGGCAAACGCGATCGTGCCCGCGAGCGCGAACAGCATCCCCGTCCAGCGGTACGCGGCCATGACGGTAAAATTATCACATGGCAGGTCACAGCAAATGGGCCAACATCAAGCACCGCAAGGCCGCTGCGGACGCGAAGAAGGGCAAGGTATTTACGCGCCTGATCAAGGAAATCACGGTTGCTGCGAAGCTGGGCGGCGGCGATCCCGATACGAATCCGCGCTTGCGCCTGGCGATGGACAAGGCGCGCGAGGCCAACATGGCCAAGGACGGCGTGCAAAACGCCATCAAGCGCGGCACCGGACAGCTCGAAGGCGTGACCTATGAAGAGGCGCGCTACGAGGGCTATGGCCCGGGCGGCGCGGCGGTGATCGCGCACTGTCTCACCGATAACCGCACGCGCACGGTGGCCGAAGTGCGCCACGCCTTCACCAGGAACGGCGGCAACCTCGGCTCGGACGGCTCGGTGGGATTCATGTTCAAGCACTGCGGGCAGTTCGTGTTCGCGCCCGGCGCAAGCGAGGAGAGGATCCTGGAGGCGGCGCTGGACGCCGGTGCCGAGGACGTGGTGGCGAACGAGGACGGCTCCATCGAGGTGTTATGCGCGCCGGGCGACTTCCACGCCGTCGAGGCGGCGCTGGACAAGGCCGGTCTCAAGCCGGAGCTGGCCGAAGTCACCATGAAGCCGGTCAACGACAGCGTGATTGCCGGCGGCGACGCGCAGCGCATGCGCAGCCTGCTCGACACGCTGGAGGCCCTGGACGACGTGCAGGACGTGTACACCACCGCAGTGCTCGAGGACGCGTGAGGATCCTGGGCATCGATCCCGGGCTGCAGGTCACGGGTTTCGGTGTCATCGAGAAGAACGGCCAGCGGCTCGGCTACGTCGCCAGCGGCTGCGTGAAATCGGGCCGCGGCGAACTGGCCGAGCGCCTGAAGACGCTGCTGGAAGGCCTGATCGAAGTAATCGCCACGCATCGCCCCGCCGAAGTGGTGGTCGAGAAGGTCTTCGTCAACGTCAATCCTCAGTCGACGCTCGCACTCGGCCAGGCGCGCGGCACCGCGATCTGCGCCGCGGTGCTCGCGGGGCTGCCGGTCGCCGAGTACACTGCGCTGCAGGTCAAGCAGGCGGTGGTCGGCAATGGCCACGCGAAGAAAGAACAGGTCCAGCACATGGTGAGGCGGCTGCTCGCGTTGCCCGGCGCCCCCGGCGCGGACGCGGCCGACGCGCTCGCTTGCGCCATCTGCCATGCGCATGGCGGCAGGCTCGGCGCCTTGGCGGTACGCGGGCTGCGCATGAAGCGCGGGAGGCTGGCGTGATCGGCCGTCTGTCGGGCAAGCTCGTCGCCAAGCACCCGCCGCAGGTGATGGTGGACTGCAACGGCGTCGCCTACGAGCTCGACGTGCCGATGAGCACCTTCTACAACCTGCC
>CAZOSA010000417.1:0-1736 GCA_964582155.1 uncultured Enterobacteriaceae bacterium | reverse complement strand
GGCCCTGCCCGCGTTGGACGCCGCGCGCACGCCGCCCGCGCAGGCGTTGAAGGCGGGCGACGAGCAGCGCCTGTTTTCGCGCGCCCTGTCGCTGCGCCCCGGCCTCGCGCTGCTGGCCGCCGGCCTGTTGCTCGCACTCCTGCCCGCGGTGGCAGGCATCCCGCTGTTTGGCTACCTTGCCATCGCCTGCCTGCTGGTGGGCGGCATTCTGCTCATGCCGTTGCTGCAGCAACGGGTGTTCCAGGCGCTGCCGCTCGGCCGGAATCCGCCGCGGGCGCTGGCCTTGGCGCAGTTGCGCGGCGCGCCCGGCCAGGCCATGGTGAGCCTGGCGGCCATCGTCGCCAGCTTCTCGCTCATGGTGGCGATGGCGATCATGGTGGCGTCGTTTCGCACCTCCGTGGATCGCTGGCTGGATGCGCTGCTGCCTGCCGATCTGTACCTGCGCACCACGCACGCGGGTGAGACGGCGTTTGTCGAGCCCCGGTTTGAAGCGCGCGTGAAGCGCCTGGCGCAGGTGGCGCGCGCCGAATTCCTGCGCAGCGCGCGCATCACGCTCGACCCGGCGCGCCCCCCGGTGGCGCTGCTCGCGCGCGACGTGCCGCAAGAGGGCATCGCCGCGCGCCTGCCGCTGGTTGGCCTGGGCTACGAGCGCAAGGCGCAGGATCCGCCGCCCGCCTGGGTGAGCGAAGCGGTGGCGCAACGCTACGGCCAATCGCCGGGGCAACGAATCGCATTGCCGATCGGCGGCCAGAGCCACCCCTTCGTCGTCGCCGGCGTATGGCGCGACTACGCGCGCCAGCACGGCGCCATCGTCATCGAGCGCCCGACCTACGCGGCGCTCGCGGGGGATGCGCGCGCCAACGACGCCGCGCTCTGGCTTGCACCCGGGGCGCGCCCGGATGATGCCGTGCGCGCCATCCGGCGCCTGCGCGGCGCGGAGCACCTCGAGTTCAGCGAGCCCGGCGAAATCCGCGCGGCGTCGCTAGCCATCTTCGATCGCAGCTTCGCCGTCACCTACGCCATGGAGGCGGTGGCGGTGCTGGTCGGACTGTTCGGGCTGTCCTCCAGCCTCGGCGCCATCGTGCTCGCGCGGCGCCGCGAGTTCGGCGTGCTGCGCCACCTTGGCATGACGCGAAGGGAAATCGGCACCATGCTTGCCGCCGAGGGCGGGCTGCTCGCGCTGCTCGGCGCGCTCGCGGGGCTGGTGCTGGGCGCGGTGATCAGCCTGGTGCTGATCTACGTCGTCAACCGGCAGTCGTTCAACTGGAGCATGGACCTGCATCCGCCGTTCGGTTTTCTGTTCGCGCTCACCCTCGTGCTGCTCGCGCTGGCGATGCTGACCGCCTGGATTTCGGGACGCGAGGCGATGGGCATGGCGCCGGTGCGTGCGGTGAAGGAGGATTGGTGAGGCGCCGGCAGTTCCTTCTGGCGTTTCCTCTACTCGCCGGCGCGCCCTGGGCGCAGGCTGCGCAAGTGATGTTTCCGCCGGTGGTGCGGGGAACACGTCTGCGCTTTCCGCGCGACCACGGCGCGCACCCCGGGTTCCGCACGGAATGGTGGTACGTGACCGGATGGCTGCAGCGCGCCAAGGATGCGGTGGGATTTCAGGTGACGTTCTTTCGCGCCCGGCCGCAGCACCAGAGCGCGAACCCGAGCGGCTTCGCGCCGCACCAGATCCTGCTCGCCCATGCGGCGATTGCGGACCCGCGCCACGGGCGCCTGCGCCACGACCACCG
>CAZOSA010000416.1:0-1736 GCA_964582155.1 uncultured Enterobacteriaceae bacterium | reverse complement strand
CCATCCACTCCGGCGCCTGCGGCCGATTCACTTCGCTGTCGGCGGGGCGGAGCATTTGGAGCCCATAACATAATGAAACACACGCTGCGCTGTCACGGTTTTGGCGACATGCACCGGACCCCCGCCGCCCCCAGTACCAGGACTCTTAAAGTCTGCAGCGAGGAGCCAAAACCGCGCCAGCCACAAGGGTTGCGGCCAGAATCGTCACTGGCTTTGTCGCTCGCCTTGCCAATTTCGACATATTGGCTGCACCGCGCTTCGCGCCATCGCCAATTCTGGCTCGCAACGCAGGTGCGTTTCATCATGCTATGGACTCCCGATCTGGCCGGTCAGCACCGCTCTTCCCTCCACGGCGCAGGTGAACTTGATCTCGCCTCGGGCAGTGCGGGAAAACTCGATCAGGACGCGGTCGCCGGGCCGGGCCGGATGCAGAAACTTGGCCGACCTGATCTGGAACGGCGCGAGACTGATACCGAGATCGGCCTCGATCGCCTGCAGGGTTGCGCCCAGCAATACCGCGCCCGGGATGATGGGATTGCCGGGAAAATGCCCTTGCGACGCCGGGTGATCGTGCTGGAAGACCTTTTCGATCACGGTCATCCGGGTTCCGTCGTCGATCCGAATCCGGCCGCAATCCGGTTGAGCGGCTCGCGCGGAATCTTGCCGGTGGCATTGCGCGGCAGAACATCGACAAAGCACAGCGGGCGCGGCAGGAAAGCGGGATCGATGCGCTGGCGCAGCGCCTCCATCAGGGTAGAGGGGGTATGCCCCGGCGCCACCACGAACGCCGTCAACCGCACGACCGCCTCGGCCTTCTCTTCGGGAGCGACAAATACCCCGTCGAGCACGCCTTCGATCGAGTTCAACTGATAGTTGAGGTGCGCGAGCGAGGTCCGCTTGCCCGCGACGTTCACGAGGTCCGCCGTGCGGCCGTGCAGCAGGAACTTCTCCCGGCCGCGCATCTCGATGACATCCGCCAGCAACACTTCCGTCTCAACGTGTCCGCCACTGACCCAGGTGCCTTTGCCGTGGGCGCGCAACTTGATCCCGGGCAGCGCGCGCCATTCGCTGGACTTGACAGTGCGCCGCGCGGCAACCTGACCGGCCTCGGTACAGCCGTAGATTTCGTAGAGGGGCGCGTTGAAGCGCGCTTCCGCCTGCGCCGCGAGCTGCGGCGACAACGGCGCCGTCGCGCACAGCAGGAAATCAGCCGGCGGCAGTTCGTCCGGCTCCGCGAGCAGCACGCGCAGGTGCACCGGCGTAGTCACCAGGCAGCGTGGCCGCGGCAATGACGCCAGGTCCGCGCGTATGTCGGCCGGGTAAAACGGCCGCCCGGCGTGCATGGCCAGTCCACCCTGCATGACCATCAGCACGGTGGATTCCAGGCCATACGAGTGCTGCGGCGGGACGGTTCCGAGTACCGCCATGCCGGGCAGCGCGCGCACATCGAGACGATCGATTTCCGCGCGGGCGCTGCGCGCGAGGCTCCCCCACGTCTTGGGATAAGGCACGGGCTCGCCGGTGGAGCCCGAAGTGAACAGGATGGCGGCCATTTGCGCGTCCGGGACAGCCGGGACGGCCGGCGCCTCGGGCCCGCCAGCGACGGACTCCGGAAAGGACACCGTCTCGAGCGCAGCGGGCGCTGCCAGGCCGTCCGTCAGGCAATAGACGTCGGGGTATTGAGCGACCAGCCGCTCGATCAAGTCGGGCGTGTCGTTGGGCGGCAGCAGGCTTAC
>CAZOSA010000415.1:0-1744 GCA_964582155.1 uncultured Enterobacteriaceae bacterium | reverse complement strand
ATGAGACCAGACTCGCGTTGGTCAGGTCGGTGACCACCATGTGACCCGGGGTGTGCGTGATGCACAGCGGCGGGCGTGCATTGCGAACCACCGCCTGCGGCGTGACGCCGCAGGCCCAGAACACCGGCAATTCGTCGGCGCGCACCTCGGTGGCGTCGCCCGCCCAGGGGCACCCGAGGTCCTCGATGCCGATGAGCCCGGGCATGCCGATGTGCACCGGGGCACCGTGCACCCTGGGAAAGCGCGTGGTGATCTGGATCGCGCGAATCGCGTTCGCGGGTGTGAACGGGCGCATCGACACCACCAGCTTGCCGCGAAACGGGCCGGCGGGCGCAGTGTCGATGCTGGTGAGGTACATCGGCACGTTTCTGCCCTGTTGGATGTGGCGCACCGGCACGCCGGCCTCGATGAGCGCCTCCTCGAAGGAGAACGAGCAGCCCAGCACGAAGGTCACGAGATCGTCGCGCCACAGGTGGCGGATGTCGTGCAGGTCCTCGACCGGCTCGCCGTCGCGGAACACGCGGTAGCTCGGCACGTCGGTGCGGATGTCGAGGTCCGCGGCCAGCGAGGGCAGGCGCGGATCGCCCGGGTCGGAAGTGGCGAGCAGCGGGCAGGGCTTGGGATTGCGCTGGCAGAAGAGATGGAAGTCCGCCGCGTACTCGCGTGGCAGGATGCACAGGTTGCCCTGCACGTAGCCCGGCGCGACGCCCGCCGTGTGGCCGGTGTGGGCGCCGGCGCGGATCGCGCGGCGCGCCGCACGCGGGTCGCGCAGGTCGATGCTCGTGGATGTCGCGGTTACGCCAACCATGCCGGGGTTCCTTGTCTGCGCGATGGTGCGGCGCGCGGACGGCAGCGTCAACCGCCCCGGGTTAAGATGCGCAGCGTCGAGCCGATTCAGCCGCGTTTCCCGGAGGCCGTCCATGCCCAGGCACCCAGATTACCTACCGCAGGGCGTCATCCCCGCGGTACTGCTGCCGTTCAACGAAGACCTCTCGATCGACGAGGCCTCGTACCGCGCGCACCTGAAGGACGTGAGCGCGGTCGAGGGCGTCTCGGCGATCACGGTCAATGCGCACGCCTCCGAGGTGGCCTCCTGCACCTTCGACGAGCAGCGGCGCGTGCTCGGGATCACCCAGGACGAGATCGGCGCTCGCCTGCCGATCGTGAACGGCATCTACGCCGAGGGCAGCCTCGAGGCGGCGCGCCTCGCGCGCATGGCGCAGGAGGGCGGCGCCTCCGCGCTGCTCGTGTTTCCTTCGGGAATCTTCTCGTTCGGCCAGCGCCCGGAGATGGCGCTCGAGCACTTCCGGCGCATCGCCGGCGCGAGCGATCTGACGCTGATCATTTTCCAGTACCCGCTCTCGGGCGGGCAAGGCTATCCGCTCGCGACGCTGTTGAAGATCCTCGAGGCGGTGCCCACGGTGCGCGCGATCAAGGACTGGAGCGCGAACCCGCAGCTGCACGAGCGCCAGATCCGCGTGCTGCAGTCGCGCACCCCGCCGGTGAACGTGCTCACCACGCACAGCGCCTGGCTGATGAGTTCCCTGGTGCTCGGCTGCAACGGCCTCCTCTCGGGCAGCGGCTCGGTGATCGCCGACCTGCAGGCGCAGCTCTGGCGCGCGGTGCAGGCGAACGACCTCGCCGCGGCGCAGCGCCTGAACGATCGCATCTGGCCAACGGTCGAGGTGTTCTACACCGAGCCCTGGGTCGACATGCACAACCGCATGAAGGAAGCGCTGGTGCT
>CAZOSA010000414.1:0-1758 GCA_964582155.1 uncultured Enterobacteriaceae bacterium | reverse complement strand
GATACCACGGGCACCGTAAGCATGGTGCTCGCTACGGCCATCAGCAGCAGTGCCGTGAAAGTCTCGCTGGTGATGACGCCATTGTCCATGAGGATATTGGCGAAGATGATCATGATCAGCCCCTTCGTCTGCAGCAGCCAGCCGATGATCGAAGCCTCGCCCGGCCGCCATTTGAGGATTTTTCCCGCGACCTGGACGCCGAGCAGCTTGCCCCCTACCGACGCGAACAGCAACGCGGCCGCGGCAAGCAACACCGCCTCGCCGCCCACGCTCCAATTGGTCCTCAAGCCTGTGCTCAGGAAAAAAACCGGCATCGCGACCAGCAGCACGTGGTGGCGCAGCAGGTCCATCTGCTTCTGGTCGAACCAATCTCCGTCCATGACGGCTCCCGCGAGGAACGCCCCGACCATGAAATGCAGCCCGGACCAGTCCGCGCCGAAGGCGCACGCGGCGAGCCAGATCAGGCCCACGTACCAGCGGTCCCTTTCCGGCAGCCGCAGCATCAGTTTGCGGAATCCGTAGCTGCAGACTCCAAAGACCAATAGAAACGCGACCTGCATTCCCAAGCGCTGCCAGTCCATCAGGATCAGGGCCAGCACGCCCCAGATGGCGATGTCATCCAAGCTCGCATAGCGCAGGATGCGCTGCCCCTTGGGTTGGCGCAGGATCTCGAGCTTCTCCATGAGCAGGATCAGGACGGGAAGCGCGGTGACGGCACAGGCCATGCCCACGCCGAGGACGAATTGCCAGGGCATCGCCGCGGGGCCGACCCAGCCTTCGTGCATCGACATGCCCGCGGCCGCGATGCCGCCCAGCAGCAGCGGCGTGGCGAGGGCGAGCCCGGCAGTGACGGCGCTCTCCCGGCGATGCGCCCAGGTCTTCTTCAGGTCCAGTTCGATACCGGCGAGCCACACGAAAATCATCACTGCCCACCAGGCGATGCCGTTCAAGGATTGGACCACCGGCTGGGTAAAGACGAAGGCGTAGTAGTCCGGAAAAACTCTTCCCAGGAGGCCGGGCCCCAGCAAAATTCCGGTGATGATCTGCACGACCACGAGGGGGGCGTAGTAGTCGGTCCTGCCCAAGCGCCAGAGCAGGTACGGGACGGTGAAGATGATCCCGAGGGCGATCAGGAATAGCTCCATGGTGCTCAAGTCAATGCCCCTTCCTGCGCACTTCGCTCTCGATCCAGCCTTTCGCCAGCGTCGTTGTGAGCCTTTCCCCTTCGGTTACCCGCGAAGCGTCAATGATGACTTCCCCACGCGCATTGCGTGTCAGGCTGTAGCCGCGCTCGAGCACCGCACTGGGATTCAAGCTCACCAGGCCCGCCTTCAACCGCTCGATCTGCGCTGCAAAGTTCTCCAGCCGCCTCGCAGCCGACGAAGACAGCCGCGCCGCCAGCTGCTCGAGCAGCTGGCGCGAGGTGCGCAGCCGCTCGCGCGGATGGACCAGCCGCCGCGCAAGCGCATCCACCGTTTGCATGGCGTACTCGATGCGCCGCAGCGCTTCGCGCGTGGCGCGCTGCGCGAGCTCGGCGACGCGCGCCAGCAGTTCCGCGCGCGAAGGGCTTACCATTTCCGCCGCCGCGGTCGGCGTGGGCGCGCGCTGGTCCGCCGCGAAGTCGGCGATGGTCACGTCGGTTTCGTGGCCCACGCCGACCACCACGGGAATCGAGGAGGCGCGGATCGCGCGCGCCACGACTTCCTCGTTGAACTGCCACAGGTCCTCGATCGAGCCGCCGCCGCGCACCAGGAGCAG
>CAZOSA010000413.1:0-1762 GCA_964582155.1 uncultured Enterobacteriaceae bacterium | reverse complement strand
GGAGGACGCGCCGCCCGCGGCGCGGCTG
Source organism: uncultured Enterobacteriaceae bacterium (assembly GCA_964582155.1). GTDB lineage: Bacteria > Pseudomonadota > Gammaproteobacteria > Burkholderiales > SG8-39 > JAABQT01. The sequence goes on along the minus strand of CAZOSA010000413.1, from coordinate 1,734 downwards.
CGCCAGGCAGGCTGCGTGATTCTTGGCAAGACCACCATGCCCGACTACGGCATGCTGTCCTCCGGCGTGTCGAGCGCGCACGGCGTAACGCGCAATCCGTGGAACACGCAGCGCAATACGTCCGGCTCGAGCTCGGGCGCCGGCGCCGCGGCCGCCGCCGGCTACGCGCCGCTGCACCTCGGGACCGACATCGGCGGCTCGGTGCGCCTGCCCGCCACGCACTGCGGCATCTTCGCCCTGAAGCCCAGCCTCGGCCGCGTCCCCGTGTACCCGCCCTACATGGGTCGGGTGACGGGGCCGATGACGCGCGACGTGGATGCGGCGGCGGCGATGATGAACTGGCTCGCGCTGCCCGACCCGCGCGACTTCATGAGCCTGCCCTACCGGCCCGTCGATTTCGTCCACGAGCTCGACTTGCTCGACTTGAAGCGCCTGAAAATAGGCTTTCTTCCCGACATGCGCGCGGGGTTGCCGGTGCACGCTGAAGTGCGCTCGGCGGCGCAGGCGGCGGCACGTGCGCTCGAGTCGGCAGGCGCGACGATCGAAGAGATGCGCAGCTTCCTCACCCCTGAGATGCTCGACGGCATGGCGCGATTCTTCGAGGCGCGCTTGTACAACGACTTCGTGCAATTGACGCCGGAGCGGCAGAAGAAGGTGCTGCCGTTCATCGCCGAATGGTGCACCTGGCGGGCGCAGGACTTCAGCGGCCGCGACGTGCTGCAGGCCTACAACCAGATCATGGCGATGCGCGAGGCCGCGGTCGCCGCGTGCGAGCCGTACGACTTCGTGCTCTCGCCCGTGTCGCCGATCCTGCCCTACGAAGCGGAGCTGCCCTGTCCCGGCAACGACCCCCACAACGCGCTGCCGCACATCGCCTTCACCGTGCCGTACAACATGTCCGAGCAGCCGGCGGCCTCGGTCAACTGGAGCTTCAGCGCCGACGGCCTGCCGATCGGCGTGCAGATCATCGGGCGCAGGTTCGACGATGCGGGCGTGCTGAAGCTTGCGCGTGCCATCGAGCAACTGCGCCCCGGGCAAAAGCCCTGGCCGGTGCCCGGATGAAGGTCTTACTCACCGGAGCCTCGGGATACGTCGGCGGATCCGTGGCAGCGGCCCTGCGCGCCGCCGGCCACCACGTCCTCGGCCTGGTTCGATCCCCGCAGAAAGCCGGGCTGGTGCAAGCGCTCGGCATCGAGCCGGTGCTGGGCACCCTGGACGATGGCGGCCTGCTCGCGCGCGTGGCGCGCGAATCCGATGCCGTCATCAACGCGGCGGATTCGGATCACCGGGCGGTGGTCGAGTCGATCCTGCCGGTGCTCATGGGCAGCGGCAAGGCATTCATCCAGACGAGCGGCTCGAGCATCGTCGGTGACAAGTCCTGGGGCGAGCCGGGCGACAAGGTCTACGACGACGAGACGCCATTTCAACCGGGGCCGGGCCGCGCCGCGCGCGTTGCCGTCAATCAGCGCGTACTGGCTGCGGCCGCGCACGGCGTGCGCGCCGTAGTGGTGTCCCCAAGCCTGATCTACGGGCCCGGACGGGGCGCACACCGGGAAAGCATCCAGATTCCGCGGCTCGTCGCACTGGCGAAGAAATCCGGCGTGGCCCGTCATGTCGGACGCGGCGAGAACATCTGGTCCAACGTGCACATCGATGACCTGGCGGATCTGTACCTGCGGATTCTGGCGCATGCGCCCGCCGGCGCCTCGTATTTCGCGGAGAACGGCGAGCATT
>CAZOSA010000412.1:0-1781 GCA_964582155.1 uncultured Enterobacteriaceae bacterium | reverse complement strand
CTGCGCTACGACCTCGCGCCGATCGTCGAGGCCGCGCACGCCAGGGGCATCAAGGTGATCGTGGACGAGGCCTGGTACGGCTTCGCGCGCTTCCACCCCGAATTCCGCCCCACGGCGCTGGAAGCCGGCGCCGACTACGCCACGCAGTCGACGCACAAGGTGCTGTCTGCGTTCTCGCAGGCCTCGATGATCCACGTCAACGACCCGACGTTCAGGGAGCACCTGTTCCGCGAGAACTTCAATATGCACACCTCGACCAGCCCGCAGTACGGGCTGATCGCCAGCCTCGACGTGGCGCGCAAGCAAGTGGTGATGGAGGGTTACAAGCTGCTGTCGCGTACCCTCGCGCTGGGCAAGGAGCTGCGCGAGCAGATCAATTCCACGCGCGTGTTCCGCGTGCTCGAGCTGGAGGACCTGCTGCCAGAAGAAGTGAAGCACGACGGCATCCGGCTCGACCCCACCAAGGTGACCATCGACATCTCGGGTTGCGGCTACACGGTGGACGACCTGCAAAAGGAGCTGTTCGAGCGCTACAACATCCAGACCGAGAAAAGCACCTTCAATACGCTCACCCTGCTCCTGACTATCGGCACCACGCGCTCCAAGGTGTCGCGCCTGTACGACGCGCTGATGCGAATCGCGCGCGGCGGCAAGGCGCCGCGCCGCCTGGTGCGCACGCCGGAGATCCCGGGGTTCACGAAATTGCGCTACCTGCCGCGCGACGCCTACTACTGCGGCGGCGAACTGGTGCCGGTGTTCGACGACAAAGAGCGCGTCAACCGGGCGCTGGCACGCCGTATCTGCGCCGACCAGATCGTGCCCTACCCGCCCGGCATCCCGGTGCTGGTGCCAGGCCAGGTGATCACGCGCGAAATCGCCGAGTACGTCGCCGGCCTGCTGCGCTCGCAAAAGCGCATGGAGATGCACGGCGTCGTGCTCGAGGGCTACCAGCCTTGCGTACGGGTGCTCAAAGCCGCCGAAGAGCGCGGCTTGCACCGCATCGGCTAGGCCATTAACATCCCGAGGATGGCGGCTTGGGCCGCCGTTTTTTATTGGAGGCAACGCCATGAGCCACGTGATGAACACCTACGCCCGCCTGCCGGTGGCGTTCGTGCGCGGCCAGGGCGTGTGGCTGTACGACGAGGCGGGCAAGCAGTACCTGGACGCCCTCGCCGGCATCGCCGTCAACACCCTCGGCCACAACCATCCGCGGCTGGTGCGCGCGCTCACCGAGCAGATCGGCCGCATCATGCATACCTCCAACCTGTTCCAGATCCCCCTGCAGGAGCAGGCCGCCGACCGCATCGCCGAGATCACCGGCCTGGACGAGGTGTTTTTCTGCAATTCCGGGCTGGAAGCGAACGAAGCCGCCATCAAGGTGGCGCGCAAGTACGGCCACGACCGCGGCATCGCGGAGCCGGCGATCATCGTCATGGAGAAAGCGTTCCACGGCCGCTCGCTCGCCACGCTCTCGGCCACCGGCAGCCGCAAGGTGCAGGCCGGCTTCGAGCCGCTGGTACAGGGCTTCGTGCGCGTGCCCCTGAACGACCTCGAGGCAGTGCGCCAGGTCGCCGCGCACAACAAGAACGTGGTCGCGGTGTTCGTCGAGCCGATCCAGGGCGAGGGCGGCGTCAACGTCTCGCGCCTGGAGTACCTGCGCGGGCTGAAGGAGATCTGCGAGCACAACGACTGGCTGTTCATGTCGGACGAGGTGCAGTGCGGGCTGGGGCGCACCGGCAAGTGGTTCGTGTACCAGCACGCGGGTATCCAGCCCGACGTGG
>CAZOSA010000411.1:0-1784 GCA_964582155.1 uncultured Enterobacteriaceae bacterium | reverse complement strand
TGCCGACGCTGGAAGCGGGTTTGTACGCCGGCAGCTACGACACCTTGCGCGGCGCGCTGAAGTTCGGCTCGCAACGCGACAACGTCGGCTATATCGCCAATGTCTCGCACTTCGAGTCCGACGGTTACCGCGATCACAGCGCGGTGCGGCGCGACCAGTTGAATGCCAAGGTAAAGCTTTCCCTGGGCGGGGGCACCGGACTGACGCTCGTCGGGATGGCGCTGCATCAGCCGGACACGCAGGACCCGCTCGGCCTGAACGCCGCGCAGGTGGCGCAGAATCCGCGGCAGGTCGTGCCGGGGGCGATCACGTTCAACACGCGCAAGTCCATTTTGCACGACCAGGTCGGCGTAACGCTGGAGCACCGGCTGCAGGGCGGCACGAACCTGCAGGCGACGGTGTACGGCGGCACGCGCGACGTGCGGCAATACCTGGCTTTCCGGGGGGATGGTGGTCTGAGCTCGGGCGGGGTGGTGGACCTGGATCGCGGCTTCGGCGGCGGCGCACTGCGCCTGTCCGCGGACCGGCAACTGGGCGGGCGGCCGCTGCGCCTGTCCGCCGGCCTGGAGTACGAGCACATGGTCGAGCGGCGCCGCGGCTACGTCAACAACAACGGCACCGCGGAGGCGCCGAAGCGCGACGAGGACAATGTGGTGGCGAGCACTGGCGCTTACGCGCAGGGCGAATGGCGCTTCGCCGAGCGCTGGTCGGCGCACGCGGGCTTGCGCGCGAGCCGCGTCGAGCTTGAATCGACCGACCACTACATTGTCGGCGCCAACCCGGACGACAGCGGCGCGGTCGACTTCAGCGCGACCACTCCCGTGGCGGGTGTGGTGTTCCGCCTCGACCCGCAGACCAGCATGTACGCGAATTACGGCCGCGGCTTCGAGACGCCGACTTTCGTGGAGCTTGCGTACCGCAACGCGGGGACCGGTCTGAACTTCGATCTCGTGCCATCACGCAGCCGCCACGTCGAGGCCGGCGTCAAGGCCATACGACCCGGATTGGGGCGCGTCAATGCCGCCGTGTTCGATATCCAGACGCGCGACGAGATTGTCACCGACCTGTCGCCGAACCCAGGGCGCACCACGTTCAGGAACGCTGGGCGCACGCAGCGCCGCGGCTTCGAGCTTGGCGCGGAGAGCATGTGGTCGGGACCGTTCGAGGCACGCGCCGCCTACACGCTGCTCGACGCCGAGTTCAGTGAGGATTTCGGCACCTCGGTGGCAGGCAACAAGCTGCCGGGGGTGCCCGAGGCGCAGTTCTACGCCGAGGCAGTCTGGCGGCACGCGCCCTGGGGTTTGCGCGCCGCGCTCGAGTTGCTGCACCGCTCGCGCGTGCCGGTCAACGACGAGAACAGCGAGTTCGCCGATGATTTCACCGTGGTGAACGCGGTGATCGGCTTCCAGCAGCGGGGATCGCGCTGGCGCCTGAGCGAGTTCCTGCGCGTGGACAATGTCGGCGACAAGCCCTACATCGGCTCGGTGATCGTCAACGACGGCAACAGCCGCTTTTACGAACCCGCGCCGCAGCGAAACATTTTGCTGGGCGTCCAGGCGAGTCTGCAGTTCTAGTTCCAAATAAGGAGAACCCGTGTCGCCGCGGAACTGCTCACGCCGGGTGAAGGCGCAGTTGGGGTGCAACCGACGCGATGGCCGCGAAATCCCTGTCGTCCTGCAGCAAGACCACGTCGTGTTCGATCGCAATGCGGGCGATCAGGCAGTCGTTGCTGCTGCGGGGCGTCTTTCCGGCGCGACGGCAGTCTTGATAAAGCCGCGCCGCCG
>CAZOSA010000410.1:0-1789 GCA_964582155.1 uncultured Enterobacteriaceae bacterium | reverse complement strand
TCGAGCAGTACTACGGCCGCATCAGCGCCGGCGGCCACGGCCGCTGGGACAACACGGCGCTGATGAACCTGCTGGCGAAGGACTAGCTTCGCAGCCAGGCCGTCGCGCGCGGGTGCCCGAGCGCGGCCGCGTCGACTACGAAATCCGGCCGTCGCCCGCCGTGCACGGCGAGGACGGCGCCGATGGCGGTGCGCGCGATGTTGCCGAAGAGCTCGTCCGTCCAGCACAGCGAGTGCGGCGTGACGATGACGTTGTCGAGCTTGAGGATCGGATTCGACGCCGGGGTCGGCTCTTCCTCGAACACGTCCAGCCCGGCGCCTGCGATGCGCCGCGCGGCAAGCGCTGCGTAGAGCGCCTTCTCGTCCACCACCGGGCCGCGCGCCACGTTGACGAGGTACGCCGTCGGCTTCATGCGCGCAAGCTGCCTGGCGTCGATCAAATGCCGCGTTTCCTCGTTCAGCAAGCAGGTCACCACGACGAAGTCGGACTCGACCATCAACGCTTCGAGCGTCAGCTTGCGTGCCCCGATGTAGTTGAGCTCCAGTTCCTCGGCATACGGGTCAGCCGCGAGCAGCTTCAGGTCGAACACGCGCGCCATGCGCAGCAATTCCTTGCCGATGCGCCCCGCGCCGACCACGCCGAGCGTGCGCCCGGTGAGGCCCGTCCCCATGTGCTCCACCCGGTCGTTCCAGCGGCCTTCCCGGGTCATGCGGTCCTTGGCGAACAGCCGTTGCGCGAGTGCCAGCACGAAGGTGAGCGCCATCGTGGCCACCGGCCGCGGCACGGCATTCGGCGTGTTGGAAACCAGCACGCCCGCCGCGCTCATCGCCGGCACGTCCACGCTGTCGTATCCCACGCCGTGGCGCGAGACGATCTTGAGGCGCAAGTCTTTTCCTGCCACCGCCGCCGCCGGCACGCGCGGCGAATTCACGTACAGCGCGTCGTACTTCGCGGCGTGCTCCACCGTAATTTCGCGGATGCCCTTCGGCAGCCATTCCCACTCGAGCCCCTTCGCGGCATCGAGCGCCTCTAGCGGCTCGCGCCCGAACACAGGCTCGCCCTGCGCGTCGAGGATGTCGCTGGTGACGCCGACCTTGAACGCGACACTCATGCCTTGCGCATCGCCTCGATGTTGGCGCGGGTCGCCTCCTGCAGCATGCCCTGGTCGGTGCCGGTGGCGATCATGCGAAAGCCGTGGCCGAGGTACTCCTTGCCCAGCGCCGCCGATGCCGCCATGTAGCCCGCGGCCTTGCCGTGCTTTTTTCCGGCGCCGACGATGCGCCGGATCGCATCCTGGAACATCGGGTGCGAGAACTGTCCCGGGATGCCGAGGAAGTTGCTCAAGTCGAAGTGCCCGAGCCAGAGCACGTCCACGCCCGGCACCGCGGCGATCGCGTCCACGTTTTCAAGGCCGGATTTCGTTTCGATCATGGCGATGACCAGCGTGCGCTCGTGGATCATCTTCATCTTCTCCACCACGTCGCCGCCCTCGTAGTCGTCATGCGCGAAACCGAATGCAGCGCCGCGCCTTCCGCCGGCCGGCGGATAGCGCGTGCAGGAGACGATGAATTTCGCCTGCTCGGCGGTATTGACGAGCGGCACCATCACCCCAAGCGCGCCGATGTCCAGCGCGCGGGCGATGAAGTCGTACTCCGTGCCGGGCACGCGCACCAGCGGCACTACGCCAAGCGCGCGGCACAGTGCGAACTGGGGCTTCAAGGTTTCGTAGGAGGCGCCGGTGTGCTCCATGCAGTACATCGCGTACTCGGCGCCGGCGTTCTTCAGCAGG
>CAZOSA010000409.1:0-1792 GCA_964582155.1 uncultured Enterobacteriaceae bacterium | reverse complement strand
ACCGAGGTCGCGCGCCAGCTCGCCTACTGCATGGGGATCGAGCTGATCCGCTTCGACATGTCCGAGTACATGGAGCGGCACGCGGTGAGCCGGCTGATCGGCGCGCCGCCGGGCTACGTCGGCTTCGAGCAGGGCGGGCTGCTCACCGAGGCGGTGACCAAGAAGCCCTACTCGGTGGTGCTGCTCGACGAGATCGAGAAGGCGCATCCGGACATCTTCAACATCCTGCTGCAGGTGATGGACCACGGCACGCTCACCGACAACAACGGCAGGAAAGCCGATTTCCGCAACGTGGTGATCGTCATGACCACCAACGCCGGCGCCGAGGCGCTGGCCAGGAACAGCATGGGCTTCACGCTTTCGGCCAAGCCCGGCGACGAGATGGAAGCCATCAAGAAAATATTCACGCCGGAGTTCAGGAACCGTCTGGACGCGGTGATCTCGTTCCGTGCCCTGGACCATGACGTCATCATGCGCGTGGTGGAAAAGTTCCTGATGCAGCTCGAGGAGCAGCTGCAGGAGAAGAAGGTCGAGCCGCACTTCACGCAAAAGCTCAAGGCGCACCTGGCGAAGAAGGGCTTTGATCCGCTGATGGGCGCGCGGCCGATGGCGCGCCTGATCCAGGACACCATCCGGCGCGCGCTGGCCGACGAGCTGCTGTTCGGCAAGCTGGCGCACGGCGGCAAGGTGACGGTCGACGTCGACGACGCCGGCAACGTCGCGCTGCAGTTCGAGGAGCCGGCCCCGGCGCCCACGCCGGCGGCGAAGGTGCCGGTCGCCTAGGAGGAATCGCATGCGTACCGCAATCGTCGTTGCCGCGGGCGTCTTCGCGCTCAGCGGCGCCGCCAGCGCGCAGGACTCCGCGTCGCGCAACCTCGCCGCCGCCTGCGCCATCTGCCATGGCACGGCGGGCCATGCCGCCACCAGGGACGTCGTCCCCCTGGCCGGATTGCCCAGGGACCACATCGTGACGCAGATGAAGGCCTTCCGCGACGGCACGCGCCCGGCGACGGTGATGCACCAGATCGCCAAGGGCTACACCGACCCGGAGATCGGGCAGCTCGCGGCCTGGTTCGCCGCGCAGAAGCGCTGAGGAGGCGCCATGCAATCCTTCGACCGGCGCGACTTTCTCAAGCTCTCGGGTGCGGCGGCGGCGCTGTCCGCCGCGGGCTGCGCCACCTTCGGCCACAAGGCGCGAGTGGTGGTGATCGGCGGCGGCTTTGGCGGCGCCACCGCGGCCAAGTACATCCGGCTGTGGGATCCAGCCATCGAGGTGGTGCTGGTGGAGCGCGAGGGCGTCTTCACCTCCTGCCCGATCTCCAACCTGGTGCTCGGCGGCTTCACCGGCATGGACGCGCTGCGCCACGGCTATGACGGGCTGCGCCGCCACGGCGTGCAGGTGGTGAACGACTCCGCGACCGCTGTCGACACGTCCAGAAAAGTGGTGCGGCTCGCGCGCGGCGGCGACCTGTCCTACGACCGCCTGGTCGTCTCGCCCGGAATCGATTTCACCTACGGCGACGTGCAGGGATACGAGGTGGCGATGCAGTCGGGCCGCGTGCTGCACGCGTGGAAGGCCGGCGAGCAGACTGTCGCGCTGCGCCGGCAGCTCGAGGGCATGCGCGACGGCGGCGTGTACCTTTTGTCCATCCCGACGGCCCCGTACCGCTGCCCGCCCGGCCCCTACGAGCGCGCCAGCATGGTGGCTGCGTACTTCAAGGCGGCGAAGCCCCGCTCCAAGGTGCTGGTGCTCGACGCGAACCCGGACGTCACCTCGAAGGGCGGCCTGTTC
>CAZOSA010000408.1:0-1795 GCA_964582155.1 uncultured Enterobacteriaceae bacterium | reverse complement strand
ACAGCGTCACCGAGTCGAAGGCGGTCGAGAGGCGCTTCGCCGGCATGTCCTTCGACAAGAGGTGAAAGCGCTTGTTGGTGCGGAACGGGTCGCCTTCGCCCGCGAACATGCGCGTCGGGTCCTCGTTCTCGCGCTTGAAGGGAAACACGCCCGCGGTATACGGGAAGGAGCCGGGCAGGTTCTCCCTCAGCCGCCAGCGCAGGATCTCGCCGTGGTCCTCGTACTTCGGCAGCGCCACCTTGGGCACCCTGGTGCCCGAGAGCGACTCCGTGGTGAGCTTGCTGCGCAACTCCCGCTCGCGCACCGAGGAGATGAACTCCTCTGCCGAGTAATCCTTGACGGTCTCGGGCCACGAATCGAGCAATTGCTTCGAGCGCGCGTCGAGCGCCTGGTCCTTTTCGGCGATCAGCGCTTCGAGCGCCGCGATGCCGCTCATGCGCTTGGCCGCAGTAAGCTGCTGGCGCTCGCGGGCAAGCCTCGCCTGCGCGGCGCCGTGCGCGTGATAACCGCGGAGGCCCTCGGCGATCTCGGCCAGGTAGCGTGCGCGCTGGGGCGGCACGATGACGTGCACGTTGGAGGAGACTTTGCCGGCGGGCAGCGGCAGCGTGCCCGCGCCGAGCTTCAGCCCCTTGTCCTTCAGTTTCTGCGCCACCGCGTGGTAGAGCGCGGTGACGCCGTCGTCGTTGAAGCGCGCCGCGATGGTGCCGTAAACGGGCATCACCTCCGGGGACTGGCCGAAACCCTGGCGGTTCCTCTGCACCTGCTTCCTGACGTCGCGCAGCGCATCGTCTGCCCCACGCCGGTCGAATTTGTTGATCGCCACGAAGTCGGCGAAATCCAGCATGTCGATCTTCTCGAGCTGGCTCGCCGCGCCGAACTCCGGCGTCATTACGTAGAGCGTGACGTCCGCCAGCGGCACGATCGCCGCGTTGCCCTGACCGATGCCGGAAGTTTCCGCGATCACCAGGTCGTACCCGGCCGCGCGGCAGGCGGCGATGGCCTCGGGCAGGCACCGCGCGATCTCCGCGTCCGAGTCGCGCGTGGCAAGGGAGCGCATGAAGATGCCGGCGCCGCCGATGGCGTTCATGCGAATGCGGTCCCCGAGAAGCGCGCCGCCGGTTTTCTTGCGCGTCGGGTCCACCGACAGGATGGCGATCTTCAGCCTGTCCTGCTGGTCCAGCCGGAATCGCCGCACCAGCTCGTCGGTGAGCGAGCTCTTGCCGGCGCCGCCGGTGCCGGTGATGCCGAGCACGGGAGCGGGATTTGCCCTGGCCGCCGCCTGCAGCCCGGCCTTATCCCCGAACTGCCCCAGTTCCAGCGCGCTGATGACCTGGGCCAGGGCCCTGGCGTCGCCCGGGGGCAGCTTCTTCGGCGCGTTGCGCGCCACGTCGAAGTCGCAGCGCGCGAGCATGTCGTTGATCATCCCCTGCAGGCCCATCTTCTGGCCGTCCTCCGGCGAGTAGATGCGCGCCACGCCGCAGTCCTGCAGCGCCTTGATCTCGTCGGCGACGATCACGCCGCCGCCACCGCCGAATACCTGGATCTGCGCCCCGCCGCGCTCGCGCAGCAGGTCCACCATGTACTTGAAGTACTCGAGGTGCCCGCCCTGGTAGGAGGAAATGGCGATGCCCTGCACGTCCTCCTGCAGCGCCGCGCTCACCACGTCTTCCACCGAACGGTTGTGGCCGAGGTGGATCACCTCCGCGCCCGAAGCCTGCAGGATGCGGCGCATGATGTTGATCGAGGCGTCGTGGCCGTCGAACAGGCTCGCCGCGGTGACGAAGCGGATCTTGTG
>CAZOSA010000407.1:0-1805 GCA_964582155.1 uncultured Enterobacteriaceae bacterium | reverse complement strand
CCATGCTCGCATCCACGGTACGGGTTGATCGACTGGTCGAAGGGAATGTCCGGCGAATCGTTCCTGGCGATGATGGAGCGCGCGCGCTCCACCGTGACGGTGGTCTGCAAGGGCTCGAGCGGCTCGTCCTCCCGCGCCCAGCCGTCGTCGAAGGCCTCGCGCGCCTCGGTCTCGAAGCGGCCCTGGATCTGCGAAAGCGCGCCGCGCTGGCGGTTCATTTCAATCTAGAATGACCGGATTCCCGATACTGTATACATGAACAGTACCCGCCGCAACGTCGGCCTGCTGGCCGCCTGCCAGGCGCTGCTGTTCTCCAACAACGCGACGCTCATCGCCATCAACGGCCTGGCGGGCCTCGCGCTCGCGCCGCGCGCGGCGCTCGCCACGCTGCCCGTGACCTGCTGGGTGGTGGGCGGGGCGATCGCCACCATGCCGGCGTCGTTCCACATGAAGCGGGTGGGCCGGCAGCGCGGCCTATCCTCCGGCACCTTGTGGGGCATCGTGGGGGCGCTCATCTGCGCGGGCGCGGTCTGGCTGCAAAGCTTCTGGTTGCTGTGCTTCGGCACGCTCGTCTTCGGCGTGTACAACGCCTACGGGCAGTACTATCGCTTCGCGGCGGCGGACGTGGCGCGCGCGGACTTCAAGAGCACCGCGATTTCGCTGGTGCTCGCCGGCGGGCTGGTGGGCGGCATCCTCGGTCCGTCCACCAGCCGCTACACCGTGGACCTGCTCGCGCCGCGCTTCACGGGCGCCTACCTTGCGCTGATCGGCTTTGCGCTCGCCACCCTGCTGCTGCTGCGCTTCATCCGCATCCCGACGCCCGATGCGAAGACCCGGGTGGCCCGCGGCCGGCCGCTGCGCGAGATCGCGTCGCAGCCCAAGTTCATCGTCGCCGTGCTCTCGGGCGCCATCGGCTACGGCGTGATGAATTTCCTCATGACCTCGACGCCAATCGCCATGGGCGTGTGCGGCCACCCGTACAGCGACGCCGCCTTCGTCATCTCTTCCCACGTCATCGCCATGTTCGCGCCCTCTTTCGTCACGGGCGGGCTGATCAAGCGCCTGGGGGTGCTGCCGGTGATGTTCGCCGGCGCGCTGCTGAACTTGGCGGCCATCGGCATCGCGCTCACCGGCGTCGCCGTGGCGCAGTTCTGGTGGTCCCTCGTCCTGCTCGGCGCGGGCTGGAACTTCCTCTACATCGGCGGCACGACGCTGCTCACCCAGACCTACCGCCCTGAGGAGATGGCGAAGGCCCAGGGAGCGAACGACCAGGCGATCTTCATCATGATGGCGATCTCCTCGTTCACCTCGGGCCTCACGGTGACCGCGGCGGGCTGGGAGCAGGTGAACCTCTTCGCGCTGCCGATGGTGGCGGTGGTGGCGGCCGTCATCGTGTGGTTCGCGATGCACGAGCGCGCGCGCAAGGCCGGCGCATGAGGCCTGCGGCGGCCGTCGGTCAGACACTGGCGCAGGTGGATACGCCGGCGCTGATTCTCGATCTCGACCCTTTCGAGCGCAACCTGAAGACGCTCGCGGACCTGGCGCGCGGGCGGGTGCGTGTGCGCGCGCACGCCAAGACCAGCAAATGCCCCGAGGTCGGCAAGCGCCAGATGGCGCTCGGCGCCGTCGGCGTGTGCTGCCAGAAAGTTTCGGAAGCCGAGGCGATGGTCGATGGCGGCATACCGGACGTGCTGGTCTCCAATGAAGTGGTGGGCGAGGCCAAGCTCGAGCGGCTGGCGCGGCTCGCGGCGCGGGCGCGCATCGGGGTGTGCGTGGACGACGCGGGCAACGTCCGGGCGCTGGAG
>CAZOSA010000406.1:0-1807 GCA_964582155.1 uncultured Enterobacteriaceae bacterium | reverse complement strand
GCCGGGTGCACGTTGACGTCCACGCCGCGCGGGTCGAGTTCGAGAAACAGCACGAAAGCCGGTTGGCGCTCGCCGTGCAGCGTGTCGCGATAGGCCTCGCGCACCGCGTGCGCCAGCATCCGGTCGCGCACGAAGCGCCCGTTGACGTAGAAGTACTGCGCGTCGGCGCGGTTGCGCGCCGCCTGCGGCGTGCCGGCGAAGCCGTGCAGGCGCAGCGCACCCGCTCGCGCGTCCAGGGGCACCGACGCCGCCGCGAACTCCTCCCCGAGCAGTGCGCCCGCGCGCTCCTCGAGCGACTGCGGTTGCAAATGCGCCGCGACGCGGCCGTTGTGCTTGAGGCTGAACGCCGTCCCGGGCCGCGCCAGCGCGATGCGCCGGAACATCTCGTCGCAGTGCCCGAATTCGGTGGCTTCGGTGCGCAGAAACTTGCGGCGCGCCGGCGTGTTGAAGTACAGATCCGATACCGCGACGGTGGTGCCAGGTGCGCGCGCCGCGGGCCTGGTTTCACCCGGCGCGCCGCCCTCGGCAGCGACCGACCAGGCGTGCGCGGCATCGCGCGCGCGCGACACGAGTTCGACGCAGGCCACCGCGGCGATGGAAGCGAGCGCCTCGCCGCGGAATCCCATCGTCGCCACGCCTTCGAGGTCCTCGAGCGAGCCGATCTTGCTGGTGGCGTGGCGCGCGAACGCGAGCCCGAGATCCGCGCGCGCGATGCCCGCGCCGTCGTCGTCCACCTGCACGCGTTTCGCGCCGCCCTCGGCGAGCGTCACCTGTATCTCGGATGCGCCGGCGTCGAGGCTGTTCTCGAGCAGTTCCTTCAGCACGGACGCCGGCCGCTCCACCACTTCGCCTGCCGCGATCTGGCTGATGAGCAGCTCGGACAGCACGCGGATGTCGCTCATGCGGGGAGTATATAGAATCGGGTCATGGAGCTTTTCGCCGCGCTGTGGGATTTCGTGGTCCGGCTCGACGTGCATCTCGCGGCGTTCGTCGCGCAACACGGCGTCTGGGTGTACGCGCTGCTGTTCGCGATCGTGTTCTGCGAAACCGGGCTGGTGGTGACGCCGTTCCTGCCCGGCGATTCGCTGCTGTTCGTGGTGGGTGCGCTGGCCGCGGCGGGCGGCATGGACATCGGCCTGGTGATGGCGCTGCTGGTGTCGGCGGCGCTGTGCGGCGACAACGTCAACTACTGGATCGGGCGCTGGGCGGGGCCGAAGGTGTTCCGCGCCGAGGACTCGCGCTGGTTCAACCGCAAGCATCTCGATCGCACGCACGCCTTCTACGAACGCCACGGCGGCAAGGCCATCGTCATCGCGCGCTTTGTGCCGATCGTGCGCACCTACGTGCCCTTCGTGGCCGGGGTCGGCGCCATGCCCTACGCGCGCTTTCTTGCCTTCAGCGTGGCGGGAGCGCTGCTGTGGGTGGTCTCGCTGTGCCTCGCCGGCTACTGGTTCGGCAACATCCCGCTGGTGAAGGACAACCTCGGCGTGGTGATCGTGCTCATCGTCGCCGTCTCGGTCATGCCGATCGCGGTGCAGTACCTGCGCGCGCAGCGTGCTGGTGCTTAGCGCAGGGGCTTAGCGCAGGGCGAGCGGCCCCTGCGGCCGCGGCGGATTCCTGGCGAAGTAGCGCTTGATGCCGGCGAGGAGCGCGCGCGCCAGCTTGTCCTGGTAGGCGTTGTCGTTGAGGCGCTTCTCCTCCTCGGGATTGGAGATGAACGCCGTCTCCACCAGGATCGAGGGCACGTCGGGGGCCTTCAGCACGGCGAAGCCGGCCTGCTCGACGCGCGCCTTGTGCAGCGTGTTGA
>CAZOSA010000405.1:0-1811 GCA_964582155.1 uncultured Enterobacteriaceae bacterium | reverse complement strand
GACAATCCCGGCCACCTCGGCATCCATGAGGTCGTAGTACAGCGGCAGCCTCAGCAAGCGGTCGCTCACGTCGTCAGTTACCGCCAGCGGGCCCGCCGCGCGGCCGAATTTTCGCCCCGCCGGCGATGAATGCAGCGGCACGTAATGAAACACCGCGTGGATACCGCGCGCCTTCAGGTGCGCGATCAGCGCGCTGCGCGTCGCGAGATCCTTCAGCAGGATGTAGAACATGTGGCCGTTGCCCTGGACGCCCGCCGGCTCCGGGCGGGGCAGCGCAAGCAGCCCGCGCCGGGCAAGCGTTTCCAGCCCGTCGCGGTAGTTGGCGCAGAGCTTGAGCCGCTTCGCGTTGATGTCGCCGGCGCGCTCCAGCTGCGCCCACAGGAACGCGCCGATCAGCTCGCTCGGCAGGTACGACGAGCCGATGTCCACCCAGCTGTACTTGTCCACTTCCCCGCGGAAAAACTGGGCGCGGTTGGTGCCCTTCTCGCGTATGATTTCCGCGCGCGCGACAAACCGCTCGTCGTTCACGAGCAAGGCCCCGCCTTCCCCGCTGATGACGTTCTTGGTTTCGTGGAACGACAGGCAGCCGAGGTGCCCGATGGCGCCGAGCTTCCTCCCCTTGTAGTCGGCGAGCATGCCCTGAGCGGCATCCTCCACCACCACCAGATTGCGGTCGTGCGCGAGCGCCATGATCTCGTCCATTTCACAGGCGACACCGGCGTAGTGCACCGGCGCGATGGCGCGTGTCTTGCGCGTCACCGCCCCGGCGACGAGCTTCTCGTCGAGATTGAGCGTATCCGGGCGGATATCCACGAATACCGGGATCGCGCCGCGCAGCACGAACGCGTTGGCCGTAGAAACGAAGGTGAAAGACGGCATGATCACTTCGTCTCCCGGCTCGAGGCCGCACAAAATCGCCGCCATTTCCAGCGCAGCGGTACAGGAATGCGTAAGCAGCGCTCGCCTTGCGCCGAGGTTCTGCTCGAGCCACTGGTGACACTGGCGGGTAAAGCGGCCATCGCCGGCAAGATGACCTTCGCGCACCGCGGCCGAAATATTCTCCAGCTCGGCGCCGATAGTGAACGGCTTGTTGAAGGGAATCTTCATTGCGGCCGCCGCGCCACCACCAGCAGCGAGCCTCCTGCCGGAAATGAAATACCTGACCTCACCATCAGGCGCTCGATCGCGAGCGCCTGCTCCAGCGGCCAGTTGAGCCACGGCGAGATCCTCAACTCTGCGAGAGGATCGTAGTCGCGGCGCGGCCAGCGTTGAGCCAGGCGGGACGCGAGCATGAGCGGCAGCAGCACGGTGACGAAAGAGGTCATTCTAACGACCTCCAGGCCGGCCTCCACCGCCTTGTCGCGCAGCTCGCGCGCCCGGTAACGCCGTACGTGGCCTGCGCGCACATCGTACTCGCTCCACAGGAAGGGATGCTGCGGCACGGTGAGCAGCACGCCGCCTCCCGGCGCTGCCGCCGCGCGCAGCCCGGCGAGCACCGCGCGGTCGTCCTCGATGTGCTCGATGACGTCGAATGCGGCTATCACGTCGAATTCATTCCGGAACGGGATGCGGCGCGCGTCCATCTGCATCAGACTTGCGCCCGGCGCGCGGGCAGACGCGTACTCAAGCCCGGCGCTCGCCGCCTCGCTCGCTGCAAGCTTCAACGCCGGGAACGCAGCCGCAATACCGGCCAGCACAAACCCGGTGCCGCAGCCGACTTCGAACAGGTTCCTTGCGCCGCCGAAATAGTGCCCGATCGCCCATGCAATCAGCCGGTTCCTCGCCCGGAACCAGAAGTTGCCAGCTTCGAG
>CAZOSA010000404.1:0-1811 GCA_964582155.1 uncultured Enterobacteriaceae bacterium | reverse complement strand
GCGCGCACCCCCGACATCGGCCGCACGAAGTACTCGATCATGCCGTTGGTCTCGGGGTGGTCGAGGTCGAAGCGGTACAACTCGCCGTCGCACACCAGGTCAATGCCCGCCTGCTCCTGCGTGTGCAGCACGACGCGCGTGGCATCCGTCAGCGCCTGCTCTGAAGGCGCGGCGGCGAGCCACTCGGGCACCGGGTAGGAACCGACCACCGTGGTCTGGATGCGGGGCGCGCGCATGGCGGATGATTATAATTCACCAGATGGTTACCTTCGGCAGCGTGGATGCGCTCGAGGATTTCATGACCCGGCCGACGCCGGAACTCGAGCGCGACCTGGCGCGCAGCGGCGGCGACATCCTGATCCTCGGCGTCGGCGGCAAGATGGGGCCGACGCTGGCTCGCATGGCGAAACGCGCCGCCCCGCAACGGCGCGTCATCTCGGTGGCGCGTTTTTCCGAGGAAGGATTGCGCGAGAAGCTCGGCACCTGGGGCGTGGAGTGCATCGCCTGCGACCTGCTGGAGCGCGATGCGCTCGAACGCCTGCCGCGCGCGCCGAACGTGGTGTTCATGGCCGGGCACAAGTTCGGCGCCGCCGGCAATGCCGCCTTCACCTGGGCGATGAACGTCGGCGTGCCTTACATGGTGGCCGACGCTTTCCGCGGTTCGCGCATCGTCGCTTTCTCCACCGCCTGCGTGTATCCCTACGCCGACGTCACGGGCAGGGGCGCGGCGGAGGACACGCCGACGCTGCCGCCGCCGGGCGATTACGCCGCGTCCTGCGTTGGCCGCGAGAAGGCCTTCGAGTATGGCTCGCTGAAGCACGGCACCCCGGGGCGCCTGCTGCGGCTGGAGTACGCCATCGACATGCGCTACGGCGTGCTGCACGACGTCGGCGCCAAGGTGTTTGCCGGCGAGCCCGTGGACGTGAGCATGGGCCACGTCAACGTCATCTGGCAGGGCGAGGCCAACGAGCAGGCGCTGCGCCTGCTCGCGCATTGCACGGCGCCGACTTCGCCGATCAACGTCAGCGGTCCTGAGGTGGTGAGCGTGCGCATGCTCGCCGCCGAGTTCGGCAAGCGCTTCGGCAAGGCGCCCGCGATCACCGGCAGGGAAGCGCCCACCGCCTGGCTGGTGGACACGCGCGCCGCGCAGAAGCTGTTCGGCGCGCCGCGCGTGACACTCGGCCAGATGATCGACTGGCAGGCCGACTGGATCCGCCGCGGCGGCGCGAGCCTGGGCAAGCCGACGCACTTCGAAACGCGGGATGGGAAGTACTGAGCATCCGCTCGGCGACGCGCACCTCGCCGGGTGCCTCGCGCTGTCGCGATCCGCGCATTGGAACCAGAACGAGGCCGACTGGCGGCTGATGCTCGGCATCGGTTGCGGCTGGGGCGTGAGCCTCGACGACGGTACGCTCGCCGCGTCCACCCTTGTGCTGCCCTACGGCAGCTTCGCCTGGATCAGCATGGTGCTGGTCCTGCCCGGGCAGCGCAGGCAGGGCTACGCCACGCAACTTCTGCGCACCGCGCTCGCGGAGCTGGGAAATCGAGCGCTGACCCCGATTCTCGACGCCACGCCGGCCGGGCGCGAGGTGTACGTGCAGGAGGGATTCAGGGACACCTGGGGCTTCCGGCGCTTCGAGCTGAAGGCGGGCATCGCAGTGCCGGAGAAGCCCCAGGGTGTCAGGCCGCTGCGCGCCGCCGACTGGCCGGCACTGCTCGCACTGGACGCGAGGGCCTTCGGCGCCAGCCGCGAGCGCCTGCTGCGCTCGCTCGCTGCGCGCCTGCCGCAGGCGGCGCTGGTCGCCGAGGAG
>CAZOSA010000403.1:0-1827 GCA_964582155.1 uncultured Enterobacteriaceae bacterium | reverse complement strand
GAATTGTAATGGGCTAAGCTTGCGCGCATGGCAGCCAAGCGCCTCATCGTCGGCATCACCGGCGCCACCGGCTCGGCCTACGGCGTGCGCCTGCTCGAAGAGCTGCGCGCGCTGAAGGGCTGGGAGACGCACCTCGTGCTCAGCGACGCGGGCGTGCTGAACGCGCACCAGGAGCTCGGCCTGAAGAGGAAAGACATCGAGCGCCTCGCGCACCATGCCTACCATCCCAAGGACATCGGCGCGGCGATCGCCAGCGGGTCTTTTCTCACCGAGGGCATGGTGATCGCGCCGTGCTCCATGAAGACGCTCGCCGCGGTCGCCCACGCGCACGCGGACGACCTGGTGTCGCGCGCCGCCGACGTGGTGCTGAAGGAGCGCCGCCGCCTGGTGCTCCTGCCGCGCGAGGCGCCGCTCAATCTCGCGCACCTGAGGAACATGGTGCAGGTCACCGAGATGGGCGGCGTCGTGTTCCCGCCGGTGCCTGCGTTTTACGCGAAACCGAAGAGCATCCAGGACCTCATCGACCACACCGTGCGCCGCGTGCTCGACCTCTTCGGCATCCACTCCGCGAAGCTCGCGCGCTGGAAGGGCATCGATGGCTGACCTTTCGGTCTTTTCCGATTCCTACCTGGAGGCGCGCGGCAAGTTCATCGACGCGGCGCGCGGCGCCGGCGCGACGGTGTACGAATACCGCCATCCGACCCTGAAGGGCCCCGACGGGGAGCCCTTGTGCCTCGACGTGGCGGTGGCTGGGCCGGAGAACGCCGAGCGCGTGCTGGTCGCGGGCAGCGGCACGCATGGCATCGAGGGCTATTGCGGCTCGGCGGCGCAGGGCGCGTGGCTTGCCTCCGGCGGCATCAGGCGCCTGCCCAAGCGCACAGCCATGGTGTTGTTCCATGCGCACAACCCCTGGGGCTTCGCGTGGAAGGCGCGCGGTACCGAAGAGAACGTGGACCTGAACCGCAATTTCGTCGATCACGGAAAACCCCATCCCGCGAACCCGGGCTACGCCGACGTGCACCCGATCGTCACCCCGGACGAGTGGAGCGACGCGAGCGTGACTGCAATCTTCCGCGGGCTGGACGAGTATCGCCGGAAAGTGGGCGAGAAGGCGTTTTCGACCGCATTCAACGGCGGGCAGTTTTCACACTCCGACGGCATCTACTTCGGCGGCCAGCGCGAGCAGTGGGCCAACTACGCGTTCCGCGGGGCGGTGGTGAAGCACGTGGCGCATGCGAAGCACGCCGCGATCATCGATTTGCACACCGGCATCGGGCCGTGGATGGAGCACATTTACCTGTGTTTCCACCAGGAAGGCTCGAAGGCACGCGAGCGCGCGCGGGCCTGGTGGGGCGAGCGCGCGGTCAACCTCGCCGGCGTCACGCACAGGGCGCTCGCGGACTACCAGGGCGTGCTGATCGATGCCTTCGCGGCGATGCTGCCCAGGGCCGAGGTCACCTGCATCGTGGTTGAGTTCGGCACCCTGAAGCGCGAGGAGGTGCAGCGCGCCAACATGGCGGGGCGCTGGCTGCGCTATCGCGGCAAGAGCAATCCTGCGCTCGCGCGCAAGGTGCACGCGGAGTTCTGCGAGTGCTTCTACCCTTCCGATCCGCAGTGGCGTGCGGCGGCGCTGGAGCAGTCGCGGGAGATTCTCGACCGGGGGATTGCGGGAATCGGGTCTTAGCGCTCGGGAAGGAGGCGCTTGCCGCTAGCTGGCACGTGATGGAGCTCCACTGTTGCTTGGATGGCGCGCTTACTTCTTCCCCGCGGAGGTGTTGCGAAGGCGCTCTTCCTGCGCACGAAGCTCCGGCGTGAGCGCCGCGCCAA
>CAZOSA010000402.1:0-1829 GCA_964582155.1 uncultured Enterobacteriaceae bacterium | reverse complement strand
TCCACCGAGTGCGCGCCACGCCTCGATGCCGCCTTCGAGGTATTTCGCTCCCAGCGCCGCCGCGGCGCCCTGGCTCACTTCGTGGCCGTGCACGCAGTAGACGACGACGTTTGCCGCAGGCGGCAGGCTATGCGCCCACTCTGCGACAAGCTGCGGATCGCGCCGCAGCGCACCCTGGATCAGATCGGGAGCCTCGCGGAAACGATCTGCCTTGCGCACGTCGATGACGAGCGGGGGTTGCTTTGAAGCGAGGGATTGGCGCAATGCGGCGGGGGTGATGCTCGCGTCCATGGCTCTCTCCTTGAGAGAAAGCAGAGCTTGGACGCGAGGGCGTCTTCGGAGGGGAGTCTGCAGATCCCCGCGGCGCCGACTATGCGCGGGCACCGCGGCAATTGTCAAGTCCGCTCCTGGCGCCGTGGCTGCGCGAGCCAGGTGAGGGCCGCATCGAGCGCCTCGCGCCGGCCTGATTGCGAGGCGTCGTAGCCGGGGAGCTGCGCCACGCGGGCCACGAAGGCGGGGCTCTTCAGTACGTCGAGCAGCGCCTTCAGTCCCGCCCCGCGCAGCGCGGCCTTGGCGCAGGCGAAGAAGTAGCGCTCGACCGCGAGCGGCGTGAACGCGAGCTTGTGGCGCGTGGCATCGGCGCGCAGGCCGAAGCCGGCGTCGGCGCGGCCCGCGGCGACCGCCTCGGCGACCGACGGCTCCTCGCCGTCTGCGGACCGCGACTGGCGGTGGATGAAGCGCACGCCCGGGCGGGCGAGGTCGTGCACGCCGCGGATGCGGGCGCCAGGCCGGGCGATCAGGCCTTGCTCGCGCGTGACGAAATGGACCAGCGTGTGCTTGCGCGGGTCGAGCCAGCGTCCCAGGGCGGCGGCAGCTGCAGCCGCGCGCGGCAGCGCATCGGCGACGTGAAATCCCGCCACGTCGCACTCGCCGCGCGCCAGCGCCGTGAGGCCGTCGTCCGCGCCGCGGATCACGACCTCCAGGTCCAGTACGCGCTTGCACAGCGCGCCCAGTTCGGCGAGCGCGAGGTCGTGGCTCGCGTGCAGCGTCAGGCGCGGCCGCGTCCCGGGCAGCGCGTCGGCGAGCAGCGCGGGAATCTCCGCGCGCAGGCGCTCGAAGTGCTCGCCGAGCCCCTCGCGCACGTGCTCGTCGGCGGCGAGCACCTTGCGGCCCAGGGGACTGAGGCTCGCGCGGCGGCCGCGCTGCATGTCCACCAGCGGCGCGCCGAAGAGGCGCGCGCCGTCGCCCAGCGCGCCCCACGCGCAACGGTAGGATACGTCCGCCTTGCGCGCGGCCTCGCGCAGCGAGCCGGATCGCGCGAGCTCCTCGAGCAGCCGCAGCAGCGTGCGGCCGCGTTCGCGCGGGAAGTCGCGGCCCGCCAGCCAGGCGTGGTCGAAGTCGACCGTGAACGTGGTATGCATGAGCATGCCTATTTAAGTACAGGGGAAAGCCCATGTAAAGTCAGGTACCACTGCTTGGTATGCAAATATATGCATAAGCGGCATGCTTGACGCGATCCTCTCCGGCCTGCGCCTGGTGGCGACGCTCGACCTGCGCCTGTGGGAGATCGTCGGGCTGAGCCTGGCGGTGAGCCTGTCGGCGGTCGCCCTCGCCACGCTGCTGGGGCTGCCGCTCGGCGCGGCCATCGCGGTGGGGCGCTTTCCCGGGCGCCAGGCGGTGATCGTGGTGCTGAACGCGTTGATGGGGCTGCCGCCGGTGGTGGTGGGTCTGTTCATCTACCTGCTGCTGTCGCGCGCCGGGCCGCTGGGCGAGCTGGGGCTGCTGTTCACGCCGCAGGCGATGGTCATCGCGCAGACCGTGCTGGTGCT
>CAZOSA010000401.1:0-1839 GCA_964582155.1 uncultured Enterobacteriaceae bacterium | reverse complement strand
CGCGTGCCGATGATCGCGCTCTCCGGGCAGATCGAGCGCAAGCGCGAGCAGACCTTCACGCACCAGGTGCTCGACCACAACCGCCTCTTTTCGCCGGTGAGCAAGTGGACCACGCATGTCGCGCCGGACACGGTTGGCGGCGTCATGCGCAAGGCGCTGCGCACCGCGGTGGCCGAGCGCCCGGGCCCGGTACACATCACGACGCATGCGGACGTGGTGGGCGCCGAGGCGAAGGACGCGGTCGTGAGCTTGCCGCCGCTCAAGGCGCTGGCGTTCGGCGCGGATGGCGGCGTCGCCCGTCGCCTGCGCAAGGCGAAAAGGCCGGTGATCCTCGCCGGCATCGCCGCGCAGCGCGCGGGGGCACACACTGCGCTTGCGCAGCTTGCCGAGCAAGCCGGCGTGCCGGTGGTGGTGGCACCGATGGCCAAGGGCGTGCTCGCCGAGGACCACCCGTACTACGCCGGCACGCTCGATATGGCGTGCAACGCGCTGATGTGGGACTTCCTCAAGGGCTGCGACCTGCTGCTCGCGGTCGGCTTCGACGCGGTGGAGCTGATCAAGCCCTGGGCGCTCTCGGTGCCCACCGTGCACATCGACGCGGTGCCCAACACCGACCAGATCTACAGCGCCGACACGGAACTGGTCGGCGACATCGCCGCGATCCTCGGCGGCGTCGCGGCGGCGTGGATCGGCGAGCCCAGGTGGAAGGCCGCGGCGGTCAAGCACCACCGCGAGGCGCTGCGCGCCGCGTACTACGCCGGGCGCGTCAAGGGCAAGCTCAATCCCACCGACGTGATCGACGCGGTGCGCGAGGCGCTGCCGCGCGAGGCGATCGCCACGACCGACGTGGGTTCGCACAAGCTGCTCGTCGGCCAGGGCTGGAGCGCGTATGGGCCGCGCTCGGTGCTGATGAGCAACGGGCTTTCCTCCATGGGCTATTCGCTCCCGGCGGCGATCGTCGCGCAGCTGCTCAACCCCGGTCGGCCCGTGGTGTGCTTCGTGGGCGACGGCGGGCTGGCGATGGTGCAGGGCGAACTGCGGCTCGCTGCCAGCCTCGGCCTCGGCTTGCTGGTGGTCGTGTTCTGTGATGGGAGCCTGAACCGCATCGAGATCAAACAGACGAAGCGCAAGTACCCGAGCTGGGGTACGCTGATCGAACCCACCGACGTCGAGCTGCTGGCGCGGTCGATGGGTTGCGAGGGCGCCGCGGTGGACAGCGCAACGGCGCTTTCGCGCCTGCTCGCGGGCAAGCGGCCCAGGGACCGGCCGCTGGTCGTAGGGGCGCGGATCGATCCGGCGCAGTACACACAACAATTCTGAACAGGGAGGAGACCCCATGAAGCGAATCATCCTGGCAGTGGCGGCTGGCCTGCTGGCCTGCTCCGCACAAGCGCAGAACTGGCCGGCCAAGCCGATCCGGCTACTGGTGCCGTTCGCCCCCGGCGGCACCAGCTCGATCGTCGCGCGCTCCGTGGGTGCCGAGATGGAGAAGGGGCTGGGCCAGCCGATCATCATCGACAACCGGCCGGGGGGCGGCGGCAACGTCGCGATGCAGGAGGCGGCGCGCGCCGAGCCCGACGGCTATACGCTGATCATCGGCCACATCGGCACGCTCGCGGTGAACCCGTTCATGTTCGAGAAGCTGCCGTTCGACACCAACGGCGATTTCGCGCCGGTGTCGCTGCTGGCCAAGGTGCCGAACATCTTCGTGGTGCACGCCGATCTGGCGGCGAAGGATCTGCGCGAATTCGTGGCGCTGGTGAAGAGCCAGCCCGGCAAGCTCTTCTACGGCTCGGCGGGCAACGGCAGCGCCGGGCACCTGGCGATCGAGTACCTGAA
>CAZOSA010000400.1:0-1840 GCA_964582155.1 uncultured Enterobacteriaceae bacterium | reverse complement strand
GGTTCTCGTCGCGCTTCACCGCCTCGCCCTGCTTCTTGTGCCAGGCGAGCAGCGTCGCCTCGGACACCGACTCCGAGAGCTGCGGCACTTTCACTTCAATCAGCATCCGCCCCGCCTCTTCTTGCGGTGCCCTGCACCGGGAGCACCAGGTTGTCGCTGATCGGGGCGAAGGCCGCCGCCACCAGTTCCTTTTGCTGCTCTACGTGCAGCGACAGGTAGCCCACCGCGGGCGAGGCCGAGGACTTGCGCATGGCATAGGCCAGGACCTGGTCCGGGCGCATGTGGCTCAACAGGTAATGCTGGATGCGGTGCCAGGCGCCCTGGTTGCCCGGCTCTTCCTGGCACCACAAGATCTCTTTTGCGCCGGCGTAGCTGTTGATCTGCGCCTGGAAGTCGTCGTGCGGGAACGGATAGAGCTGCGCGATGCGCACGATCGCCACGTCGTCGATGCCGCGCTCCTTGCGCGCCGCGATCAGGTCGAAGAACACCTTGCCGCTGCAGAAGACGACGCGCTTCGCCTTCTCCGGCTTGATGTTCTCGTTCCATTCCGCGTTCACCGGCTTGAACTTGCTGGCGGCGAATTCCTCCAGCGGCGACACCGACTCCTTGTGGCGCAGCAGGCTCTTGGGAGTGAAGATCACCAGCGGCTTGCGATACGGCCTGATCATCTGCCGGCGCAGCAGGAAAAACATCTGCACCGGCGTCGCCGGCACGCAGACCTGGATGTTGTAGTCGGCGCACAGCTGCAGGAAGCGCTCCAGGCGCGCCGAAGAATGCTCGGGCCCCTGCCCCTCGTAGCCGTGCGGCAGCATCAGCACCATGCCGCAGATGCGGCCCCACTTCACTTCGCCCGAGGCGATGAACTGGTCGATCACCACCTGCGCGCCGTTGGCGAAGTCGCCGAACTGCGCTTCCCACACCACCAGCTCGTTCGGCTCGGAGGTCGAGTAGCCGTACTCGAAGCCCAGCACCGCCTCTTCCGACAGCACTGAGTCGATGACCACGAAGTCGCCCTGATTCGGGGAGATATGCAGCAGCGGAATGTAGCTGCCCGCGTCCCACTTCTCGCGGTTCTGGTCGTGCAGCACGGCGTGGCGATGGAAAAACGTGCCGCGGCTGCTGTCCTGTCCCGAGATGCGCACCGCGTAGCCGTCCTTGAGGAGGGAGGCGTAGGCCAGGTTCTCCGCCATGCCCCAGTCCACGGGGAGCTTGCCCTGCCCCATCAGGCGCCGGTCGGCGATGATCTTCTCGACGCGGGGGTGCAGCTTGAAACTGGGCGGGATGGCGGTGAGCCGCTCGGCCAGCATCTGCAGGTCGGCGAGCGGCAGCTGGGTATCGTCCATCTCGTTCCACTTCGTGTTCCGGTACTTGGACCAGTCCACCGCGAACGGCGGCTTGAAGTTCGAGAGGATGGTCTTGTTGGTGTGGTACCCGCCCTCCAGCGCCTGGCGGAAGGTGGCGGCCAGCTGGTCGGCCTCGCCGGCACCGATCACGCCCTGCGCCTGCAGCTTGTCGGCGTAGAGCTTGCGCGTCCCGGGGTGCGCGTTGACGATCTTGTACATCAGCGGCTGCGTCACCATCGGCTCGTCCTGCTCGTTGTGGCCGAGCTTGCGGAAGCACACCAGGTCCACCACCACGTCCTTCTTGAAGGTGTTGCGGTAATCCAGCGCCATCTCGATCGCCATCACCGCCGCCTCGGGGTCGTCGCTGTTGACGTGGAAGATCGGCGCCTCGATCACCTTCATGACATCAGTGCAATACAAGGTGGACCTGCTGTCGCGCGGGTCCGAGGTGGTGAAGCCGATCTGGTTGTTGACGACGATGTGCACCGTGCCGCCGG
>CAZOSA010000399.1:0-1848 GCA_964582155.1 uncultured Enterobacteriaceae bacterium | reverse complement strand
TCGAACACGGTCTTGTCGCCCTGCAGCGCGTCGCGCGACTGGTCGACGTGCGCGAGCTTCACCGTCTTGCCGATGGAAATCCTGCCGCTGTCGGGCTGGTCCTTGCCGATCAGCATGCGAAACAGAGTCGATTTCCCCGCGCCGTTCGGCCCGATGATGCCGACGATCGCGCCCGGCGGCACCTTGAAGGAGAGCTTGTCGATGAGCAGCCGGTCGCCGAAGCCCTTGGACACGTCCTTGAACTCGATCACCTCGTTGCCCAGGCGCTCGGCGACCGGGATGAAAATCTCCTGCGTCTCGTTCCTCTCCTGATGCTCCTGCGAGGAAAGCTCTTCGAATCTCTTCAGGCGCGCCTTGGATTTCGACTGGCGGCCCTTGGGGTTCTGCCGCACCCACTCCAGCTCCGCCTTCATGCTCTTGATGCGCGCGACTTCCTGGCTCTGCTCGACCTCGAGGCGCTTTTGCTTCTGCTCGAGCCACGAGGAATAGTTGCCCTCCCAGGGAATGCCGCGCCCGCGGTCCATTTCCAGGATCCAGCTGGCGGCGTTGTCGAGGAAGTAACGGTCGTGGGTCACCGCCACCACGGTGCCGGGAAAGCGCTGCAGGAACTGCTCCAGCCACTCCACGCTCTCGGCGTCGAGGTGGTTGGTGGGCTCATCCAGCAGCAGCAGGTCGGGTCTGGAGAGCAGCAGCCGGCATAGCGCCACGCGCCGCTTCTCGCCGCCGGAGAGCAATTCCACTTTCGCATCCCAGGGCGGCAGGCGCAGCGCGTCCGCGGCGATCTCGAGCTCCTGCCCCGCGTCCGAAGAATTGACCATCGCCTCCAGCTGCGCCTGCTCCGCGGCCAGCTTGTCGAAGTCCGCGTCGGGCTCGGCGTAGGCGGCGTAGACCTCGTCGAGGCGCTTTTTCGCCGCTGCCATGTCGCCCAGACTCTCCTCCACCGTCTCGCGCACGCTCTTGCCCGGGTCGAGCACCGGCTCCTGCGGCAGGAAACCGACCTTGATGTTGGGCATGCGCACCACTTCGCCCTCGTAGTTCTGGTCCTCGCCCGCCATGATCTTCAGCAGGCTGGATTTTCCAGACCCGTTCAGGCCGAGGACGCCGATCTTGGCGCCGGGAAAGAAATTGAGCGAGATGTTCTTCAGGATCTCGCGCTTCGGGGGCACGATCTTCTGCACCCGGCGCATGGTGTACACGTACTGCGCCATCAGCTCCCCTGCAGCGCGCGCCACACCCGCTCCGGGGTGAGCGGCATGTCGAGTTCCTGCACGCGGAGTGCGTCGATCACGGCGTTGACGATGGCCGGCGTCGCTCCGTGGCAACCCGCCTCACCCGCGCCCTTGGCGCCGAGCGCGTTTTGCTGCGTGGGCACGGACTGGTCGAACCGGGTCTGCAGGTCGGGAATCTGGTCGGCGCGCGGCATGGCGTAGTCCATGAACGAGCCGGTGAGCAGCTGGCCCGATGCATCGTAGACGGATTGCTCGAACAGCGCCTGCCCCAGGCCCTGCGCTACGCCGCCGTGCACCTGCGATTCGGCAGTCAGCGGATTGATCACCCGGCCGATGTCGTCCACCGCGAACAGGCGCGCGACGCGCACCATGCCGGTCTCGGGATCCACTTCGACTTCGACCACCTGGCAGCCGTTCGGCCAGGTCTGGCCCTTCACCGTTTCCGTGTGCTCGCACACGATGCGCCGCTCCGGCTGCTTCGCCGCCAGCTCGAACAAGCCAATACCGCGGTCCGTGCCGGCGATGCGATAGCGCCCGCCGCCGTATTCGAGGTCCGCTGCCGCCGCTTCCAGCGCCTGCGCCGCGAGCGGCCGCCCGGCCTCGATCAGCGCGCGGGCGC
>CAZOSA010000398.1:0-1850 GCA_964582155.1 uncultured Enterobacteriaceae bacterium | reverse complement strand
CCTGCTGCGCTCGCTCGCTGCGCGCCTGCCGCAGGCGGCGCTGGTCGCCGAGGAGGACGGGAAGCTGGCGGGATTCCTGTTCTGCCGCGACGGGCGCGAGGCGCAGCAACTCGGGCCGCTGGTGGCGCGCTCGAGCGCTGCGGCGCGTGCGCTGCTGGCCGTAGCGCTGGCGATCTTGCGGCCGCCGCTCTACATCGACGTGGTGGACCGCGAGCCGGGAATCACCGCGTGGCTCGAGGCGCTGGGCTTCGAATTCCAGCGCCCGTTCACGCGCATGGTGCACGGCGCGCCGCAGGCGCCGGGCGAGACCGGGCTGGTGTTCTGCCCGGCCGGCCCGGAGCTGGGCTAAGTGATTACTTGCCCATTATTTCGCCGAAACGCTTCCACTGCTGGCCGTCGAAGCGAATCAGCTGCACCGACTCGATCGGCGCGAAATCGCCCGCGTCGGTGTTGATGCGGATGCCCGGCAGCATGGTCTCGGCGCGATAGCCCTTCAGCGACGCGGCCTGCTTCATGACGTTGGCCCGGGTCAGGTTGTCGCCCGCCTGCTTCAGTACCTGGTGCAGGGTTTGCGCCACCGTGTAGCCATACATGTTGCCCCCGTCTTGCAGATTGCCCTCGGGGTAGTACTTGCCCATGAACTCCCTCCACTTCATCACCGCCGGGTCGCTCTTCCACTGCTCGTCATCCTGATCCTTCAAGTACTGCGTGGAAATCAGACCGATCGACTTCTCCAGGCCCGCCGGCTTGAGCACCGATCCGATCTGCGTCGACACGTTGTTCAGGTAGTGCGTCGGCTTCCAGCCGGTGTCGTAGGCCTTGCGGATCGCCTGCGCGGCGAACTTCGGCGTGGTGATGTTGAAGAAGGTGTCCGCGCCGGAGGCCTGCAGTTGCACGATCTGCGAATCGACCGTGGGATCGGTCACCTCGTAGGACACTTCCTTGACGATCATGCCCACCTTGTCGCCCAGGCCGTCCTTCATGCCCTTGAGGTAGTCCTTGCCGTAGTCGTCGTTCTGGTAAAGGATGCCGATCTTCGCTTTCGGGTTGTTCTTCAGGATGTGCGTCGCGTAGATGCGCCCCTCCGTCTGGTAGTTCGGCTGCCAGCCGATGGTCCAGGGGAAGCTGCGCGCGTCGTTCCACTTGGTGGCGCCGGTGGCGACGAAGGACTGCGGTACCTTCTTCATGTTCATGTACTTCTGGATGGCGGTGTTGGGCGGCGTGCCGAGCGTCTGGAACACCATCAGCACCTGGTCCTGCTCGACCAGCTTGCGCACCATCTCCACCGTTTTCGGCGGGCTGTAGCCGTCGTCGTAGGATATCCAGACCACCTTGCGACCGTTGACGCCGCCCTGCTCGTTGACCATCTTGAAGTAGGCCCCAATTGACTTGCCGATAGTGCCGTAGGCCGAGGCCGGGCCGCTGTACGGGTTGGTGTTGCCAATGCGGATTTCCTTGTCGTTCGCGCCCGGGTCGTACTTCTTCTGCGCGAAAGCGGACGGGGACGTCAGCGCGGCGGCAAGCAGTGCTGCGATCGGTATGAGTTTCATGCTTTCCTCCTCCTAGGTGGAATGTCACTTATTCTGCGCCTTTCGCCGCAGCCGGGCTAGGCCCATGCGCACGGCGCCCGCAACCCCCATCGGCATCAGGTACACGAAGCCGATCATGAATACTCCGAAAATGGCCCAGGGGGCGGCCCTGGAGATCTCGTCGGCGATATTGGGCACGAACTGGATGAACAGCGCGCCGTAGATCGCTCCGGAGATCGAGGCGAGCCCGCCGACGACGATGCCGACCAGGAACAGGATCGACACGAAAATGTTGAAGCTGTCGGGCGCCACGTACTGGAT
>CAZOSA010000397.1:0-1863 GCA_964582155.1 uncultured Enterobacteriaceae bacterium | reverse complement strand
CCGCCGGCGAAACCTGGCGGCAGATCCGCAACGGCCCGGTCACGTTCTACGGCGGCTGGCTGGTGGTGGTGGTGTTGCTGGTGATCGCGGCGATTTATTTCGCCATGGGCCCGCTCAAACTGCACGATAGGCCCACCGGCCGCTTGATCGAGCGCTTCACGCTTGCCGAGCGCTGGGCGCACTGGGTCATGGGCATCAGCTTCGTGGTGCTGGGCATTACCGGGCTCATCATCCTGTTCGGCAAATTCGTGCTGCTGCCGGTGATCGGCTACACGCTGTTCGCCTGGCTCACTGCCCTGGCGAAGAACCTGCACAATTTCGTCGCGCCGCTGTTCACGGTGAGCCTGGTGGTGTTCATCGTCATGTACGTCAAGGACAACCTGCTCAAGGCCTATGATTTCAGCTGGTTCGCCAAGTCGCCCGGGTTCCTCGCCGGGAAGCACATTCCGTCCGGCCGCTTCAACGGCGGCGAGAAAGCCTGGTTCTGGGGTGGCGTTGTGGTGCTGAGCCTGGCGCTGGTGGGCTCGGGCGCGGTGCTGCTGTTCCCGAATTTCGACCAGGTGCGCTCGACCATGCAGCAGGCGAGCATCATCCACATGATCGCCGCCCTGCTGGTGATCGCGGCGGCGATCGGCCATATCTACCTGGGCACGATCGGCGTCGAGGGCGCCTACCAGGCGATGCGCTCGGGCTACGTCGATGAAGCGTGGGCCAAGGAGCACCATGAGTACTGGTACAACGAGGTCAAGGGCGGTGCGAAGTCCGCGCCCGGCGGGGCGGTCCCGGCCGGCGCGCCCCATATGAGGGAGAAACAATGAAAAAGATCCTGCTTGCGCTCGCCGGCGGCGTGATGGCCGGCGTCATTGCGGCCTCCCACGCCAAGTTGCCCGCCCCGCCGCCCAAGAGCGACGCGGAGAAGGCCGCGGAGGCGGACAAGGCGGCGGCGGGCAAGGCGAAGGATGCGGAGTTGAATACGAAGGCACAGGACAAGGCGGTGACCAACTACAAGAAGAACAAGGGCATCGCCATGGATACCCCCAAGCCCGCAGGAGCCAAGCCGGCGAAGAAGCAGTAGCAGTACGGGAGCCGGATGCGCAGTAGTTTGCTGGTGTTGGCGGCGGCGGCATTGGCCGCGGGCTGCCAGATGTTCCGCGCCGAAGGCCCCAGGGCGGAGGCGGAACTGGAACCCACCCGGGGCCACTCAACCCGCGGCACCGTTACTTTCGGCCAGTTCGGCGATCGCGTGCGCGTGCACGCCGAGGTCACGGGTCTCACGCCAGGCAGGGAATACGGCTTCCACGTGCATGAGGTGGGTGACTGCAGTTCCGGTGACGGCATGAGTGCCAAGGGGCACTTCAATCCCTTCGGCAAGTCGCACGCGCACTACAGCACCGCGCAGCGCCATGCGGGCGACCTGCCCGCGCTGAAAGCTGATGCCGGCGGCCGCGCCCGCCTGAGCGTGGAGCTCGATGTGATGACTGTGGCGGCCGGACCGGCGAGCATCGTCGGGCGCGGGCTGATCGTGCACGCGGATCCTGACGATTACCGCACACAGCCCACCGGCAACGCCGGGGCGCGCATCGCCTGCGCCGTGATCCGGCGCGCGGCGAACTAGGCGGCGCCCTCCACCAGCAGCACTTTCGAGCGCGCGGCCTTCAGGCGCAGCGCCAGCGCGGGTGCGTATTCCGGCGAGTGGTACCACTTGCGCGCCTGGTCCATCGAGGCGAATTCCAGCACCACCAGGCGCTTGGGTTGCCAGCCGCCTTCCTTGGTCTCGGTGGCGCCGGCGCGCACCAGGAACTTGCCGCCGTACCTGGCGATGGTGGCGGGGACCAGCTTTCGGTACTCGTCGTAGACGGCGGG
>CAZOSA010000396.1:0-1872 GCA_964582155.1 uncultured Enterobacteriaceae bacterium | reverse complement strand
TGCGTGCTGCCGACGCGCAACGCGCGCAACGGCTGGCTCTACACGCGCCACGGCGACGTGAAGATCCGCAACGCGCGCTGGCGCGATGATCCGGCGCCGCTCGATGCCGCCTGCACCTGTTACGCCTGCCGCAATTTCAGCCGCGCCTACCTGCACCACCTGCAAAAGGCCAACGAGATCCTCGGTGCGCGCCTCAACACCCTGCACAACCTGCACTACTACCAGGAACTGATGCGCGAACTTCGTGCCGCCATCGAGCGCGAACGGCTCGCGCCGGCGGCGGCGCGCCTGTTGGATGAGCGCAGGCTGCTGCTATAATTCGCGCCCTTTCCCAGGGAGTCCGTTGCGATGATCTCCAACGCCTACGCGCAGGCCACCGGCGGCGATGCCGGCTTCATGGGCCTGCTGCCCATCGTCCTGATGTTCGTGCTGCTGTATTTCCTGATGATCCGGCCGCAGATGAAACGCACCAAGGAGCACAAGCAGATGGTCGAGGCGCTGCAAAAGGGCGACGAGGTGGTGACCGCCGGCGGCGTCGTGGGACGCATCAGCGAGATGGGCGAGGCCTATGTCAGCCTGGAAATCGCGCCCAACACCGAGGTCAGCGTGCAGCGCGCCGCAGTACAGACGCTGCTGCCCAAGGGCACGATGAAGTCGCTGAAGTAGCTTTCCTGCGGTGAATCGCTATCCCACCTGGAAGTACGCGCTGGTCGCGCTGTGCATAGCCCTCGCCGCGCTGTACACGCTGCCGAATTTCTTCGGCGAGTCGCCCGCGGTGCAGGTGTCCAGCACCCGCGCGACGGGTCGCGTAGACAACGCGCTGCTGCTGCGCGTGGAGAGCACGCTCGCCCAGGCCGCCATCCCCTACACCGGGGCCGTGCTCGACGCCAACAGCGTGCGCGTGCGTTTTGCGGACACTGATATCCAGCTCAAGGCAAAAGATGCGATCGACAGTGCGGTCAATCCCGACCCCGCCAACACTTCGTACGTGGTCGCGCTCAACCTGCTGTCCGCGTCGCCCGGCTGGCTCAGGGCGATCCACGCGCTGCCGATGTACCTCGGCCTCGACCTGCGCGGCGGCGTGCATTTTTTGCTGCAGGTGGACATGCCGGCGGCGCTGACCAAGCGCCTGGAAAGCCTCACCGGTGACATCCGCAGCCTGTTGCGCGACAAGAGCATCCGCCACGGCGGCGTGGAGCGCGAAGGGCAGGTCCTGCGCATCCGCTTCCGCGACGCCGAAACGCGCGCCAAGGCGCGCGACATCGTCGTCAGCGGCATCGCCGACCTGGCGCTGGCCGAGCGCGAGGAAGGCGCCGAGTCCGTGCTGCTCGCCACGCTCAGGCCCGAGGCCGCCAAGCGCACCCAGGATTTCGCGCTCAAGCAGAACATCACCACGCTGCACAACCGCATCAACGAGCTGGGCGTGGCCGAGCCGGTGATCCAGCAGCAGGGCGCCGACCGTATCGTGGTGCAATTGCCCGGCGTGCAGGACACGGCGAAGGCGAAGGACATCCTCGGGCGCACCGCCACGCTCGAGATCCGCATGGTGGACCACGACAAGATGACACCGGATATCCTCGCCGCCGCGGCGCGCGGCGACGTACCGTTCGCCACCGAGTACTACGTGGAGCGCGACGGCGCGCCGCTGCTGGTGCGAAAGCAAGTGGTGCTGACGGGTGACCGGCTGACCGACGCGCAACCCGGGTTCGACAGCCAGACCGGCGAGCCGGCGGTGCACCTGACGCTCGACGGCGCCGGCGCGCGCATCTTCAAGGACGTGACGCGCGAAAACGTCGGCAAGCGCATGGCGATCCTGTTGATCGAGAAGGGCAAGGGCGAGGTGGTGACCGCGCCTGTGATACGCACCGAGAT
>CAZOSA010000395.1:0-1875 GCA_964582155.1 uncultured Enterobacteriaceae bacterium | reverse complement strand
CGATCATTTCCTCAGCCTCCTCGGCGCTGACCGGCGCAAGCCGCAGCGCGTAGTCCTTGTACACCTCGGCCAGCACGCCACCCGCGCCCACCAGCACCACCGGCCCGACCAACGGGTCATCGCGATAGCCGACGATCGCTTCCGCCAGGCCGGCTTCCATCTTCTGCACCAGCAGCTGCGGGCTGCGCAGGCTCCTCGCCCTTTCCATGAATTCGGCTTGGTCCCGCACGCCGAGGATCACGCCGCCCACCTCGGTCTTGTGCTCGATGCCGCCCGCGTGGATCTTCACCGCCACCGGGTAGGGCACGGTATGGGAGAAATCGGGAGCGTGCGCAACCTGCGACTGCGGAACGGCAATGCCTAGGGACGCGCAGAAATCGCGCGTCAACACGACCGGCGGCAACTGCGGCGCCACGCGCGGCGCGCGCCAGGCGAAGTAAGCGGCAAACGCGTCGGCACAGGCTTCGGGGGTGCGGAACGCCGCGATACCGCCTTCGGCGAGCAGCGCGAGCGAGCGATCGGCGTGCGGTGTGAAGA
Organism: uncultured Enterobacteriaceae bacterium; assembly: GCA_964582155.1. Taxonomy (GTDB): domain Bacteria; phylum Pseudomonadota; class Gammaproteobacteria; order Burkholderiales; family SG8-39; genus JAABQT01. The sequence goes on along the minus strand of CAZOSA010000395.1, from coordinate 1,338 downwards.
AGGCGGCGAGCGGCTTCGCCGAGCGCCGCGCGGCGAGAATCGGCTCCACGGCGAGCTGCGGATGGAATTGCGCGGAGGAGCCCACCACCGCAAGCACACCGTCACATTCGGGCGATTCGATCAGCGCGTCGAGCACCGCGGCGTACTTCTGCGGCGTCGCCGCCATGGTGAGGTCGATGATCGGGGCGTCCGACCCGGGCGCCACGGTCTCGATGCCGTGCAGGCCCAGGCGGTCCACCACGCTCGCCGCGCCCCCGCCGGTGGTGGTGACCACGGCGACACGCGGCGCGCGCCCCAGTTGCGGCGGCGTGCGCCCGGCGAGCAGCGGCGCGATCTCGACCAGCGTCTCCAGCATGTCCACGCGCACGATGCCGCAATCGCGGAAGTACGCGTCCACCGCCGCATCGCTGCCCGCCATGGCCCCGGTATGCGAGCGCGCGAGCGCCTGGCCGAGCGCGGAACGCCCGAGCTTGTACGCGACCACCGGCTTGCCCGCGGCGTGCGCGGCGCGCGCCCCCGCGGCAAGCCGGGGCGCATCGCGCACGGTCTCCAGAAACAGCAGGATGACGCGCGTTTCCGGGTCCGCGGCGAGCAGTTCCACCAACTCGCCCGCGCCGAGGTCCGCCTCGTTGCCGAGCGACACCATCTTGGCGAAGCCCAGGCCGCGCGCCGCACCACGCGAGAGCACCGTGCCGAGCATGGTGCCGCTTTGCGAGACGATGCTGGTAGTGCCCGAAAGGGGCGCGTCCATCTCCAGCACGGCGTTGACCGTGAGCGCCACCCTGCCGGGAAGGTTGACCACGCCCATGCTGTTGGGGCCGAGCAGGCGTACGCCCAGTTCGCGTGCGCGCGCCGCGAGCCGCGCCTGCCGCGCCGCGCCCTCGGCTCCCGCGTCGGCGAAGCCGTCGCTGTAGATGCTCATCACCGGCACGCCACGCTTGCCGCAGTCCTCGAGCGCCTGCTCCACCGCGTCGCCCGGCGCCATGACGAAAACATGGTCGATGCTGCCCGGCGCGTCGGCCACGCTGGCGTAGGCGCGCATCCCCAGCACCTCGCCGCGCGTAGGATTGATCGGCACCACTCGCCCGGCGTAACCGTGCTTTTTCAGATAGCGCTGCGGGCGCGCCGTGTTCTTGCCCGCGTCGCCGGAGGCACCGACCAGCGCCACCGCGCGCGGCGCGAACAGCGCTTGCGCCAGGTTCATGCCTGCAGCGACTTCAGCGTTTCCAGGCGCCACAACCAGCCGAGCAGTTCCTTCGCCCTGGCCTCCCCGAGCACCGGCCCGGCGAGCTCGAGGTATTTCGCGTCGAGCTGCGCATCCGACAACGGGGCGTCGGG
>CAZOSA010000394.1:0-1879 GCA_964582155.1 uncultured Enterobacteriaceae bacterium | reverse complement strand
CGGCGGGCGGCTCCTGCACCAGCACCTTGCGGATCGTGTCGACGAGGAGCTGCTTGCTGTAGGGCTTGGTGATGTAGCCGTCGGCGCCGAGCGCGAGCCCGTTGCGGATGTCGCCCGGATTGTCCCTCACCGTGAGCAACACGATCGGCAGCAGGGCGAGCGTCGGGTGCGCGCGCATCTGGGCGAGGATGTCGAAGCCGTCGCCATCCGGCAGTATCACGTCGAGCAGCAGCAGGTCGGGCGGGCCGTCGTTCTGGATGGTTGCATGCAGCGCCGCGGCGGAGGTCGCCTTGCGCACCACGTAGCGCGCCATCATCACCCTCAGTTCCGCGAGCGCGAGCTGGTCGGGATCGTCTTCGACGATCAGGATCACGGTTTCGAGCGGCGACCTTTGCGTGGCGGAGCGGTTCTTCAGCCGGTCCGCGGCAAGATAGACGCCCTTGCGCGAGAGCGAAGTGCCGGCGGTCTTTGCGTCGCGTGCCAGTCGCTTCCTGTCCTCGGCCAGCAGCTCCGGCAGGTAGAAGTTGCCGGTGAAATCGAGGTCGTGCTTCGTCGCAGCCGGTTCCGACTCGAGCAGGTCCAGTTCCTCGAGCTCCGCCAGCCAGTCGTAGATCAGGCTGTCCGCATAGCGGCGCAGATGGCCTCGAATCACATCCGAGTGCGTGTCGTGCAGGACCAGTCCGAGGATGCGCCGGTAATCGGCGGGCAATGCCGGATCCTGGCTCTCCCAGGCCTTGCGGCCGGATGGAGTCAGTCGATGGAGCCTTCCGATGTTGGCCATCTGATCCTTGTTGGACGCGCCTGGCTGGCCCCCCAGCGGGCAGAGTCTATCCCGAACCGGATCAGCGCCGGCGCCGGGTTAGCATGGACGTCGGGGATTCATGAGCTTGCGCATCGGGGTGGATCTGGGCGGCACCAAGATCGAGGCGATCGCGCTCGATGCGCAGGGCCGCGAAGCATTCCGCAAGCGCATTCCGGCGCCGCATGCCGGCTACCAGGCGACGCTGGAGGCGGTCGCCGCCCTGGCGCGCGAGGCGGGCGAAGGCACCGTCGGCGTCGGCATCCCGGGCGCGCTGTCGCCCGCCACCGGCCTGGTGAAGAACGCCAACTCGACGCAGCTCATCGGCCGGCCCTTCAAGCAGGACCTGGAACGGGCCCTCGGGCGCGAGGTGCGCATGATGAACGACGCCAATTGTTTCGCGCTGTCGGAGGCGGTGGACGGCGCGGGCGCAGGCGCCGGGGTGGTGTTCGGGGCCATCCTCGGCACCGGGGTCGGCGGCGGCATCGTGGTGCGCGGCGAAGTCCTCATCGGGCCGAACGCCATCGCCGGCGAGTGGGGCCACAACCCGCTGCCGCGGCTCACCGCGGCCGACGAGCCGCTCCCGACCTGCTATTGCGGACGCACCGCTTGCATCGAGGCCTACCTGTCGGGCCCATCGTTTGCGCGCGACCACGAGAGGGCGACCGGCGAGAGGCTCGCGCCCGAGGAGATCGTCGCAGCAGGCAACGAAGCGACCCTGGCGCGCTACGAAGAGCGCCTGGCGCGCGCTCTCGCCTCGGTGATGAACCTGCTCGACCCGGAGGTCATCGTGCTGGGCGGCGGCATGTCCAATGTGCGGCGGCTTTACCGCAATGTGCCCCGTCTGTGGACCCGGCAGGTGTTCTCCGACCACATCAGCACGCGACTGGTGCAGGCGAAGCACGGCGACGCGAGCGGCGTGCGCGGCGCGGCCTGGCTGTGGGGCGGGCCGCCGCAAAAGGTCGCCAGCCTGTCCTAGGCCTCGGGCCGCTCGCTCGGGCTGGCGACGATGCGCGCCGAGCGCTCGAAGGTCCAGTAGGCCCAGGCCCAGTCGATCAGCACCACCAGGCGGTTGCGGAA
>CAZOSA010000393.1:0-1883 GCA_964582155.1 uncultured Enterobacteriaceae bacterium | reverse complement strand
TGGCGCAGCGCGAGGTGCTGCTGCTGGTGGCGCTCGAGGACCTGAGCTACGACGAGACTGCGCGCATGCTCGGCATCCCGATCGGCACCGTGATGTCGAGATTGGCGCGGGCGCGCGAGAAGCTGCGGATACTGACGTACGGAAAGGGCGGCGGCAAGCTGCAAGTCGTGAAATGAGCGAGATGAGCGCGATCAGCGAAGCGGAATTGCAGGCCTGGGCGGACGGCCGGCTCGACGAGGGCCAGCGCGCAGCGCTCGAAGCCTGGTTCGCTGCGCACCCGGAGGAAGCGGAGCGCGCCGCGGCCTACCGGAGCTTGAGCGAGCAACTGCGCCTGCGGTTCGACCCGGTGCTGGAGGAGACCGTTCCGCCAAGCCTGGAGAGCGCGGCGCGCCGCGGCTCGCGGCGGCACTCGCTCGCCCTGGCCGCTGGATGGATGGCGCTGGGCATCGCGGTCGGCATCCTCGCCGGCTGGCAGTTGCATGCGCTGCAAGTGCCGGCACCGGCCGCTAAGGCGGAGGCGCCGGTCATCGCGCGCCGCGCCGCCCTGGCGCATGCGACCTACTCTCCCGAGGTGCGTCACCCGGTGGAGGTGGGTGCCGACCAGGAGCAGCACCTGGTGGCCTGGTTGTCCAAGCGCCTCGGCGGCGAAGTGCGTGCGCCCAAGCTCGACGGTGAAGGCATGGCGCTGGTGGGCGGGCGCCTGCTGCCGCAAGACCCGGGACCGGTCGCGCAGTTCATGTATCAGAACGCGCAGGGCCGGCGCGTGACGCTCTATGTGCGCACCGAGGGGCTGGATCACCGGGAGACGGCATTCCGCTACGCTCGCGAAGGGAACGTGCGCGTGTTCTACTGGATCGACCGCAAATTCGGCTACGCGCTGTCCTCGGCCGACATGGAGCGCGACGAGCTGCTCAAGCTCGCCAACGTGGTCTACCGCCAGCTCAATCCCTGAACGGCACCGCGCTTCAGGCGCCGCTTGCGGTCCGCATCAAATAGCCGCCGGACTTGTCGTCCCGCTCGAGGGTCACGAGCTTGCGTTTCTCCGCCTCCTCGAGCAGGTCGGAGAAGGCCTTGAAGCCGTAGTAGGACTCGTTGAAGCCGGGCTTCCTGCGTTTGAGCGCCTGCTTGACCATGGAGCCCCAGATCTTCTCGCCCTCGCCGCGCTCGGCGATCAGCGCCTGCAGCGTCTCGATCACCAGGTCGAAGGCCTCCTGCTTCTTGTCGTCGCTGGGCGCGGCTTCCTTCGCCGTGCCGGCGGGCCGCGCCTCGCGGCGCTTTTTCGCCGCGCGCCGCTTGGCCTCGTCCTCGCGCACCAGGTCGTCGTAGTAGATGAACTCGTCGCAGTTGGCGATCAGCAGGTCGGACGAGGAGTTCTTCACGCCCACGCCGATCACGGTCTTGGCGTTTTCCCGCAGCTTGGACACCAGCGGCGAGAAGTCCGAATCGCCGCTGACGATGACGAAGGTGTCGACGTGTTCCTTGGTGTAGCAAAGGTCGAGCGCGTCCACCACCATGCGGATGTCGGCCGAGTTCTTGCCGGACTGGCTGCGATGCGGGATCTCGATCAGTTCGAAGGCCGCGGCGTGCATCGCGGACTTGAACTCCTTGTAGCGGTCCCAGTCGCAATAGGCCTTCTTCACTACGATCGAGCCCTTGAGCAGCAGCTTTTCCAGCACCCGGCCGATGTCGAATTTCTCGTACTTGGCGTCGCGTACGCCCAGCGCCACGTTCTCGAAATCGCAGAATACGGCGAGGTTGCGCGTGTCGGTCATGCCTGTCCTTGTTGTTGTTGCGGGGTTTGCGCATGCCGGTGGCGCGCGCGGCGGCGCTCGCGCCCGTTCTCCACCAGCGAGTAGGCGGCGGGCACGACCACCAGCGTGAGC
>CAZOSA010000392.1:0-1887 GCA_964582155.1 uncultured Enterobacteriaceae bacterium | reverse complement strand
GACATGGTGAAGAACTCGACCGCCACGTCGCGCGCGCCGGGCACCTGCATGATGGAGGGCGCTGTCCACCCGTCGTACACGATGTCGGCGTAGGCGAGGTCGTGCACCACCATGATGTCGTGCTCGCGCGCCAGCGCCACCACGCGCTCGAAGAATTCCAGTTCCACGCACTTGGCCGTCGGGTTCGACGGAAAGCCGAGGATCAGCATCTTCGGCTTCGGAATCAGTTCGCGGATCGCGCGCTCCACCTCGGCGATGAAATCCACGCCCGGCGTCATGCGCACCGAGCGGATGTCGGCGCCGGCGATGATCGCGCCGTAGATGTGGATCGGGTACGAGGGATTGGGCACCAGCACCGTATCGCCGCGGTCCAGCGTCGCCAGCATCAGGTGCGCGAGGCCCTCCTTCGAACCGATGGTGACGATGGCCTCGCTCTCGGGATCGAACTCGACGCCATAGCGCCGCCGGTACCAGTCGCACACCGCCTTCCTCAGGCGCGGGATGCCCTTGGACACCGAATAGCCATGCGTGTCCTGGCGCTGCGCCGCCTCGACCAGCTTGTCGACGATGTGCCTGGGTGTCGGACCGTCGGGATTACCCATCGACAGGTCGATGATGTCCTCGCCGCGGCGGCGCGCCGCCATCTTCAACTCGTTGGTGATGTTGAAGACGTAGGGCGGAAGGCGCTTGATCCTTGAAAACTCACGCATTGTAGAATTCTAGCAGTGAAACTCCACGCTTCCGCCCCCACCCACCTGCACACCTTCACCGGCTATGGCGAAGGCTATGTGATGCTGAACGGCAAGCGCCACGAAGCGAGCCTGATCGTGCTGCCCGATCGGCTTCTGCCCTGGCCGGTGGCGGGCTTCGACCGGCTCGCCGAGGAGCACTTCGCCCAGATCGCGGAGCTCAAGCCCGAAGTGGTGCTGCTCGGCACCGGCGCCCGGTTGCGCTTTCCGCACCCGCGCCTCACCGCGGCGCTCACGCGCGCGCGCATCGGCCTGGAAGTGATGGACCTGCAGGCGGCCTGCCGCACGTACAACATCCTCATGGCCGAGGAACGCAACGTGGCGGCGGCACTGCTGTTCGCGTGAGCCTGCTCAGCTTCGGGTATGTCGCGCTCGCCGTCGTGCTCGGCACCGGCGCGCAACTGCTGCTGAAGGCCGGCACCAACGCCACGCCAGTCGGATTCGCCCTGGCGCTCGACCCGCGCATCCTCGCCGGCATCGTCTGCTACGCCGTGAGCCTGGTGGCCTGGGTCCTTGCGCTGTCCAGGACCCCCGTCAGCGTCGCCTACCCGATGGTGTCGATCGGCTTCGCGCTGAACGCGCTGCTCGCCTGGTGGCTGCTGGGCGAGGCGCTGAGCCTGCAGCGCGTCGCGGGCATCGCCGTGATCATGGTCGGCGTGATTCTCGTCGCGAGGTCCTGAATGGCCCTGTTCGCAGGCTTCAACAAGAAACGCATCAAGACTTCCGGCGCCACCATCAACCTTGTGACCAAGGGCGAGGGCCCGCCGCTGCTGCTTCTGCACGGTTATCCGGAGACGCACGCCATGTGGCACAAGATCGCGCCGGATCTCGCGCGCGACTACACGGTGGTCTGCGCGGACCTGCGCGGCTACGGCGACTCCTCCAAACCGAAGGGCCTGCCCGACCACTCCAACTATTCCAAGCGAGCGATGGCAAAGGACATGGTCGAGGTGATGGCGGCGCTGGGGCACCGAAGCTTCCACCTCGTGGGCCACGACCGCGGCGCCCGCGTCGCGCACCGCCTGGCGCGCGACCACGGCAGCCGGGTGAAATCCTTGACGGTCCTCGACATCTCGCCGACTTTGAAGATGTACGACAGCACCAACAAGGCCTTCGCCACCGCCTACTACCACTGGTT
>CAZOSA010000391.1:0-1891 GCA_964582155.1 uncultured Enterobacteriaceae bacterium | reverse complement strand
CGCCCGCGCCATCCTGGCGCACGATGCAGGTGCGCACGCACGGTTATGAAGCGCCGAGGCGCTCGGACAGTTTGCGGCTGAGCGTGCTCAGCGGCCGGCGCACCGCCAGCAGCTTTTGCTGCGTCATGCGGTGCTTGGGCCCCAGCACGCACATCGATGCGAACACCTGCCCCGTGTAACAGAACACCGGCACGGCGATGCAACGCAGGCCCAGATACTGCTCTTCGTCGTCGATCGCGTGGCCGGCGGTGCGTATGCGGCGCAGTTCCGCTTCGAACGCGGCCGGCGTGGTGATCGTCTTCGGCGTGAGCCGCTCCATGCGCGTGCGCGCCAGCGCCGCCTGCACTTCGGACCGCGGCAACCAGGCGGCCAGCGCCTTGCCCACCGCGGTGCAATAGATCGGGCGATTGCCGCCCACGTCCTGCACCACCCGAACCGGGGCGTCTGCTTCGCGCTTGGCCGCAATGGTAACGCTGCCGTTGATCCAGGCGGCGACGCTTGTGCCCTCGCCGGTGGCGCGGGTCAGCTCTTCGAGAAAGGGCTGTGCGATCTCCCCCAACTGCTCGGCGCTCCACATGCGGCCGGTGAGCTGGTAGAGCTTCGGGGTCAGCTCGTAGCCGCGCGTGGCCGGGTCCTGGCGCAGGTAGGCCGCGCTCACCAGCGTCTGCATCAGGTGATGCGCCGTGCTCCGGTGCAAACCGAGGCGCCGCGCCGTTTCCGCGAGCGACACCGCGCGCGGCGCGCCAGCGACCGCCTCGAGCAGGGCCAGGCCGCGTTCCAGCGAGCGGTGGGTGGCGGCAGTGCGCAGCCGTTTCATACTGTCAAACAACGTGGACAGACGGGTTTCATAGTTTAGATACTAGCGCACCATCCAAGGAGGAGGTGCCCATGAGAATCGTCGCAGCCGTACTGTTGGGCTTCGCCTGCACGCTGGCGCAGGCGCAGGCCAAGCATTCCCTGAAATTCAACCACGTGCTTGGCCCGAAGGAGCCCTATCACGAGGGCTTCCTCGACTGGGCCAAGGCGGTGGAGGCGCGCACCAAGGGCGGCCTGAAGATCGAGGTGTTCCACAGTTCGCAGCTGGGCAAGGAGGAGGACATCATCGAGCAGATCCGCCAGGGCGCGAACATCGGCCAGAACACGGATTCGGCGCGCATGGGCAACTACGTGCCCGGCATCGCGGTGATGAACGGCCCCTACTTCGTCGAGACCCTGGAGGACGTGGCCAAGCTGCGCAAGTCACCGACTGTCGTGAAGTGGCAGCAGGAACTGGCCGACAAGTTCGGGCTCAAGGTGGTGTCCTTCAACTGGGTGCAGGGCTACCGCCACTTCTTCACCAACAAGGCGATCCGCAAGCCCGAGGACCTGAAGGGCCTGCGCATCCGCACCCCGCCGGCGCCGATCTGGCAGGAGTCGATCCGCGCGCTCGGCGCGACGCCGGTCGCCATGAACTTCGGCGACATGTACCCGGGCCTGCAGCAAAAGGCCATCGACGGCGTGGAGCTCGTGTACAACAACATCCCCGGCGGGCGCTTCTACGAGGTGCTCAAGTTCGCCAACGAGACGCGCCACATCATGCTGATCAACTTCGAGGTGGTGAGCGCGAAGTGGTTCAACGGCCTGCCCAAGGCGTACCAGCAGGCCCTGGTCGAGGAGTGCGACAAGGCGGGCGCGGCGACCTCGCGCAGGATCTTCAAGCTCGAGGCCGAGGTCGAGCAGCAGTTGAAGGGCCGCGGCATGACCATCGTGAAGGACGTGGACCTCGCCGCCTTTCGCAAGGCCGGCGACAAGGCCTACGAGGTGCTGAAGATCAAGGACGCGAAGGACGCCGTGCACCGGGAGATCGGCAAGAAATAGATGCTGCAAAAGCTGTATGAACGGGTGATCGCGG
>CAZOSA010000390.1:0-1902 GCA_964582155.1 uncultured Enterobacteriaceae bacterium | reverse complement strand
CTCGCCTCGGACGAGGCGTCGATGATCTCGGGGACTTGTATCGAGGTGGACGGCGCCCGGTGCGTCTAGGCGCGCTTTAGTCCGCCGAGGAGCGCCGCCACCTGCGGCTGGCGGCGACTGGATTGCTGCGCCGTCTCGGCTTTCGGCGTGCCGGAGGCGCTCGCCGCGGAGGGCTCGTAGGGCGTGGAGAAGATCGGGTCGCCCTGCGGACGCTGCGGCTTGGGCGCCATCGGGCGTTGCGGCCGGGGCGCCATCGGGCGCGGCGCGGCCTCGCGGCGCGACGGGGTGCGGGCTTCCTTGCCCATCAGCGTCGCGGCGGTGCCGCCGTCGGGCTGGAAGCCCGGCACCAGCACGCGGTCGAGTTTTTTCTTGATCAGCCGCTCGATCGCCGCCAGCGCCTCAAGGTCAGTCGGCGCGACCAGCGAGATCGCCTCGCCCCCGGCGCCGGCGCGGCCGGTGCGGCCGATGCGGTGAATGTAATCCTCGGGGGAATGCGGGATGTCGAAATTGATGACCTGCGGCAGCCCCTCGATGTCCAGGCCGCGCGAGGCGACGTCGGTGGCCACCAGGACCGCGCTCTTGCCGGCCTTGAACCCCTCGAGCGCCACCAGGCGTTCGGCCTGCGTCTTGTCGCCGTGGATGGCGTCCGCGTGGATGTGGTCCTTGCGCAACTGGTGCGCAAGGCGATTGGCGCCAATGCGCGTGCCGCAGAACACCAGCACCTGCTGCAGGTTGCGGGTCTGGATCAGGTAGGAAAGCAGTTCGCGCTTCTTCTCGCGCGCCACCGGATGCACCACGTGCGTCACCAGCTCGGCCACCGCGTTGCGCGCCGCCACCTGCACTTCGGCGGGATCGCGCAGCAGCGACTTCACCAGTCCACGGATCTCGTCCGGGAAGGTCGCCGAGAACAGCAGGTTCTGCCGCACCGCCGGGAGCAGGGCGATGATGCGGCGGATGTCGGGCAGGAAGCCCATGTCGAGCATGCGGTCGGCCTCGTCGAGCGTCAGGATGCCGACCTGGTTGAGCATCACGGTCTTGCTTTGCACATGGTCGAGCAGCCGACCCGGGGTCGCCACCAGGATCTCGACGCCGCGGCGCAACTGCAGGATCTGCGCGTTCATGTCGGCGCCGCCGTACACCACCGCGCTGCGCAGCGGCAGGTGCTTGCCGTAGTCGCGAAAGCTCTGCTCCACCTGGATCGCCAGCTCGCGTGTCGGCGTGAGCACCAGCGCGCGCACCGGGTGGCGCGCCGGCGAGGCGCTGGCGCTGGCCTGGGGCGCGAGGCGCTGCAGGATGGGAAGCGCGAAGGCCGCGGTCTTGCCGGTGCCGGTCTGCGCGCCCGCCATCAGGTCGCGGCCCGCGAGCACCAGCGGAATGGCCTGCTCCTGCACCGGCGTGGGCTGCTCGTAACCGAGGTCGCGCACCGCCTGCACGAGGGGCGCGATGAGATCGAGCTGATCGAAGGAAGTCACTGCCAAGGGGACGAATTATACTCCGTCCCCGCATGATTCTCCTGCGAAATCTGGCGCTTTCCAGAGGGCCGCATCGGTTGTTCTCGGGCGTGTCGCTGACCCTCGGGCGCGGCTGGCGCGTCGGCCTGATCGGCGCCAACGGCAGCGGCAAGACGAGCCTGCTCGCGCTGCTCGCGGGAGAGCTCGCACCGGACGCCGGCGACTGCGAGATTCAGCCGGGGACGCGGCTGGCGCGCGTCGAGCAGGAAGCGCCGGCGCTCGAGCGCGCGGTGCTCGACTACCTGCTCGATGCGGACCACGATCTGCGCGCCGCCGAAAATGAAATGGCCGCCGCGCATGCCGGCGGCGACGGCGAGGCGATCGCGCATGCGCACGAGCGGCACGAACGGGCCGGGCACGGCGACATGGAAGCAGGTGCCGCCCGAGTAGG
>CAZOSA010000389.1:0-1905 GCA_964582155.1 uncultured Enterobacteriaceae bacterium | reverse complement strand
GCCACCAGCGCCACCGGCGCCTTGGTCATCGCCCACAGCGCCACGCCGTAGGCGCCGACCGCGCAGGCACCTCCGAGGAACGTCACACGCCACTGGCGCAGGATGTGGCGCGGCGCCGCCGCGCCGCGCTGCAGGCAGCCGATCGCGAGGATCACCACGCCGTTGGCGACGAAGAACCACATGGTGTAACTCACTGGCGCGCCCGACAGCCGCGCGCCCTTGGCGTCGATCAGCGTGTAGGCGGCGATCACGCAGGCGTTGGCGAGCGCGAACGCGAGCGACTTGCGCTGTGCCCCCGGGTCCCGCGCGGAATGCGTGGCGAACGCAAGGATGCCCGCACTGACCAGAAGCACGCCCAGCACCTGAGCGCCGGCCAGGGTTTCGCCGAACACGGCCCCGCCCGCCACGGTCACGATCAGCGGGCCACCGCCGCGCATGATGGGATAGCTGAACGACATGTCGCCCCAGCGGTAGGCGCCGGCCAGCGCCCAGAAGTAGGCGATGTGCACCACGGCGGAAGCCGCGATCCACGGCCAGGACGCCGGCGCCGGCACGCCGAGAAAGGGCGCCGCCACCAGCGCCACGGCCCCGCTGCCCGCCGCCAGCCCTACGGTATCGAGATGCTTGTCGGCGCCCGACTTGAGCAGCGCGTTCCAGGCGGCGTGCAGCAGCGCGGCGCCGAGCACCGCCAGCGTTACCGGCAGCGAGATTTCCATCGGCCGAGTCTAGCAAGTGGGGACAGACCCCATTTTTCTCAAATGCGAAAAATAGGGCCCGTCCCCATTAAACCAGTCTCCCGTGCAAGTCGTGCGCGCCCGCACGCTCGATCATGACGTCCCTGAACTCGCCCGCCCTGCCGCCCTTGAAGCGTACCGTGCCGTCGATTCCCGGGGCATCGGCGCTCGAGCGACCGATGCCCGGTGCGTCGACGAGCACCTGCAACTTTTTCCCGACCTTGCTTTTCAGCTTGCGCGCGCTGATTTTTTTCTGCACCTGCATGAAGCGCGCGCGCCGCTCTTCCTTCACCTCCTCGGACACCGGGCCGGGCAATGCGTTCGCGGCCGCGCCCTCCACCGGCGAGTAGGCGAAGCAACCGACGCGGTCGAGCTGCGCCGCTTCCAGGAACCCGAGCAACTCCTCGAATTCGGCTTCCGTCTCGCCGGGAAAGCCGGCGATGAAGGTGCTCCTGACCGTGATGTCGGGGCAGATCGCGCGCCAGGCCGCGAGGCGCTCCAGAACTTTCTCCGCGCTCGCCGGGCGCTTCATGAGCTTGAGGATCCTCGGGCTCGCGTGCTGGAAGGGCACATCGAGGTACGGAAGGATCCTCCCCTCGGCCATCAGCGGGATCACCTCGTCCACGTGCGGGTACGGATAGACGTAATGCAGCCTGACCCACACGCCCAGTTCGCCGAGCGCGCGGCATAACTGCGTCATCTTGGTCTTCAGCGGCCGCCCCTGCCAGAAGCCGGTGCGGTACTTCACGTCCACGCCGTAGGCGCTGGTGTCCTGCGAGATGACGAGCAGTTCCTTCACCCCCGCCTTGACCAGATTTTCCGCTTCCTGCATCACTTCGCCGATCGGCCGCGACACCAGGTCGCCGCGCATGCTCGGGATGATGCAGAACGAGCAGCGGTGGTTGCAGCCTTCGCTGATCTTCAGATACGCGTAGTGCCTGGGCGTGAGCTTCACGCCTTGCGCCGGCACCAGGTCGACGAAGGGGTCGTGCGGCTTGGGGCTGTGCAGGTGCACCGCGTCCATCACCTCGTGGGTCGCGTGTGGTCCCGTGACGGCCAGCACGCTCGGGTGCATCTGCCGCACCAGGTTGCCGCCGCCCTCGCCTGCCTTCGCGCCCAGGCAGCCGGTGACGATGACCTTGCCGTTCTCGGCGAGCGCTTCGCCGATGGT
>CAZOSA010000388.1:0-1915 GCA_964582155.1 uncultured Enterobacteriaceae bacterium | reverse complement strand
CCCGGCGCAGTCGCAGCGATCGGCGGCGCAGTTCGCCGCGCGGGTTTGGCCGCCGCTGCGAGTTCCTGGCGCCACTCGGCGATGCTCTGCGGCCGATCCTTCTCCGCGAACTCGAGCGCGTGGTCGACGGCTTTGAGCAAGCCCGCCGAATAGCGCCCGCTGCCGATGGTACTCGCCGGCACCAGGATCTCGCGCGTGCTGCCGAGAATTCCCTTGCTGCGCGAGATCGCGTCCAGCGGCGCGATGCCGGCGATCGCGCGGTAGCAGGTCGCGCCCAGACTGTACAAGTCCGTCCACGGGCCCTGGTACTCTCCGCTCGAGTGGTACTGCTCGAACGGCGCATAGCCCGGCGCCACCAGGATCGTCACGGTGCGCGCGTGGCCCAGCGAGTGGCGGGCCGAGCCGAAATCGAGCAGCACCGGCGAGCCGTCGGCGCGGATGTGGATGTTGTCGGGCTTGATGTCGCGGTGGATGAAGCCCGCGTTGTGCACCAGTTCCAGCCCGTCGAGGATCGGCAGCACCACGCGCAGCAGCTCCTCCTCGGGCAGGGTGCGGCGCCGCTCGAGCAGCGCCCCCAGGTTCTCGCCTTCCTCGAAGCGCATCACCATGCACGCGGTGTTGTTGATCTCGAACACCGAGTGCACGCGCACGATGTTGGGGTGGTCGAACTTCGCGAGCGTGCGCGCCTCGCGGATAAAGCGGTCCAGGCCCCAGCGGTAGCGCTTGCCCTGATCTTCGGTACGCGAGCGCACCGAGGCGTCCGGGCGGCGCGTGGCGACGTCCACGGGCAGGTACTCCTTGATCGCCACCGCCTGGTCGAGGTTGGTGTCGCGCGCTAGGTAAGTGATGCCGAAGCCGCCCTGGCCGAGGACGCGCTCCAGCACGTACCAGTGCAACCGGTACTGGGCCGGCAGGGCGTCTGCGTGGGACGGTTCGCTCATCGGTCGGGCGCCGCTGACACTCTAACCGACCGCGACAGCCCCTGTAAGCCATCTGTAAGTCACGCGTGATCGGGTTGCAATGCCCCGCCGCCGATCATGGGACCACCAGGGCGTGGGCTCTGGATTGAAACGAGGAGATCGCTATGATCCGCAAGTCCAGCATCGCCGCCGCACTGGCGGCATCCAGCCTGACGCTTTCCGGCTGTTACGTAATGCAGGGGCCCGACGGCCAGGTCTGGCACGTGATTCCCCCGGCCCAGCCCCAGGGCAGTCCCATGCCGTCGCTCGCTGCAGGCGGCGCGCCCGCACCGCAGGCGCTCAACGTGCGGTTCTACCCGGCGAACGAGCCGGCCACGGGTACCGGGGTGTTCACCGGCACCGTCGTCAACATGATGACCGGCAAGGGGCGCTTCCAGCTCAACTACAACGGCGAGACCCTGAGCGGCGAAGCGACACGCGTGGAAGGCGATGCGCGACGCGGCGTGGCCAGCGCCTACGGTCCGAGCGGCGCCTACATGAGCTGCGAGTACCAGATGAGCACGCCGCGCCAGGGCGCCGGCACCTGCACCATGTCCAATGGCGCCAAGTACCAGGTGCACATCGGCGGCTGAGCCATGACGCTCATCGCGCAAGCGCCCGGAGCGAAAGTCGTGCTTACGCCGCGCGAGTCGCAGGTGGTGCAGCTGCTCGGGCGCGGCTGCACCTATTGCCAGGTCGCCGAGCGCCTGGGGGTGTCGCTGCACACGGTGACCAGCCACGTCAAGAACGCCTACCGCAAGCTCGAGGTGCATTCGGCGGCGGCGGCGGTAATGCGGGCCCTCGAATTGCAACTGCTGGGCCAGGGCTAACGCGCCAGCGCCGCAGCGATTGCCTGCACGCAATCCTGCGACGTTTTCGCGATGTCGACCTCGATGGCGTTCACTGGCGGCTCGAGCGCGGCGAACTGGCTCTCGAGCAGCGAAGCCGGCATGTAG
>CAZOSA010000387.1:0-1949 GCA_964582155.1 uncultured Enterobacteriaceae bacterium | reverse complement strand
ATCCCAGCACCAAGATGGGCAACGCGCGCATGGTGGAGATCCTGCGGCAGTACGGTGCGAAGCAGGTGATCGTGGATTCCGCCTGCGATTGGGGCATCTCCGAGCCCCTGGGCGTCGCCAAGACAGCGAAGCTTGCATTGCAGCTAGGTATCTCGGAATCTGATGTCACGCTGGCTTGCTACCAGAACGCGCTGCAGGCGTACGGGCAGAGCGGCCAGATGAAGGAGGAGGACTGGCTCAATCCCGTCGCCATCGACCAGCGCGCTGTATTTGAAGGCAATTCCATCCTGCGCGGCGGGCGGGAACCCCGGGTTGAGGAGCGCAAGAGCCGGCGCACGATGGACGACCTGATCATCGAGTAGCGCACCGAACCCGCCCGGCCGCGTTTTTTTGCGCAGTGCGGCAAACGGATTCCATGGTTGCCTGCCGCCGCGAACGTCGGGCGCGGGGCGCATCCCTGCTTGTAGAAAATGCCGGAGCGCCTACGTATACTTATTCTTCCCGCGGTTGGGGAGGTGGCGATCGCCGGGGAAAAAGCGCGATCGTACAACGCACCGGGTTCGGCCCTGCGGTGCGTGCGTACCTGGGGGCATGTCAAATTTCTGGAGGTAGCAAATGAATATCGCAAAGGCAGGTGGGGCGCTATGCGCTGCCGTGGCGCTCGCAGTGGCGGGCGAAGCGGCACTGGCAGCGGGCCCGAAGATCAAGCTTGAACCGTTCGTCACGGCGCTGAACACGCCGCTGGCGATGGTGCAGCCGGCCGGTGACAGCCGGATGTTCGTCATCGAGCAGAACGGCCGCGTGAAGATTCTCGAAGGGGGCAAGCTGCGGCCCACGCCGTTCCTCGACATCCGCAGCAAGATCCCCAACCTGCACCACGATTTCGACGAGCGCGGACTGCTCGGCATCGCGTTCCATCCGAATTTCAAGAGCAACGGGAAATTCTACGTCGCCTACAGCGCGCACCTGGACTACGGCGCGGATCTGGGGCAGATGCTGTGGTACTCGCACAGCAACGTGGTCGAGGAGTACACGGTCTCGAAGAGCGATCCGAACACGGCGGATCCGAGCTCGGCGCGGCGCATCCATTCGGTTGGCTGGCCGCAATTCAACCACAACGGTCACTGGATCGACTTCGGACCGGACGGTAAGCTCTACATCTCGATGGGAGACGGCGGCTACGCCAACGACTGGGGCATCGGTCACAACGTCACCACCGGCAATGGACAGGACATGACGACCCAGTTGGGCAAGATGCTGCGCATCGACGTCGATACGCGCACCGGCGACAAGGCCTACGGCATCCCGTCCGACAACCCGTTCGTCGGCAAGAAGGACGTCCAGCCCGAGATCTGGGCTTCCGGCCTGCGCAACCCGTGGCGCTGCTCGTTCAACACCTCGGGCGGCGAGCTGTTCTGCGGCGACGTGCAGCAAAACAGCTACGAAGCGATCAAGATCGTCGGCAAGGGTCAGAACCTTGGCTGGCGGCGCGTGGAAGGGATCATGCGCTGCTTCGACTACGCCAAGCCCGATGACCATCCGGCCAGCTGCGACAAGGCCGGCATCACCCCCGCGATCATCGAGTACAACAACTGCACCGCCAAGCCCAATGGCTGCTTGGGAATCTCGGTGACGGGCGGCTACGTGTACCAGGGCAAGGTGTCCGCCTGGAAGGGCAAGTACATCTTCGGCGACTGGAGCAAGTCCTTCGGCGAGATGGACGGCCAGATCTTCTTCGGCACCAAGGGGTCGGGCGGCAAATGGAGCATGGAGGTCGCCGAAGTCGTCGGCATGACGGGCAAGAAGCCCTACGTGCTGGCGTTCGCGCAGGACAGCAATGGCGAAGTCTACGCGCTGACCTCGATCACCACGGGCCCCAACGGCTCCTACGACACGATCTACAAGATCGTACCGGCGCAGTAAGCACCCGCAAAATCGCCGCCGCCGCG
>CAZOSA010000386.1:0-1958 GCA_964582155.1 uncultured Enterobacteriaceae bacterium | reverse complement strand
TCGACCTGCAGCACTACGTCACCGAGCACGGCTGGGGCGCGAGCTGGGCGCGCGGCGTGCTGCCGATGAAGACCCGCTCCATCATGAACCTCGCCATGATCTCCGCGCTCAACCGGCCGCACGAGCTGGAGATCCACCTGCGCGCCGCGCTGCGCAACGGCATCACGCTGAAGGAGGTCAAGGAGATCTTCATCCACGTCGCCACCTACTGCGGCGCGCCCGCGGCCATCGACAGCTTCCGCATCGCAAAGAAGATCCTCGCCGAAAAGCCGCGCCTGGCGAGGGCCTGAGCGGATATCCTCTTATTCACAGCCAAGGCAGCGGAGATCGCTTGGAATTCAGGGACTACTACCAGACGCTGGGCGTGGCGCGCGAGGCGCCGGCCGACGACATCAAGAAGGCCTACCGCAAGCTCGCGCGCAAGTACCATCCGGACGTCTCCAAGGAGCCGGACGCCGAGAAGCGCATGAAGGAGGTCAACGAGGCCTACGCGGTCCTCGCCGACCCCGAGAAGCGCGCCGCCTACAATCAACTCGGGCAAAACCACCGGCCGGGGCAGGACTTTCGCCCGCCGCCCGGCTGGGATGCCGGCTTCGAATTCTCCGAGCACGGCCGCCCCGGCGCCGAGGCCGCCGGGTTCAGCGATTTTTTCTCCGAAATTTTCGGCCGCATGGGACGCGGGCCGCAGCGCGGCGGGGCCGCGCATGCGCAGGGCAACGACCACCATGCCCGCATCCTGCTCGAGCTCGAGGACACGCTCTCCGGCGCCACGCGCCAGATCACGCTGCGCGCGCCGAAGCTCGACCAAAAGGGCCGCGTCATGCTGCAGGAGCGCACCCTCAACGTGCACATCCCGAAGGGCATCCGCGAAGGCCAGGTCATCCGCCTCGCCGGCCAGGGAGAGCAGGGCTTCGGCAATGGCAAGCCGGGTGACCTGCTGCTCGAAGTGCAGTTCAAGCCGCATGCGCGCTTGCGCGCCGATGGCCGCGACCTGCTGCTCGCCATGCCGGTCGCCCCCTGGGAGGCGGCGCTGGGCGCCGTCGTGCGCGTGAATCTGCCCGGCGGTGCGCTCGATGTGCGCATTCCCGCCGGTGCGCAGTCCGGCAAGCAGTTGCGCGTGCGCGGCAAGGGCTTGCCCTGCGATCCGCCCGGCGACCTGCTGCTCGACATCCGCATCGTCGCGCCGTTTGCGACCACGCCCAAGGCGAAGGAACTCTACGAAGCCATGGCGCGGGAGATGCCGTTCGATCCGCGCAAGGAGCACGAGTCATGAACACCGACGACGCCGGCCTTACCCTGGAAGAGCTCTGCTCGGTCTGCGCGCTGGAGCGCGAATGGCTCCTGGTCCGCGTGCGCGAAGGCCTGATCCCGGCGACCGAAGTCGGCGCCTCGGAATGGCGTTTCACCACGACGACCCTCGCGCGTGTGCGCCGCATGCGCGAGATCGAACGAACCTACGACGCCGCGCCCGAGCTCGCCGCGCTGGCGGCGGACATGCTGGAAGAGATCGACCGGCTGCGGGCGCGCCTGAAGCGCGCCGGGCTGGGGTAGAACTGGCGCGTCCCGCCCGGCTTTATCTGCGCCGTGCTGTTGCGCACGCCCAGGGCCGGGCTCATACTGAATGATCAAAGAGGCCAGGATGAAAAAGGGGAAATCATGAACAAGACTTCCATCGCCACGCTGCTCGCTGCGTTCGCTGTGTCCATGATCCCGCCAACGGCTCATGCGGAGACGTTCCGCCTGACCATCGGTGCGGGGCACCCGGTCCCGGCGGCTTCGTGGGTGGCCCCGATGCAAAGCTTTCTGCAGGTCGAAGTCAAGAAACGGGTCGAGCAAAAGACCAAGCACAAAATCGAATGGGTCGAAGCCTACGCCGGTTCGGTTGCCAAGCTGGGCGAGGTCCTGGAAGCCATCGAGAACGGCCTCCTGGACATCGGCGACGTGCACGTGCCCTTCGA
>CAZOSA010000385.1:0-1971 GCA_964582155.1 uncultured Enterobacteriaceae bacterium | reverse complement strand
CGCGCGCCATGCCGAGCGCGTTGACGATGTTGCCGACGCCGCTCGATTGCATGAGGAGCGCGCACTTCATGCCGCCCAGCCACGCGCCGGCGGCGAGGCCCACGCCTTCCTCCTCGGTGGTCAACACCACCGAGCGCATGCGCGCATCCGCCTGGCACAGCTCGATGAGCCGCTTGTGGCCCGCATCGGGCACATAGCCGACCAGACCTATTCCCAGGCGGGAAAGCACCTGGTGCGCGGCGAGCGGCCAATCTGCGGCAGTGGGGAGCGGAGCGTTCAAGCGGGGCGATTCTAAACTACGTGCACGGCGACGCGCTGCACCGCGTTGTTGCCGAATCGTGGTTTTCCTCCCGCGGATTCTATAATGCGCAACAATCCCGTCATGCCGAAGCTGATGGACCTGGCGCAGTTTCGCGCCGCGCTGCCGCGCGGCGATCTTTGGGTGTTCGGCTATGGCTCGCTGATGTGGTCGCCCGGCTTCCGGTTCACGGCGAGCTCGGTGGGGCTCCTGCGGGGCTACCACCGCGCCCTGTGCATCCTGTCCACGCGCTACCGGGGCACGCACCGGCGCCCGGGACTCGTCATGGGCCTGTGCCGCGGCGGTTCGTGCTGGGGTATGGCGTTCCGCGTTCCTGCGGCGCGCGTTCGCACCGCCCTGGCCAGGCTATGGAGCCGCGAGATGCCGCGCCGCGTCTACAAGGCGAGGCTGGTGCCGGTGCGCATCTCGCGCGGCCGCAAGGTGCGCGCGCTGGCGTTCATCGCCGATACCCGGCACGCGAGTTTCGCGCGCGAGCTCGATCTGCGCAGCCGCGCGCAACTGGTGGCGCAGGGCGTGGGCGAGCGCGGACCGTGCACCGAGTACATCCGTTCCACGCTCAGTCACATGATGGAGCTCGGCGTCACCGATTCTCACCTGGCGCGCGTGCTGGAGACCGCCGAGGCCATGCGTTCCAGGGCCTCGCGCAGGCGCGCGCGCTGAGTGCCGAAGTTGAGCCGTACGTAGCCCGGCGCGCCGAATTGCTCCCCGGGCGACAGCGCCACGCCGTGCGCGAGGAAGTGCGCTGTCACGTCCTTGACGCCGAGGCCCGAGGCGTCGATCCAGGCGAGGTAGGTCGCTTCCACATGCGCCATCGCCAGGCCCAGCATGCCGCCCACTGCCGCCTCGACCAGGTCGCGGTTGCCGCGCAGGTAATCGAGCTGCGCGGCGAGCCAGGGGCCGCCGTCGCGGTACGCGGCAAGCGCGGCGAGGTAGCCAAAGACCGAGGCGTCGTGCACGGTGGCGTGGTGGTCGACCGAGAAGGCGCGGCGCAGGCCGGCATCCTCCACGATCGCCCAGGCACAGCCCGCGCCGGGGAAATTGAAGGTTTTGTTCGGCGAGGCCAGCGTCACGGTGCGCCGCGAGACTTCCGGCGAGAGGCTCGCGATCGGGACATGCGGCTTGCCGGGGTCGAGCAGCAGGTCGGCGTGGATCTCGTCGGCGCAGATCACGAGGTCATGACGCTCGGCGAACGCGGCGAGTCGGCCAAGTTCATCGCGCGTGAAAATCGTGCCACCCGGATTCTGCGGGTTGCACAGGAATAGCAGGCGCGTATTCGGCCGCACGGCGGCTGTGAGCCTTTCCTCGTCGAAGATCCAGCGGTCCGCGCGTAATACCAGCGGCGCTTCGGTATGCGCACGCTGCGCCAGCTCGGGCGCGCGCTTGAAGTGCTGGTAGACCGGGGTCGGCACCAGGGCGTGGCCGTCCGCGGGGAGCAGGTGCCGCGCCGCCAGGTGCAGGCCCGGCACCACGCCGGGGAGGAACACGATCCAGTCCGGCTCGATGCGCCAGCGGTACAGGCGCTGCATGCGCGCCGCGATCGCCTCGCGCAGTTCCTGCGGCGGAGTGGTGTAGCCGAGTACGCCGTGACGCAGGCGCTCGGCAAGCGCCTCGAGCACGCAGGGCGGCGCGCGGAAATCGGTGTCCGCGACCCA
>CAZOSA010000384.1:0-1972 GCA_964582155.1 uncultured Enterobacteriaceae bacterium | reverse complement strand
GGCAGACGTCGTAGCCGCTGCGTTGCGGCATCATCACGTCGAGCAGCACGAGATCGGGGCCGAAGGACTCCACCTGCCGCAGCGCTTCCTCGCCGTTCGGCGCGCAGCGCACCTCGTAGCCGCTGCGCTGCAGGAGGTATTCCAGCGCGGCGACGATATTCGGCTCGTCGTCGGCGATCAGCACTTTCTTGGTCATCGGCCCTCCACGGGAAGGGTAAGCGCGGCGGGCGCGGTGCTGATGGACGGCGTGATCGCGCCCGGCGACAATTGCAGCATGAGCAGCGCTGTTGACGGTATGGTAACGGATTTCGAATCATGAACTGGCTCGCATCGGCATGGGCGCGGCGCGCTCGATGGTTCGGCCCTCGGGCCCGTCCCGTGCGCAGCGCGGCACAGCTCGGCGAGTTCCTGTCGCGCCACGCGGCCTTCATCGCGCAGAAATGTGCCGACGACTACTGCCGCAACAAGGTGGGCTTGTCGCACTACGCACTGGGAGAGGAGCAGGCCTACTGCGACGCCCTGCGCGTATGCCGGTGGGAAGGCTACGCCGCGGTGCTCGCCGGGCTTGCAACGCTTGCGCAGCGCTTCCTGCTCGAGGCGGGATTCGACGCGAGCAGGCTCGAGCCGGCGCTGGTCGCGCTCTATGGGCGCCTGCTGGCGCAGCATCCAGCGCCGGCGCACCGGCCGCAAGGCTGGGGCGAGCTGGTCGCCGCGATGCCCGAGCGATTGCGCGCGACACGCGCCGAGCGGCCGCCAACCTTTGCCGAGATTGCCGCGGCGGCCGGCACGCGCCTGTTCGAGGTGCTGCCGATTCACGCCTCGCACCGTGAGTTCGACGAGCCGGTGGTCGTCGGAGCCGTTCAGTTCAACTTCGTCGGCTTTTCCGACCGCTTCCGGCGCGAAGTGGACGCCGACGCCGTCGGACGCGACCTCACGGGCGCGCTATAGCACTCGCTGCGCTGCCGGCAGGCTCAGCAGCACGGCGCCGCCAAGCCAGATCCACGCCGACCCGGTGGCCTCGGCATCGCGCTCGACAAGGCGTTCATAGAGCGCCGCGGGCACGCCGCTGAAAAGAAGGGTCACGCTCGCGAGCAGCACCGAGCTCCAGAACAGCACCCATTCCACCGTGCGCGGAAACAGCTCGGGCAGCAGCACGGCGGTGATCGGGATCGCGACATTGAGATACGGCGAGAAGATCCCGTTCCCCGCGGATACCGCGAGCACTGCCAGGAACAGGGTGTGGCGGTCGAACACGGGCGTGCCGGCGCGCTATCCCGCCATGCGCGGCGTCAGGCCCGCGGCATGCATGGCCATGAACCAGGCGACCCGCGCCATCGCCACCCAGAAGGCGGCGATTGGCGCCAGCGTGATGGGCGGCATGATCGAGGGCGTGATGTAGGCCACCGGCCGCATCAGCCAGTCGGTCAGACGCCGGAACCAGCGGTAGATGTAGTTGGGCGAATCGGGCGGCAGGAAGAAAGCAAACATGAAACGCCCGATCAGCGTCCAGAACAGCACCGAGAACGCGTAGTTGAAGAGGTGGAAGTACCAGTACGACCACCAGATGTCCTGGCTCTGCATTCCCCGGGTCCCTGTAAAAGACAAGGCCCGCCGCAGCGGGCCCCGCCATGTTACGCGACGCGACGGACTACTCGTGCGCCTTGCCCGCCCAGGCCACTTCGCCCCTTGGCACCCGGATCGAATCGACGAATTCCTGCATCTCCTTGGACGGCGGTGCCGTCATCAGGCTGATGGCCCACGTCAGGATGAACGCCACCGGCATCCCGAACAGCGCACACGAAATGTTGCGGATGCCAAACCACAGCGGCATGCCGAAGTACTGCGTCGCGATCAGGTAGAACAGGCACACCGCGAACCCGGCCATCATGCCCACGATGGCGCCGATCGAGGTGGTGCGTTTCCACCAGATCCCCAGCACCAGCGGCGCAAACAACCCGGCGGCGGCAAGCGA
>CAZOSA010000383.1:0-1975 GCA_964582155.1 uncultured Enterobacteriaceae bacterium | reverse complement strand
CGCCTCGGTGTGCGCGTCGGGCAGCCAGGTGTGCACCGGCCACATCGGCACTTTCACCGCGAAGGCGAACAGAAAGCCGAAGAACAGCCAATGCTGCGCCGTGAGCGAGAGCGGCAGCCGGTGCCAGTCGAGCACGGAGAAGCTGCCGCCCGACTTGCCATAGAGATACAGCAGCGCCACCAGCATGAGCAGCGAGCCCAACAGCGTGTACAGGAAGAACTTGACCGCGGCGTAGACGCGGTTGGGCCCGCCCCACACGCCGATGATGATGAACATCGGGATGAGCGTCGCCTCGAAGAACACGTAGAACAGCACGCCGTCGAGCGCCGAGAACACGCCGTTCATCACGCCCGAGAGCATCAGGAACGAGGCGTAGTACTGCCCCACCCGGCTCTCGATCACCGTCCAGCCGGCGATCACGACCAGCACCGTGATGAAGGAGTTGAGCAGCACGAACAGCACCGAGATGCCGTCCACGCCGAGGTGGTAGTTGACGTTGAAGGCCTCGATCCAGGGCGCCAGCTCGACAAACTGCATGCCGGCCATGCCGGTCTTGAAACCGGCAACCAGCGGGAGGGTCACCAGGAATCCGAGCACCGCGCCCGCCAGCGCGACGGCACGCTGCAGCGCAGCGCGGCGGTCGCCGCCCGCCGCCAGCACCAGCAGCGCGGCCACGATTGGAACCCAGATGGCGAGCGACAGCAGGCCCATCTCAGGCCTTCAGGAACCAGTAGGTCATGCCCACCACGCCGAGCAGCATCACGGAGGCGTAGCGGTAGATCATCCCGGACTGCAGCAGCGAGGCGAGCGCCGAGAGCCAGCCCACCACGCGCGCCGAACCGTTGACCGCCAGCCCGTCGATGAAGGTCTGGTCGCCCGCCTTCCACAGGCCGGTGCCCAACGCCCGCGCGCCCGCGCCGAACAGCCACGCGTAGAGTTCATCGAACCCGTATTTGCGCTCAACCACGGCGTACAGGGGCCCCAGGCGCATGGCGATGCGCTTGGGCAGGTCGGGGCGCAGGCGGTACAGGACATACGCGACGACAATGCCCGCCAGCGCGAGCCAGAATGGCGGCGAGACGAAGCCATGGGCGAAGTAGGCCCAGACACTGTCGATTTCGGCGAAATAGGCGATCCACCAGCCCGCGAGTACCGAAGGGATCGCCAGCAGCACCAGCGGCACCGTCACCACCTTCGGCGACTCGTGCGGCGGGTGCGCGGGTTCGAACCTCGGCAGGCCGTGGAAGGCCATGAACACCATGCGGAAGGTGTAGGCGGCGGTGACGAACACGCACGCGAGGACGCACAGGTACGCGAAGCCCGCCCCCGGGACCGAGGCGTGCTTTGCCGCCTCGATGATCAAATCCTTGGAGAAGAACCCGGCGAAGCCCGGAATGCCGGCCGAGGAAATCGCGCCTATCAGGAAGGTCCAGTAGGTCACCGGCATGGCGCGCTGCAGCCCGCCCATGCGGCGCATGTCCTGCTCGTGGTGCAGCGCGATGATCACCGAGCCCGCGCCGAGGAACAGCAACGCCTTGAAGAACGCGTGCGTCATCAGGTGGAAGATCGCCGTCGAGTAGGCGGAGGCGCCGAGCGCCACCGTCATGTAGCCGAGCTGCGACAGCGTGGAATAGGCCACCACGCGCTTGATGTCGAACTGGGTGAGCGCCACCAGCGCCATGGACAGCGCCGTGATGCCGCCGATCACCAGCACCACCGAGCGGGCGCTCGGCGACAGTTCGTAGAGCGGCGCCATGCGCGCCACCATGAAGATGCCGGCCGTCACCATGGTCGCGGCATGGATCAGCGCCGAGATCGGCGTCGGGCCTTCCATCGAGTCGGGCAGCCAGACGTGCAGCGGGAACTGCGCGCTCTTGCCCATGGCGCCCACGAACAGGCACAGGCAGATCAGGGTCATGGGCGCAGCCGCCGACGGCGCCTGCTCGAACACCTGCGCGTAGTCGAGGCTGCCGAA
>CAZOSA010000382.1:0-1980 GCA_964582155.1 uncultured Enterobacteriaceae bacterium | reverse complement strand
CAGGTTCTTCAGCCCGACGTGCTCGAACATGCCGATGGAGGCGATCTTGTCGAACACACCCTCTCCGGGCACGTCGCGGTAGTCCTGGAGGCGCACCTCGCAGCGCTCAGCGAGGCCCGCGGCGCGGATGCGCTTGCCGGCGAGCGCGTGCTGGTTCTTCGACAGCGTGATGCCGAGCGCATGCGCGCCAAAGCGTTCTGCCGCGTGCATCACCAGCGCGCCCCAGCCGCAGCCGATGTCCAGGAAGCGCTCGCCGGGCTTGAGGCGCAGCTTCCTGCAGATATGGTCGAGCTTTTGCTCCTGCGCGATGCCCAGATCCTCCGTCCCGGTCCTGTAATAGGCGCAGGAGTAGACCATGCGCGGGTCCAGCCACAGCGCGTAGAAGTCGTTGGAAATGTCGTAGTGGTAGCGGATCGCTTCGGCATCGCGCTTCTTGGAGTGCAGGTTGCGGAAAAAGTCCGGCAGCCGGCCCTTGCGCGCCGGACCCCAATTCAGCGCCAGGCCTTCGGCGACGCGCATCGCCTCCGCGATCGGCCCTTCGACATCGAGATGGCCTTCGACGAAGGCCTCGGCCAGCTTGGCCAGGTCGGCGTTGAGGAAGTAGCGCAGCGACGCGGCGCTCGGCACGCGCACCGTGACCGTCGGGCGGTCCCCGAGCGCGTAGCGCTTGCCGTTCCACAGCTCGATGGCGGCCGGCAGGCCGGTGCCGGCGCGGAATTCGCCGACCATCTTTTCGATGCGCGATTCGAGCAGCATGGCGCTAAGTGGCTTTGTCCCTCATGGTAACGAATTCCTCCGCCGCCGTGGGGTGGATGCCGATGGTCGCATCGAATTGCGACTTGGTGGCGCCCAGTTTCACGGCGATGGCCACGCCCTGAATTATTTCGCCGGCCTCCGGCCCGATCATGTGGGCGCCGACCACGCGCTGCGACGCAGCATCCACCACCAGCTTCATGAAGGTGTGCTCCTCGTGCCCGCCCAGCGTGTGCTTGAGGGCTCGAAATGCAGTCTTGTAGACGTCCACCGCGCCGAAACGCGCGCGGGCTGATTGTTCCGAATGTCCCACCGTGGCGAGGTTTGGATCGGAGAACACCGCGGTGGGCACATTCACATGGTCCACGGGCGTGGGCTCATTGCGAAACAGCGTCTTCGCGAGCGCCATGCCCTCGGCGGTGGCCACCGGCGTGAAGTTGAGGCGGTTGGTGACGTCGCCGATGGCGTGGATCGAGTCCACCGAGCTCTGCGAATACTCGTTCACCACCACCGCGCCGTCGCCGGCGAGCCTGACGCCCGCGCCCTCAAGCCCGAGTCCGGCGGTGTTGGGCTTGCGCCCCGTGGCGAACATGACGAGGTCCACTTCCTGCGCAGCGCCGTCTTCATAGGTGACCTGGATGCCCTGGTCCAGCTTCACCGGATTCGACTGCAGGCGGATGGCGATGCCTTTGTTGCGCATTTGCTCCGCCAGGTGATCGCCCAGGTCCGCGTCGAAGTCGCGCAAGAGCCGCGCGCCGCGGTAAGCGAGCGTGGTCTCGACCCCCAGGCCGTTGAAGATCGAAGCGAACTCGAGCGCGATGTAGCCGCCGCCCACCACCAGCGCGCGCCGCGGCAGCTTGTCCAGGTGGAACGCTTCGTTGGAGGTGATCGCCCGCTCGCGACCGGAAATGTCCGGCAGCTGCGGCCAGGAGCCGGTGGCGACGAGGATGTGGCGCGCCGTATGGCGCTCGCCGTCGACCTGCACCGTGTGCGCGTCGAGCACCGTGGCGCGGCCGCGCAGGATCCTGGCGCCGGCCTTGGTCAGCGCGCTCTCGTACACGCCGTTCAGGCGCGCGATTTCGCGGTCCTTGTTGGCGAGCAGCAAGTTCCAGTCGAAGTGCGGCTCGCCCACCGTCCAGCCGAAGCTGCGCGCGACCTCGAAGTCCTCGCGGTAGTGCGCGGCATAGGCGAAGAGCTTCTTCGGGATGCAGCCGACGTTGACGCAGG
>CAZOSA010000381.1:0-1990 GCA_964582155.1 uncultured Enterobacteriaceae bacterium | reverse complement strand
AACTCCTACGACCTGGGCGTGGACATCGAGCTGCACGACGCGCTGAACCGCATCCGCTTCGAACATCCGGAGGTGCAGGCCGTGGTGATCACCAGCGGCAAGAGCCGCATGTTCTGCTCTGGCGCCAACATCTACATGCTCGGCACCAGCTCGCACGCGTGGAAGGTGAATTTCTGCAAGTTCACCAACGAAACCAGGAACGGGCTGGAGGATTCGAGCGCGCATTCGGGGCTGAAATTCCTCGCGGCGCTGAACGGCACCACCGCCGGTGGCGGCTACGAGCTGGCACTGGCCTGCGACGAGATCCTGCTGGTGGACGACCGCTCCAGCACCGTGAGCCTGCCGGAGGTGCCGATGCTCGGCGTGCTGCCGGGGACCGGCGGGCTGACGCGCATCGTCGACAAGCGCAAGGTGCGCCGTGATCTCGCCGACGTGTTCTGCACCACGGCCGAAGGCGTGCGCGCCGATCGCGCCAGGCAATGGAAGCTGGTGGACCACGTCGCCAAGCCGCAGCAGTTCGCGCACGCAGTGCAGGCGCGCGCGCTGGAACTGGCAAAGCTGTCCGACCGTCCGGGCGGCAAAGGCGTCGCCCTGATCCCGATCGGCGAGAACCGGCTCGTGCAGGTGGAGCTCGACCCGGCCGCAAGCACCGCGACGATCACGGTGCGCGGACCGGACAGCGCGCGGCTCGAGCGCAGCGCCGACTGGTATCCGCTGCGCCTCGCGCGAGAACTCGACCGCGCCATTCTCGACCTGAGGCACAACCAGCTCGACATCGGCCTGTGGATCCTGAAGACCAAAGGCGACGCGGCGCGCGTGCTGGAATTGGACGCCCTGCTGGAGCAGCACGCAGGCGACTGGTTCGTGCGCGAGACGCTGGGCACCCTGCGACGAACGCTGGCGCGCCTCGATGTGTCCTCGCGCTCGATCTTTGCGGTGATCGAACCCGGATCCTGCTTCGCCGGCACCCTGCTCGAGCTGGCGCTCGCCGCCGACCGCAGTTTCATGCTGGAGGCCGGCAATGGCGCCACCCTCGCCTTGTCGGCGCTCAACTTCGGCACTTACCCGATGGTGAGCGGCGAATCGCGGCTCAGCGCGCGCTATTGCGGCGAGGTACCGGCGCTGGAGCGCGGCAAGGCCTACGACGCCAGGGCCGCGGGCAAACTTGGACTGGTCACCATGACACCCGACGAACTCGACTGGGAAGGCGAGGTGCGCATCGCCATCGAGGAGCGCGTCAGCCTGTCACCGGACGCGCTCACCGGCATGGAAGCGAGCCTGAGATTTACGGGGCGCGAGAACATGCTGACTCGCATCTTCGGCCGCCTGTCGGCCTGGCAGAACTGGATTTTCGTCCGCCCCAACGCGGTCGGCGAGCAGGGCGCGCTCAAGGTGTACGGCACCGGGGCAAAACCGAAGTTCAACAGAGAGCGGGTGTAGCCATGTCCGGCATCAACTACAGCGAGAAGATTCCCAACAACGTCGGCCTGGCGAACGACCTCAGCCTGCAGCGCGCGCTGGAGCACTGGCAGCCGCACTTCCTGGACTGGTGGAAGGGCATGGGGCCGAGCGACTTCCAGAAGTCCGACGTCTATCTGCGCACCGCCACTTCTGTGGACGCGGACGGCTGGGCCAGCTATGGCACCGTGAAGATGCCGGATTACCGCTGGGGCATCTTCCTCGCTGACCCGGTGGCCAATCGCAAGATCGGATTCGGCGACAGCATGGGCCAGGATGCCTGGCAGCAGGTGCCGGGCGAGTTCCGCTCGACCCTGCGCCGCCTGATCGTGACGCAGGGCGACACCGAGCCCGCCTCGGTCGAGCAGCAGCGCCTGCTCGGCCATACCTGCCCTTCGCTCTACGACCTGCGCAACCTGTTCCAGGTCAACGTCGAGGAAGGCCGCCACCTGTGGGCCATGGTGTACCTGCTGCACGCCTATTTCGGCCGCGACGGGCGCGACGAGGCCGAGGAGCTGCTCGCGCGCCACTC
>CAZOSA010000380.1:0-2006 GCA_964582155.1 uncultured Enterobacteriaceae bacterium | reverse complement strand
AGCGCGAAGCCGAGGCTCTTCAGCTGCTGCTTCATGTACGCGATGTTGTCTCGGGTCCACTTCGCGGGCGGCACCTTGTTCGCCATCGCGGCGTTCTCGGCGGGCAGGCCGAAGGCGTCCCAGCCCATCGGCTGCAGCACGTTCATGCCGCGCATGCGGTGGTAGCGGGTGAGGACGTCGCCGATGGTGTAGTTCCGCACGTGCCCCATGTGCAGCTTGCCCGAGGGGTAGGGGAACATGGACAGGCAATAGAACTTCGGCTTGCTCGCGTCCTCGACCGAGCGAAATGATTTCCGGCCCTCCCAGAAGGCCTGCGCTTCCTGCTCGACGCTCCGGGGATGGTATTGTGGCTGCATCTGTGACGCATTGCGCGGAAGGCGCGAATCTTAACGGAGGAATCGATGCAACGCATTCTTGCGGGTTGGTGCGCGGCGCTCGTTGCGCTCGCCGCCGTTCCGGCGCTCGCCGCCCCGGCGGCGGTGGTCGAAGGCGTGCAGATGCCGGCCTGGGTGGAGCGGGCCGTCGCCGGCGCGGTGCGCCGCCAGCCGCTCGCGCCTGGCATGGAATTGCGCGCCGGCGACGAGGTGCGCACCGGCGCGGGCTCGCGCCTGTACATCAAGCTTGGCGAAGGCAGCCTGGTGAAGCTGGGCGAGAACGCATCGCTGCGCATTCTCGACATCGCCCCCGAGCGCGGCGGTTTCTTCAAGGCGGCGCTCAATGTGCTGGAAGGCGCGTTCCGTTTCACCACCGACCTCCTCGCGCAGGAGCGCCGCCGTGATGTCAGCATACGCGTGGCGACGGTCACCGCCGGCATCCGCGGCACCGACCTGTGGGGCAAGTCGAGCCCAGAGCGCGAGATCGTGTGCCTGATCGAAGGCAAGATCGAGGTCGGCGCCGAGGGCGAAGCGCCGGTGACCCTGGACCAGGCGCGCCAGTTCTACCGGCGCGACAAGGGCCAGACCCAGCCGGTGGGTTTCGTCGATCCGGTGCAGCTTGCGCAGTGGGCGCGCGAAACCGAGATCGTGGACGGGCGCGGCGCGGTGCTGCGCGGCGGCAAGTGGAAAGTGACGCTGGCGCGCGTCGAAACGCAGGGCGCGGCGCTCGAGGTGTACGACCGCTTGCGCAGCGCGGGATTCCCGGCGCGGATCTACCCGACGATGGCGGGCGACAGGCGCATTTACCTGGTGCGGATCTCGGGTCTGCCGACGAAGGCCGACGCCGAGGCGCTCGCCGAGCAGCTGCGCGGTACTGCGGGGGTGGAGGCGCCGGAGGTTTCCGGCTAGGCGGTCATAGGAAAGGCGCCCAGGGGCGCCTTTCTTGAGCGAAGAGCTAGAAGGAGAAGGTCTGCCGGTTCTCCGCCGCGCCGATCACGGCCGCGCCGCCCATGAACTCCGCGTTGGGCACCATGTTCTCCTGCGTGACGCCGTGAGTCTTGGCGCAGGGCGGGCAGACGCCGATGCGCCCGCCGTTTTCGCTGAACGTCTTCAGCAGCTCCGCGACCGGCGGGAAGCTCTTCGGGATGAGGCCCGCGGCGGCGCCCTGCTGCGCGAGCTTCACGCCCTCGAGCGACGTCCATACCAGGACGTCGCCGCCGGCGGCGAGCGCGTTGTTCGCCAGCACGAGCGGCGTGGCAACGCGATCGGCATCGCCGTCGAAGTGGGTTACGGTGAAGAGATACTGCCTCTTGGTTTGTGGCTTGTCGGTCATGGCTGACTCCTCCGTTGAAAGGCTGCGATCAGTTCCTTATTGCGACCAGAGAAACGCTCTTGACGCCGTACTTGCGCGCGGCGCCTTGGGCGTTGCTTGAAATGAACTGATATTGCGGGTTGTCCCGCAGTTGCCTGACGCGCAGCCCGGCCGACTCGATGGCGGCGACGTAGTTGTCGACCTGCATGGCACCGCCGATGCAAGCCGCCCACAGAGTGGCGTCGCAGGTGATGCCGTCGGGTAGCTGCGAATCGGTGACGATGTCGGCAAGCGCCAGCCGTCCACCCGGTTTCAGAATG
>CAZOSA010000379.1:0-2016 GCA_964582155.1 uncultured Enterobacteriaceae bacterium | reverse complement strand
CAATGCCGCGGTATGGCAGTCGCCGATCAGTGCGTAGTCTTCAATCGGCAGCGGCATGCGCCAGCCTGGGGTTGTGCCAGCCGCCGCCGGCTGCGATGAGAGCGTCCGCTTCTTTGGGCCCCCAACTGCCTTGCTTGTAGGGCGTAGTGCGGTGATGCTTCCTCAGGACAGGATCGATCGCCGCCCAGGCGGCCTCAACCGCGTCCTGGCGGGTGAACAGCGCGCCGTCGCCGGCCATGGCGGCGCCCAGAAGCCGCTCGTAAGGCGCTTCCTCTCCTGGCCGCTCATCACACAGGTAGAGCTCGCGCTGCTCGCCGACGAACTCCTTGCCCGCACGCTTGACGCGTGCAGCGAGCGCGACGGCGGAATTGGGCGAAAGGCGAAAGCGAAGGTAGTTGGCAAGCCCGGACGCGGGAGCCGAATCGGCGAACAGCCGTTGCGGCGGCGGCTTCAGTTCGACGATCACCTCGGCCGCCGTCTCGGCCAGATACTTGCCGGAGCGCAGGTACCACGGCACCCCTTGCCAGCGCCACGAGTCGATGAAAAGCCGCAGGGCGCAGAAAGTTTCGACATCGGAATCCCTGGCCACCCCCTGCTCCTTGCGGTAGCCGGCGTACTGGCCGCGCACCAGGTCGCCGGGTGTCAACGGGCGCATGGCCTGGAACACATCGGCGGTTTCGCCGTGTACGGTGCCAAATCCCCTGGTGGTCGGCGGCTCCATGGCGAGCAGGGCGACGATCTGGAACAGATGATTCTGGATCACGTCGCGCAGGCAGCCAGCGGTTTCGTAGAACGCGCCCCGGCCCTCGACGCCGAAATCCTCGGACAGGGTTATCTGAACGCTGGCCACGTAATTGCGGTTCCAGATCGGCTCGAGGAACGAATTGGCAAAGCGGAAATACAGAATATTCATGATCGCCTCCTTCGCGAGGAAGTGATCGATGCGGAAGATCGAGTCTTCCCTGAACACCGCGCGGACGATGCGATTGAGTTCCCGCGCGGAAGCCAGGTCCCGGCCGAACGGCTTTTCGACGATGACGCGCGCGCGATCGGCCAGGCCCGCGACACCGAGCCCTTTGATGACCGTCGCGAAGAGCGAGGGCGGGATCGCAAGGTAGTGCGCCGGGCACCGGGCATCGCCCAGCGCCTGCTTGAGCGCTTTGAAGGTACCCGGGTCGTTGTAGTCTCCGCTCACATACCGGAGCAGGGAAAGCAGATGGCGGAGCGCGCGCCGGTCATCGATCCTGCCGGATTCCTTCAGGCTGGCGGTCGCCCGCTCGCGAAGTTGCGCTCCGCTCCACTTCGAGGAAGCAACGCCGACCACCGGGACCTCGAGCACGCCGCGCTTTGCCATCGCGTAGAGCGCAGGAAAAACCTTCTTACGCGCGAGATCGCCCGTGACGCCGAACAGCACCAGCGCGTCGGACCGTGCCGTGCCGCCTCTGGCCCTGTTCATCTCCTCTTCGCCGCGGCGCGCGCCCGCGCCGCAAAGGCCTCGGCATCGCGCTCGAGCCGCAGCGCCACCCCGCCCCCGGGCTCCAGGCCGGTCGGCGCAAGCTCTTTGGCCACCACTGCTTGCGGCGCGCGCGTCGCGATGTGCGTGCCCAGCAGCGCGCCGGCCGCGAATACGGCGACGAGCGCCGCAATGAGCCGGCCTGCAGGAAGGCGCAGGCGGCGCGCGGGCCGGGATCTCTTCGCATCGCCGAGCTCGGCGTCGAGCGTGCTGCGCTCCGCCGCGAGTTCGAGCGTACGCTCGCGCGCGGACTGGCCCGCAGCCGCGATCTCGACGGCGCGCCGCTCGGCCTCGAGGCGCGCTCGGACCGCCACAGCCAAGCGTTCCTCCGACTTCAGCCGCGCGCGCGCAGCGCGCGCGGCTTTTGCTTCGGCGTGTTCGCGCCCTTGCGCTGTGCGCTCGAGCTCGCGCTCGGCCAGGCGTCGCGCCTGCGCTTCGGCTTGCAGCGATGCCTCGGCGGCAGCACGTGCCTCGGCCGCGGCGCCGATCGCGCGCTCGGCCTG
>CAZOSA010000378.1:0-2034 GCA_964582155.1 uncultured Enterobacteriaceae bacterium | reverse complement strand
TCGGCGACAAGGCCGGCGTGCGCCGCTACGGGCATGCCTACGTGCCGCTCGACGAGGCGCTGTCGCGCGTGGTGATCGATTTTTCCGGCCGCCCCGGCCTGGAGTACCACGTGAAGTTCACGCGCGCGCTGATCGGCGAGTTTGACGTCGACCTGCTGCACGAGTTCTTCCAGGGCTTCGTCAACCACGCCCAGGTCACGCTGCACATCGACAACCTGCGTGGCGACAACGCGCACCACCAGTGCGAGACCATCTTCAAGGCCTTCGGGCGCGCTCTGCGCATGGCGGCCGAGGTGGATGCGCGGGCCGCCGGCGCCATTCCTTCCACCAAGGGTTCGCTCTAGTTGAAGATTGCGGTTGTCGATTACGGCATGGGCAACATCCGCTCGGTGTCGAAGGCGCTCGAGCGCGTGGCCCCGCAGGGGTTGGTCGAAGTCACCTCGGACCCCGCGGTGATCCGCGCCTCGGAGCGGGTGGTGGTGCCGGGTCAGGGCGCGATGCCCGATTGCATGCGCCAGCTCGCCGCCAGCGGTGCGCGCGACGCCGTGATCGAGGCGGCTCGCGAGAAGCCCTTCCTCGGCCTGTGCATCGGCATGCAGATGCTGTTCGAGCGGGGCGAGGAGGGCGATACGCCCGGCCTTGCGTTGCTTGCCGGCGGCGTGCCGCGCTTTCCGGCGGCGCGCATGGCCGGGCTGAAGGTGCCGCACATGGGCTGGAACGAGGTGCGCCAGGTCAGGCCGCATGCGCTCTGGTCGGGCATCCCGAGCGGCGAGCGCTTCTACTTTGTGCACAGCTACTACCCCGCGCCCACGGACGCCGGCCTGGTGGCGGCGACCTGCGACTACGGAGTCGCCTTTACCTGCGCGATTGCGCGGGATAACATCTTCGCCGTGCAGTTCCACCCGGAAAAAAGTCAGGCCGCCGGGCTCCGCTTGCTCTCCAACTTTGTCCAATGGCGGCCGTAGCCTTCTAAGACGTCTCGCCGCACCGCGTGCTGATCATCC
Organism: uncultured Enterobacteriaceae bacterium; assembly: GCA_964582155.1. Classification (GTDB taxonomy): domain Bacteria; phylum Pseudomonadota; class Gammaproteobacteria; order Burkholderiales; family SG8-39; genus JAABQT01. Next base: position 1,030 of record CAZOSA010000378.1, on the reverse strand, counting down.
CGGCAATCGACCTGAAGGACGGCCGCTGCGTGCGCCTGCGGCAGGGCGACATGAACACGGCCACCGTGTTCGGCGACGATCCCGTAGCCATGGCGAAGCACTGGGCGGCGCAAGGCGCGCGGCGCCTGCATGTCGTCGACCTGAACGGCGCGGTGGCCGGCCGGCCGAAAAACGAGATGGTGATACGCGAAATGATCAAGGCGGTCGGTGACGGCATGCCGATCCAGCTGGGCGGGGGCATTCGCGACCTCGACACCATCGAGAGCTACATCGACGCCGGCGTCACCTATGTGGTCATCGGCACCGCCGCAGTCAAGAATCCCGGGTTTCTGTCGGACGCGAGCTACGCGTTCCCGGGCCACATCATCGCCGGGTTGGACGCCAGGGACGGCAAGGTGGCGGTGGAGGGCTGGTCGAAGATGACCGGCCACGACGTGGTCGACCTGGCGAAGAAGTACGAGGACTATGGTGTGGAGGCGCTCGTGTACACCGACATCGGCCGCGACGGCATGATGAGCGGCATCAACATCGAGGCCACGCTCAAACTTGCGCAGGCGATCAAGATCCCGATCATCGCTTCCGGCGGCCTGAACAGCATCAAGGACGTCGAGACGATGTGCCAGAAGCTGGTGCCCGAAGGCGTGATCGGCGCAATCACCGGGCGCGCCCTGTACGAGGGCAAGATCGACTTCAAGCAGGCGCAGGCGGCCGCCGACAAGGCAACTGGGAAGTCATGAGCCTCGCCAAGCGCGTCATCCCCTGCCTGGACGTCACCGCGGGCCGGGTCGTGAAGGGCGTCAATTTCGTCGAGCTGCGCGACGCAGGCGACCCGGTGGAGATCGCGGCGCGCTACGACGGCGAGGGCGCCGACGAGCTTGCATTTCTCGATATCACGGCGAGCTCGGACGAGCGCGACATCCTGCTGCACGTGATCGAGGCGGTGGCGGCGCAGGTGTTCATCCCGCTCACCGTCGGCGGCGGTGTGCGCAAGGTCGAGGACGTGCGCCGTCTGCTCAATGCCGGCGCCGAC
>CAZOSA010000377.1:0-2038 GCA_964582155.1 uncultured Enterobacteriaceae bacterium | reverse complement strand
TCTACACCGAGCCCTGGGTCGACATGCACAACCGCATGAAGGAAGCGCTGGTGCTCCTCGGCAAGCTGCCGCGCGCGGTGGTGCGCCCGCCGCTCATGAAGCTGCCGGCCGCGGAGATCGCGCGCATCCGCCAGGCGCTCGTCGCCGCAGGGCTGCTGAGCGAGGGCGCGCGCGCGAAGAAAGTCGCCTGAAGATGCCGTTGCCGCAGCACCTCGCCGACCGCAGCCTCATGGGCCGCGGCGATTGAGCGTCCAGTCGAACGCGCCGTAGCGCAGCTTGATGCGGCCGATGTTGCGTTCGGCACGCTCGACCGAGGCGTCGTCCAGCCGGCGCAGGACGAATTCGAGCACCCCGCTCTCGCCGTCGAAGTCCTTCGCGTACCACTGCAGCAATTTCGGCACCGTCACCGCGCTGCCGTCGCGCTCCACCTGCGCCATGCGCTGCAGGTACAGCGCGGCGGCTTCCTCGAGCTGGACCTCCAGCATGCCGCTCTCGAAGACGCGAAACGCCGGCGACGAGCGCGAGCCGCGGAACAGGGCGAAGTGCAGGCGCTCGTCGAAGGCGATGGGCATGTGGGCGAGGCGCGGATCGTCGCGCAGCATGGGCGCGTGCAGCCTGCCATGCGCCGGCAGGTTGCCGCGCAGCAGGCCATGGTAGATCTCGTCCAGCGAGAACTGCTGCCCGAAGATCCTGAGCCGCGGCCGCTCGAAGAACGCCTCCATGTCCCGCTCGCCGCCGGCGAACTCCAGCTCCGGCGCGTCGCGCAGCACGCCGGCATTGAACACGTTGATCCAAAATGCCAATTTCGCGGCAATGCGCACCTGCCTGGGATCCAAGGTCTCGAGCCTGGCCAGGCAGACGGCGAGGTGGCCGCGCTCGCGCGAGGCAGCGAGCGCCGCGTAGTCGCACGCCAGTCCCTCGGCATCGAAGTGCGCGGCCAGCGCCGCAAGCGCCTGCGCAAGCTCCCGGTCAGGCTCCATGGTCCCTGCTGTGCGTCATTACAATTTCTTCAACCTGGCGCGCGCCCGACGGCCCGTCCGCTCAGGGCAGCAGCACGATCTTGCCCTGCACCTGGCGCGCTTCGAAGCGCGCCAGCGCCTCGGCGAAGCGCTCGAGCGGATAGCTCGCCGTGATCACCGGCTTGAGCTTGCCCTCACCGTACAGCGCGTAGAGCTCGTCCTGCACGCGGCGCACGCGCTCGGGATCGCGCGCCCGGTAGTCGGTCCACTGCAGCCCGGTCACCGCGACGTTCTTGACCAGCAGATAGCCCGCCTTCAGTTCGGGGATGCGCCCGGCGGCGAAGCCGATCACCACCACGCGGCCGCTCCAGGCGAGCGCGCGCAGGGCGGCGTCGAAGACATCGCCGCCGACGCTGTCCAGCACGATGTCGACGCCGCGCTTGCCCACCGCGGCGAACACCTGCGCGCGCAGGCTCTCGCGCAGGTCCGGCGCCGCGAGATCGACAACGTGGTCGGCGCCGTGGCGCTTGCACAGTTCGCCCTTTTCCTTGCCCGTGACGCCGGCAATCACGGTGGCGCCGAGCGCCTTGGCGAGCTGCACGCCTGCCAGCCCGACGCCGCCGGAGGCGCCGGTGACGAGCACGGTTTCACCTTTCTTGTAGGCGCCGCGCTCGAGCAGCGCGAAGTGCGCGGTCTGGTAGGCGAGGGCGAGCACGGCGCCCTCGTCGAAGGGCATTGCCTGCGGCATGCGGTAGCAGATCTTCTCGGGCACCACCACCTTCTGCGCGTAGGTGCCGTACTCGGGCAGAGCCATCACGCGATCGCCGGCGCGCACGCGCGTGACGCCTTCGCCGATCGCGCCGACGACGCCCGCGACTTCCTTGCCCGGGCTGAAGGGCCGCGGCGGCAGGAGCTGGTAGCTCCCCTGCATCACCATCAGGTCGGGGAAGTTGACGCCGATCGCGCGCGCCTCGATCAGCACCTCGCCGCGGCCGGGCACCGGGTCGGGCACGGTTTCGAGCCGGTGCTGCGCGGCCGGGCCATGCTCGCGGACGATGACCGCGCGCATCGCCGGCTAG
>CAZOSA010000376.1:0-2053 GCA_964582155.1 uncultured Enterobacteriaceae bacterium | reverse complement strand
AGGCAGCCCGCGCCATCGGAGAGCTTCGGATCCCAGCCCACCGCGCCGCGGTGGGTAAGGTTTTTCAGGATCGTGAGCCCGTGCTCAATGATCGTGTGCGACTTCTTGCCCTTGATGTGCGCGACGAAGCCGACGCCGCAGGCATCGTGCTCGTTTCTCGGGTCGTACAGACCCTGTGCCGCGGGGGGGAGGTGCGGGTCCACGGATAACTCTTTGATCAAATTAACATTTCGTAAATAAATGCCGCTCTGCACAAAAATGACGGACGCGCTCTGGAATATACCCGTAGCGCCCCGCGGCAACAAGGTTTTCCGGGAACGATCGAGCTACCGCGCTGCGGCAGAGCCCGCGCCCGTGGAGCATGCCGCGATCGCCGCGCGCACGTCGCGCTCATCGATGTCGCCGCGCAGGACGGCGCGCCCGACGGCCTCGAGCAGCACATAGCGGATGCGCCCGCCGGCCGCCTTCTTGTCCCCGGCCATCAGCTCGAGGTAGCGCTCGGGCGCGAGCACGGGTCCCGCGACGGGCAGCCCGGCGCGCTGCAACAGGCGACGTACGCGCACCGCCTCGGCAGCAGGCAAGGGCCCGGCGCGCACCGAAAGCTCGGCCGCCATCACCATGCCGGCGGCCACCGCTTCCCCGTGCAGCCAGGCCCCGTAGCCCGTGCCGGCTTCGATGGCGTGGCCGAACGTATGTCCAAGGTTGAGCAGCGCACGCGGTCCGGCCTCGCGCTCGTCCGCCGCCACGAGCGCGGCTTTCAGTTCGCAGGACCGGCGTACCACGTGCGCCAGTGCGCCTGCGTCCCGCGCCAGCAATCGCTCGATGTTGCCCTCGAGCCACGTGACCAGCGCGGCGTCGAGCGCGAAGCCGTGCTTGATCACTTCGGCGACACCTGCCTGCAGCTCGCGCGCCGGAAGCGTGGCGAGTGTCGCGACATCGGCGATCACGGCACGGGGCTGATGGAAGGCGCCGATCATATTCTTGCCGCGACTGTGGTTGACAGCGGTCTTGCCGCCGACCGAGGAATCGACTTGCGCGAGGAGCGTGGTCGGGACCTGGACGAAAGGGATGCCGCGCTGGAACACAGCGGCGGCGAAGCCCGCGAGGTCCCCGACCACGCCGCCGCCCAGGGCGACGATTACCCCGTCGCGGCCCAGGCGCGCCCCGAGCAACGCGTCGAACACGCGCTCGAGTGACCCCCAGCTCTTCGCCTGCTCGCCGTCCTCGACCAGTACTTCGACGCTGGCTCGCGCGCCGGCCCGTGCCAGGGCGGATTTGACCCGCTCGAGGTAAAACGGAGCGACGACCGGATTGGTGAGCACGGCGACGCCCCCGTGGCCCAGATGCGGGCGGTACAGTTCCGCGGCATCGAGCGCGCCGGGCCCGATGTGGATCGGGTAGGAGCGCGTGCCCAGTTCTACGCGGAGAGTTTCCATAGCTCCCTCAACTGGCCCAGCAACTGCCGCGCGAGGATTTGCACGCTCTGGCGCCCGGTGTCGACAACAATGTCGGCGACCTCGCGATAGTGCGGATCGCGCTGGGCGTACAGGTGCTCCAGTCTAGCCATTGGATCCGCGGTCGCCAGCAGCGGCCGGTTCTTGTCCCGGCGTATGCGCTCGTACAGGGCGGCCGGCTGCGCACGCAGGTAGATCACAGTGCCGCGGGCCGCCAGATGCCGGCGGTTGGCCTCCGCCAGCACGGCACCGCCCCCGGTGGCGAGCACGATGTCCTCGAGCGCCGTGAGTTCCGCGATCGCAGCCGCCTCGCGCGCCCGAAAGCCCGCTTCCCCCTCGATCTCGAAAATCACCGGGATCTTGACGCCGCAGCGGCGCTCCACTTCCTGGTCCGAGTCGTGGAATGTGCGCTTGAGCCTGCGCGCAATGAGACGCCCCGCGGTGGTCTTCCCCGCCCCCATCATGCCGACCAGAAACACGTTGCGAGCGCCTTGCATGGGCCTATTGTACGGACGCCGGAAACAAAAACGGCCGGGAGGTCCCGGCCGCGTGCCCAAGAAGGAGGCCTGGCAAATTCTTCAGCGCACCGTCATGCGCTC
>CAZOSA010000375.1:0-2056 GCA_964582155.1 uncultured Enterobacteriaceae bacterium | reverse complement strand
GGCGTCGCGCGCATCGCCCGGCCCGAGCGCCGGCGGCGGCGTGTCGTAGCTGCGCCGCCACGCCAGGACCTGCGCCTCGCCGAACTTGGCCGCCATCTCGGCCTTGCTCAAGCCCTGCAGCGCGCCGTAGTGGCGCTCGTTCAGGCGCCAGCTCTTTTCCACCGGCAGCCACAGGCAGTCCATCTCCTCGAGCGCCAGCCACAGCGTGCGGATGGCGCGCTTGAGCACCGAGGTATGGGCGATGTCGAAGTCGAGACCTTGCGCCTTCAGCAGGCGGCCGGCGGCGCGCGCTTCGACGATGCCGGCGTCAGACAGGTCCACGTCGGTCCAGCCGGTAAAGCGGTTTTCGCGGTTCCACGCCGATTCGCCGTGGCGCAGCAGCACGATGCGGTGCATGCGGTGAATTATAATGTCATGTTCATGATCGACTTCCTCCGCAATAACATCCTGCTGGTGGCCGCTGCCGTCGGCTCCGGGACGATGCTGCTCTGGCCGATGCTGCGTCTCGGCACGGGCGGCCCGTGGGTCAACACGCTGCAGGCGACGCAGATGATGAATCGCGAGAACGCGCTGGTGCTCGACGTGCGGGAGCCCGAGCACTATGCGGCCGGCCATATCCTCGGCGCGAAGAACCTGCCGCTGGCGCAACTGGAACAACGCGCCGGCGAGTTCGACAAGTACAAGTCGAAGCCGGTGATCGTGCATTGCGACACCGGCAGCGTCGCCGGGCGGCGCGCCGCGAGCCTGCTCAAGGCCCGCGGCTACAGCAACGTGGTCAACCTTTCCGGCGGATTCCGCGCGTGGCTCCAGGGCGGACTGCCGGTGGAGAAGTGACGTGGCGCGCGTGCTGATCTACCTGACCGCAGCCTGTCCCTACTGCCAGGCGGCGCAGCGCCTGCTTGCGAAGAAGGGCGTTACCGACATCGAGAGCGTGCGCGTCGACCTGGAGCCGGCGCGGCGCGCCGAGATGGCGCGGCGCGCCGGGAGCGACACCGTGCCCCAGATCTGGATCGGCGGCCGCCATATCGGCGGCTGCGACGAACTGTACGCGCTCGAGCGCGACGGCGCGCTGGACCCGCTCCTGCTCGAGACCGAAAGGACCTGAACGCCATGGCCGAAGCGCAGCAGCCCAGCTTCCAGATCGAGAAGATCTACGTCAAGGACGTTTCCCTGGAGATCCCGAACGCGCCGCAGGTATTCCTCGAGGCGCAGAGCCCGCAGGTCGAGATTCAAGTGCGCCACGAGGCGCAGCAGTTTGCCGAGGCGCTGTACGAGGTCACCGTCACGGTGACCGTAACCGCCAAGGCCGGCGACAAGACCCTGTTCCTCGTGGAAGCCGCGCAGGCCGGCATCTTTGCGGTGCGCGGCGTGCCGCAGGCGGAAATCGAGCCGGTGCTCGCCATTGCCTGCCCCACGATCCTGTACCCGTACGCGCGCGAGGCCATCTCGGACCTGGTGACGCGCGGCGGCTTCCCGCCGGTGCTGCTGGCGCCGGTGTCGTTCGAAGCGATCTACGCACAGCGCTTGCAGCAGCAGTCCGGCGACGGGCCGCGCATCCAAGCGGCGAGTTGAGATCGTGCGCCGGCTTGCCGCCGCCTGTATTGTGCTTGCCAGCGCGGCGGCGCATGGCGGGGAGTACCTGAGCGTCGGCGAGAATGCCGCCGTGCTGTACGACGCGCCGTCGCGCGAGGCCAAACCGCTGTACGTCGCGTCGCGGCATTACCCGCTCGAGGTGATCGTCAACCTCGAGGCCTGGGTGAAAGTGCGTGACCATGCCGGCGCGCTGTCCTGGGCGGAGCGCAAGCGCCTCGTCGAGCAACGCATGGTGGTGGTGACCGCGGCGTCGGCCGAGGTGCGCGTGCGTCCCGAGGACACGGCGCCCGCGGCCTTCATCGCCGTGCAGAACGTGGCGCTGGTACTGCTCGGGGCCGCGCCCGGCGGCTGGCTGCGCGTGCGCCACCCCGACGGCGCCAGCGGCTACCTGAGGGCGAACCTGGTCTGGGGGGCGTGAGGCGCGTCGCGGTGCTCGGCGCGGGCGCCTGGGGAACGGCGCTCG
>CAZOSA010000374.1:0-2057 GCA_964582155.1 uncultured Enterobacteriaceae bacterium | reverse complement strand
CGCGATCACCATCCGGCCGCTGTGCTTCTCGGGCAAGACCTTCAAGAAGCTCGACCAGGCCCTGCAGGCGGCGGTGCTGAAGGCGGGCAAGGAGGCGGGCGCCTACGGCCGCAAGATCGAGTCCTCGGAAGACGAGCAAAAGCTGGTGGCGCTGGAGAAGGCCGGCAAGCTGAAGCGCGTGCCCTTCGCCGGGCGCGACCAGATGAAGAAGCTGGTCGACCCGGTGATGAAGGAATACGCCAAGGAGATCGGCGCCGAGCAGATCCTGGCCAAGATCAACGCCATCAAATAGTCGTTGTCACGGGAGGCGGCGGCGCGCCAGCGTCGCCGCTTTTTCATGTTCAGAAAACTCACCCACTGGTACGGGGCGCTGCTGTCCTGGCTGCTCGTCGCCTCCGTGGCGATCCTGGTCTTTCCGGTGTCGCTGCAGATCTTCTCGCGCTACACCGACCTGATCCCGAGCTACATCTGGACCGAGGAGATGGCGCGCTTCTTCTTCATCTGGTCGATCATGCTCGGGGCCATGGTCGGCATCCGCGAGGGCACGCACTTCGTCGTTGACCTGTGGCCGGCGATGAACGCGCGCGCGCAGGCGGTGGTGCGCCTGGTGTCGAGCATGTTCGTGCTGGCGTTCGCGGGGGTGTTCCTGTGGTGGGGCATTGACTTCACGCGCTTCGCGTTCAACCGCATCTCCGAGCTCGCCGAATTGCCGCTCTGGGTCATCCATGTCGCCTGGCCGCTCGCCGGCGCGACCTGGATCCTGTTCCAGGGCGAGCACATGTGGAATGACCTGCGCCTGCTCGCGCAAGGCAGGGCATGACGGGCGCGACGCTCCTCGATCCGGCCACCGCGAGCCTGATCATGTTCGGCGCGTTCTTCCTGCTCCTCGCGCTGCGGGTGCCGGTCGCGTTCGCCCTGGGCCTTGCCTGCCTGCCGATCTTCCTCATCGAGGACCGCCTCACGCCGCAGAACCTGGTGCAGGAGACCTTCAACGCCTACAACTCCTTCATCCTGCTGGCGGTGCCGTTTTTCCTCCTCACCGCCAACCTGATGAACGTGGGCGGCATCACCAACCGCCTGGTGCGCCTGTCGCGCGACCTGGTCGGGCATTTCCCGGGCGGCCTGGCGCAGGTGAACGTGGTGCTGTCGATTTTCTTCGCCGGGATCTCGGGTTCGTCCACCGCGGACGCGGCGAGCCAGTCGAAGATCTTCATCGAGGCGCAGAGGAAGGAAGGCTACGACGACAGTTTCTCGGTGGCGATCACCGCGGTGTCGGCGGTGCTGGCGGTGATCATCCCGCCGTCGATCCTGATGATCGTGTGGGGAGGCCTCCTCACGGTGTCGATCGGCGGGCTGTTCCTGGCCGGCATCGTGCCCGGGCTGCTCATCGCGCTGGCGCAGATGGCAACGGTGCATGTCTACGCCAAGCTGCGCAACTACCCGACCTATCCGCGCGCCACGCTGCTCGAGGCCGTGAAGGCGACGGGCGTCGCGATTCCCGCCCTCATGACGCCGGTGATCATCATCGGCGGCAAGATCTTCGGCTGGTTTACCGCGACCGAGTCGGCCTGCATCGCGGTGCTCTATGCGATCGCGCTCACCATGCTCGTGTATAGGGAGATGGACCTGAAGGGGCTGCACAGCGCCCTGCTCGAAACCGGGCGGCTCACCGGCGTGGCGCTGTTCTGCGTCGGCACGGCCTCGGCCTTCGGCTGGCTGCTCGCCTACTACCAGATCCCCAAGGCGCTGCTTGCCAATGTGGCGGCCTGGGGCATGGGACCGGTCGCCACCGGGTTCTTCATCTCGGCGGTGTTCCTGGTCGTAGGGTGCTTTCTGGACGCGATTCCGGCGATCGTCATCGTCGGCACGGTGCTCGAGCCGCTGGCGAAGAGCGTCGGCATGGACCCGATCCACTTTGCCATGGTCGGCATCGTGTCGCTCGCTTTCGGACTGGTGACGCCGCCCTACGGGTTGTGCCTGATGATCTGTTGCTCGGTCGCCGGGATGCGCATGGTCGACGCGCTGAAGGACGTGATGATCATGCTGATCCCGATGCT
>CAZOSA010000373.1:0-2071 GCA_964582155.1 uncultured Enterobacteriaceae bacterium | reverse complement strand
GCCGGTGCGCACCTTGGCCACGGCCTCGTCGATGTGCATGCCGAGCACTGTCACCGCCTTGAGCTCCTGCTTGTTCACCGGCCGCAATTCCGGCCAGCGCCCGGGATACAGGCGCTCGACGAAGGCTTGCATCTTGGCGAGCTTGTCCTCCGGCGCAGTCACCTTGGTGGGCTTGCCGAAGATCATCACCGAGCGGTAGTTGATGGACTTGTGGAAGCCCGAGCGCGCCACCACCAAGGCATCCAGATGCATCACCGTCAGGCACACGCGGGGGCTTTTTTCCAGCGCCACCAGCATGCGGCTTTTCGAGGATCCGTGCCAATAGAGGGCATCGCCTTCGCGCCAGTACGCGGTCGGCGTGACGAATGGGTGCTGGTCGATGACGTAGCCGACGTGGCAGATGAAGCCGGCGTCGAGGATCGAATACACGGTGTCGCGATCGTAATGCGCGCGCTTGGGCAGGCGCTTGATCCGCGTGCGCGCGGTGGGGGTGAAGTCGTTCACTCGTGGCTCCCGATGGCTGCCGCCATCTTAGCAGCGGCGCGCGGCGGATTCGCCAGCCACACCAGCGCGGCGAGCGCGAGGAACAGCACGCCCGAGAGCCAGAAGAGATCGATGGTGCTCAGCATGCGGGCCTGCGCGTCGAGCGCGTGGTCGAGCCACCCCAGCGCCTGCTGCGCGGAGTAGCCCTGCGCCTGCAGCGCGCCGAGGGCGCCTTCGGTGTTCGGGTCGCCCCGCGACAAGTGCTCGGCGAGTTGCGCGCGATGCAGCTTGGCGCGGTCGTCCCAGAGGCTGATGGCGAGGGACGCGCCCACCGCGCCGCCCATGTAGCGCAGGAAATTCTGCAGCCCGGTGGCGCCCGGCATGCGCTCGGGCGACATGCCCCGCAAGGCCAGCGCGGTCAATGGCAGGAAGAACATCACGTTCCCCGCGCCCTGGATGAACATGGGCAGCGCGATGGTGGCCCAGTCGGCCTGGAGGTTGAACCCCGCGCGCATGAACGACACCAGCCCAAAGATCAGGAAGCCGAGGCAGGCGATCAGTCGCGCGTCCACCAGGTGCAGGGTGCGGCCGATCACCGGCGCGAGCAGCAGCGCGAGGATGCCGAAGGGCATCATCATCAGCCCCGCCCAGATTTGCGTGTAACCCATATAAGCCTGCAACCACAGCGGCAGCACGACGATGGCGCCGAAGAACACGGCGTAGCCCACCGAGAGCGCCGCGGTGGCGGTCCAGAAATCGCGGTCGCGCAGCAGATGCAGGTCGACGATCGGGTGCGGGTTGTCGAGCAGCTCCCAGGCGAGGAACAGGACGAAACCCGCGCCCGCGACGCAGGCCAGCGCCACGATCTCGCCGGAGCCGAACCAGTCGAGCTCCTTGCCCTTGTCGAGCATGATCTGCAGTGCGGCGACCCAGACGGTGAGCAGCACGAGTCCCACCACGTCGACCGGCACTCGCCGGGTGGGCGTCTCGCGCGCGCGGTACAGCAGCCAGATGAGGCCGGCGGCGAGCAACCCGACCGGCACGTTGATGTAGAAGATCCACGGCCAGGCGAACTCCTCGGTGATCCAGCCGCCGATGATCGGCCCGGTGATCGGCGCGATGGTCGCGGTCATGGCCCAGATGGCGAGCGCGGTGCCGGCGGCCGCGGGCCCGAAGGTCGCCAGCAGCAGCGACTGCGACACCGGCACCATCGGGCCCGCCACCAGCCCCTGCACCACGCGGAAGGCGACCAGCGTATCGAGGCTCTGCGCGAGCCCGCAGAGCAGCGACGCCGCGGTGAACAGCAGCATCGAGGCGACGATGAGGCGCACCTGGCCGAAGCGCCGCGTGAGCCAGCCGGTGAGAGGCATGGCGACGGCCTGCGCGGCGGCGTAGGAGGTGACGATCCAGGTGCCCTGCGTCGCGCTCACGCCCAGGTCGCCCGAGATGGTGGCGACGGAAACGTTCGCCACCGTGATGTCCAGCACCACCATGAAGGTGGCCGCGGCGAGCATCACCGCGCCGAGCATGCGCTCGGCGCCGGCGAGCGGCGGCAGCGGCAGCGGCGTCGGCGCGGCGGCGCTCACCG
>CAZOSA010000372.1:0-2095 GCA_964582155.1 uncultured Enterobacteriaceae bacterium | reverse complement strand
CGGCGCGGAACTCGCGCTGGCGCGAGAACCAGGCGACGATGATCGAGGCGAGGATCCCGAACACGATCTGGCACACGATCACCGTGATGTAGAAGCCGGGGCCGATGCCGCGCTCGGTGCGGAAGATCGCCTTGTCGACGAAAAAGCCGACGACGCGCGACAGGAATACGACGAAGGTGTTGACTACACCCTGCACCAGCGTGAGGGTGACCATGTCGCCGTTGGCGACGTGGCCGATCTCGTGGCCGAGCACCGCCTCGAGCTCCTCCCGGCTCATGGATTGCAGCAGGCCGGTGGACACGGCGACCAGCGAGGAATTCCTGAATGCGCCGGTGGCGAAGGCGTTCGGCGCGCCTTCGTAGATGGCGACCTCGGGCATGCCGATGCCCGCCTTGCCGGCGAGCTGCTGGACCGTCTGCACCAGCCAGTGCTCCGTGGTGCCCTCGGTGCCGTCGACGACGCGGGCGCCGGTGGACCACTTGGCCGCCGTCTTGGAGATCAGCAGCGAGATGATCGAACCGCCGAAGCCGAGCACGGCCGAGAACACCAGCAGCCCCGCGTAATCGATGCCTTCGGCCGCCAGCCAGCGATCCAGGCCGAACACGCTGATCACCACCGACAGCAGCAGCAGCACCGCGATATTGGTGGCCAGGAACAGGACGACGCGCTTCATCTCGATTTTCTCCTCATGCCCCGTGGAAAGGCGGGCGGAATGTTAGCCCAAGCTGGAGGCGGCAGCCGCGGATTTCAAGCCCCGCCGGCGTCCTCGAGGAGCATGCGTGCGCCTTTCTCGGCGATCATGCTGGTGGGCGCGTTGGTGTTGCCCGAAGTGATGCGCGGCATGACAGAGGCGTCGATGACGCGCAGGCGCCCGAGGCCGAGCACCCGCAGGCGCTGGTCCACCACCGCCATGGCGTCGTTGCCCATCTTGCAGGTGCCGACGGGGTGGAAGATGGTGGTGCCGAGTTCGCCCGCCGCCTGTTCCAGCGCCTCGTCGGATTGCACAGCCGGTCCCGGCCGGAACTCCTCCGGCCGGTACTGCGCGAGCGCATTTGCCGCCATGATGCGGCGCGTTGCGCGCATGCCAGCCACCGCCACCTTGCGATCCTCCGGCGCCGAGAGGTAGTTCAGCCGGATTTCAGGATACACCGCCGCGTCCGGCGACTTGATGCGCACCCGGCCGCGCGACGCCGGGCGCAGGTTGCACACGCTCGGCGTGATCGCGGGGAAGGGGTGCAGCGGGTCGCCGAATTTGTCCAGCGACAGCGGCTGCACGTGCCATTCGATGTTCGCGGTGGGCTGCGCAGGGTCGCTCCTGGCAAAGGCGCCCAGCTGCGAAGGCGGCATGGTGAGCGGCCCGGTGCGATACAACAGGTACTCCAGCCCCATCGCGGCCTTGCCCCAGAGGCTGTTGGCCCGCTCGTTGAGAGTGGGTACGCCGCTTACTTTGTACTGCATGCGAATCTGCAAATGGTCGTGGAGGTTCTCGCCCACTCCCGCCAAATCATGCATCACGGGAATCCCGAACGATTGGAGCAGGGCGCCCGGACCTACCCCCGACAACTGCAGAAGCTGGGGTGATCCGATCGCGCCGGCTGCGAGCACCACCTCACGCGAGGCGGTTGCCGTGCGCGAGTCGCCGCCGGTGCGATATTGGACCCCCAAAGCCCTACGCCCCTCGAACTGCACGCGCGTGGCATGCGCATTGGTGACGACAGTCAGATTCTTGCGGTGCAGGACTGGTCTCAAAAACGCCTTCGTCGCGCCCCACCGCACGCCGCGCCGCTGGTTCATCTGGAAATACGCGCAGCCGCTGTTGTCGCCTGTGTTGAAGACTCGAATGGGTGCAATCCCGCACTCCGCGGCCGCCGCCCGCCAGGCATCCAGGATCTCCCAGCGCACGCGCGGATTCTCCACGCGCATCTCGCCGCCGGCGCCGTAGCCGTCCGTGGCGCCGTGCTCGTAGTCCTCGAGGCGCTGGAATACCGGCAGCACTTCGTCCCACGACCAGCCGCGGTTGCCGAGCGCCGCCCAGTGCTCGTAGTCCTCCTTCTGCCCGCGCATGTGGATCATGGCGTTGATCGAGGAGCAGCCC
>CAZOSA010000371.1:0-2099 GCA_964582155.1 uncultured Enterobacteriaceae bacterium | reverse complement strand
CCGGGAAAGGCCGGATCGCGTTCCATTCGCCCTGCACCCTGCAGCACGGCCAGCAAGTCCGCGACAAAGTCGAATCGCTGCTGACGCAGGCAGGTTACGAACTTGCTCCGGTCCCCGACGCGCACCTGTGCTGCGGCTCGGCGGGCACCTACTCGATCCTGCAGCCGGCCCTGTCACGCGAGCTGCGCAGCCGCAAGCTCGCCGCGCTGCAGGGCGGCCTGCCGCAGGCCATTGCCACCGCCAACATCGGCTGCCTGACGCACCTGCAAGGCGGCGCGCAGGTACCGGTGCGCCACTGGATCGAATTTCTGGACGAGGCGCTGCAGGCGTAAGATTTGCGCCATGCTGGTGCGCGCCGCCTGTCCGCACGATTGCCCCGATACCTGCGGCATGCTGGTGACCGTGGAGAACGGGGTGGCCGTCAAGATCCAGGGCGACCCGACGATGCCGTTTACCGACGGCACTCTGTGCACCAAGGTCGCGCACTACCTGGAGCGCACCTACTCGCCGGACCGGTTGCTGCAGCCGATGAAGCGCGCAGGGCCGAAGGGAAGCAGGCAATTCGCGCGCATCACCTGGGATGCGGCGCTCGACGAGATCGCCGCGCGCCTCAAGGCGCTGGCAGCCGAGAACCCCGAGTCCATCCTGCCGCTCAACTACGCCGGCACCATGGGCATGGTGCAGTACAGCTCGATGGACCGGCGCTTTTTCCACCGGCTCGGCGCCTCGATGCTCGATCGCACGCTGTGCTCGTCCGCCGGCAAGGCGGGAATCAAGGCGACCCTCGGCGGCTCGGTCGGCATGGATCCCGAGAGGTTCGATGAGTCCAGGCTGATCCTGCTGTGGGGCGCGAATCCCGTGGTGTCGAACCTGCACCTGTGGTCGCGCGTGCAAGAGGCCATGCGGCGCGGCGCGAGGGTGGTTGCCATCGATCCCTACCGCAGCCTGTCGGCGGAGAAGTGCACGCAGCACGTGGCGCTGCTCCCCGGCACCGACGGCGCGCTGGCGCTCGGCATGATGCACGTGCTGATCGCCGAGGACCTCATCGATCGCGACTACATCGCGCGCCACACGCTCGGCTTCGAGCAGCTCGCCGAGCGCGTCAAGCAGTACACGCCGGAATGGACCGCGCGCACCTGCGGCCTGCAGGTGGACGAGGTGGTGCAGCTCGCGCGCGATTACGGCACGACGAAGCCCGCCGCCATCCGGCTCAACTACGGCATGCAGCGCCACGCCGGCGGCGGTATCGCCGCGCGCACCGTGGCCTGCCTGCCCGCTCTCATCGGCGCCTGGCGCGAAGCGGCCGGCGGCATCGTGCTGACCACGGCGGATTTCTACGGCTTCGACCACGCGGCGCTGGAACGGCCCGACCTGCTCGGCGGCAGGAAGCCGCGCGTCATCAACCACTCGGCCATCGGCGATGCGCTCACCTCGGCCGAGCCGCCGGTAAAGGCAGTGATCGTCTACAACAACAATCCCGTCGCGGTGTGCCCGGATTCGGAGAAGGTACTCGCCGGATTCCGCCGCGAGGACCTGTTCTGCGTGGTGATGGACTCGTTCCTCACCGATACCGCGGACTATGCCGACATCGTCCTGCCGGCCACCACGCAGCTCGAACACTACGACGTGCACAAATCTTACGGCCACCTGTACGTGCTGGCCAACAACCCGGCGATCGCGCCAGTGGGCGAATCGCTGCCGAATTCCGAAGTGTTCAGGCGGCTCGCCGCGCGCATGGGCTTCGCGGAGGATTGCTTTCGCGATTCCGACGAGGACATCTGCCGCACCGCGCTCAAATCCGCCAGCCCGCGCATGCGCGGCATCGAGTGGGAGGGCATGAAGGAGTCCGGCTGGCAACGCCTGAACGTCGCCGAGCGCTTCGCGCCCTTTGCCGAAGGCGGTTTCCCCACGCCCTCGGGCAAGTGCGAGTTCTACAGCGTCGCGCTGGAGAAGCAGGGCATCGATCCGCTGCCGTTCTTCAATCCGCCGGCCGAGTCGGCGCAGAGCAGTCCCGAGCTGGCCGGCAAGTATCCGCTCGCCTTCCTGTCGCCGCCGGCGCGCAACTTCCTCAACTCCAGCTTCGCGCACCTGAAGCGCTT
>CAZOSA010000370.1:0-2111 GCA_964582155.1 uncultured Enterobacteriaceae bacterium | reverse complement strand
GCGGTCGAGCGCATGGATGGCCTCGCGCGCGACATCACTGGCCAGGTCGAGCAACGCCAGCGACTCGCGCGCCTTTCGCGCATCCGCGAGCTCGCGAGCGCGGTCAACGCCGCCATCGTGCGGCTGCGCGAGCGCCAGGCGCTGTTCGAGGAGTTCACCCGGATCGCAGTCGAAGTGGGCGGCTTTCGCTCCGCGCATCTGGTCGAGCTCGATCGCGCGAGCGGCAAGCTGCGCACTGCGGTGGTCACGGGCGCGGGGGGCGCAGCGCTGAATAGCGTCATCGAGGCCTACAACAGCGATCCCCCGGGCGCAAAAAGCCTGCTCGCGGCGGTGCTGCGCACCGGAAAAGCGGTCGTGGCAAACGATGTCACGCAGGATGACCGTGCGCGGCTGCGTGAATGGTATGCCCGCGAAGGCGTGCACTCGGTGGCCTGCCTGCCGCTGGGGCCCCGGGACGGGGTGGCGGGCGCGGTCATATTGAACGCGAGTGAGAAGGGCTTCTTCGACGACGAGGAAATGCGCCTGCTCTCCGAGCTGGTGTCCAACCTCGAGTTTGCCCTGGAGCTGCAGGCCAGGCGCGGCGAGCTCGATTACCTCGCGTTCTACGACGCGCTCACCGGGCTGCCGAACCGCAAGCTGCTGCGCGAGCGGCTGTCGCAGGCGATCGACACGCCGCACGACACGGGACGCAGGGTGGCGCTCGTGTACCTGGACATCGAGCGCTTCAAGGCGATCAACGACACCCTGGGGACGGCGGGGGGCGACCGGCTGCTCAAGATCGTGGCGCAGCGCGTCGGCGAAGCGGCGGGCGACAGCGCGCGCGCGGCGCGCGTCGCCGGCGACCAGTTCGCATTCCTCGTGTCGGGGGTGGGGGACGCGCGCGAAGTCGGCCGGATCGTGGAACGCATGACGCCGCGCCTGCTCGACACCGTGCTCGAGATCGACGGCCGCGAGTTGCGGGTCGCGATGAAGGCGGGCGCCGCCCTGTTTCCGGAGGACGGCGGCGATGCCGACGCGCTGATCCGCAACGCGGAAGCCGCGCTGCGCATGGCCAAGAGCACCGGGGAGCGGTTCCTGTTCTACACGCCGCACATCAACGCCCGGGTGGCCGAGCGGCTCGATCTCGAGGCGAAGCTGCGCCGCGCCGTGGAGCGCGACGAATTCAGGCTGCATTTCCAGCCCAAAGTGGACCTGGCGACCAATCGCATCACCGGCGTCGAAGCGCTGCTGCGCTGGCACGGCGCCGACGCCGACGCGCGCGCGGTGTCGCCCGCGCAGTTCGTGCCGGTGCTCGAGGAAACCGGACTCATCGGCCAGGTCGGCCTGTGGGTGATGCGCGAGGCCGTGAAGACGCACCGCGGCTGGGTGGAGCGCGGGCTCGCCGCACCGCGCATCGCGGTGAACGTATCGACGATCCAGCTGCGCGGCCAGAGTTTCGTCGGCGACGTGCGCGCCGTGCTGGGCGGCGCCGGCGAGGCCGCGGGGCTGGACCTGGAGATCACCGAGAGCCTGCTGATGGAAAACATCGACGACAGCCTGCGCAAGCTGCACGCGGTGCGCGACCTGGGGGTGCACATCGCGCTCGACGATTTCGGCACGGGCTACTCCTCGCTCGCCTACCTGAGCCGCCTGCCGATCGACACCGTGAAAATCGACCGCGGTTTCGTGCGCAACATGCTGGACAAGGCCGAGGACACGAGCATCGTTTCGGCGATTCTCTCGCTCGCCCGCGCGCTCAATCTCAAAGTGGTCGCCGAGGGCGTGGAAACGCAGGAGCAGGCGGATCTGCTGCGGCTCCTGCTGTGCGACGAGATGCAGGGTTACCTGTTCAGTCCGGCGGTGCCGGTGGATGCGCTGGAGATTTTGCTGCGCGCATAGCTGAAGCGGTGCGGCCGGGCGCGCGGCATTCGCTCTATAATCCCCTGACTGCGCGCGTCATGACCATTTTCGCTCTCGGCCTGAACCACACCACGGCGCCGCTGCCGGTGCGCGAGCGCGTGGTGTTCCACGTCGAAAGGCTGTTCGACGCGCTGGGCGAACTGACGCGCGGCACCGACGTCGCCGAGGCGGCGATCCTCTCCACCTGCAACCGCACCGAGCTGTACCTCTCG
>CAZOSA010000369.1:0-2111 GCA_964582155.1 uncultured Enterobacteriaceae bacterium | reverse complement strand
CCGCCGCCGCCGCGGTCTGGGCGACCTCGTAGTCCTCGCGCGACACCACGCCTTGCCTTGCAAGCGGCGCGCGCCGCGCCAGGAACTCCTCGGCGCGCTGCAGCTCGGCTTCGCGCACGCGCACGCCAGCCTCCAGGGCAAGATTGTTTGCGTACAGCGTGCGCGCGGTACGCACGGCATGCGCCAGCTCGGCTTCCGCCTGCGCAAGCCTCACTTCGGCGTCGGCGGCATCGAGCCGCACCAGCATGCGTCCCGCCTCGACGCGCTGCGTGTCGTCGGCGCCGATGGCGACCACCGTCCCGGCGACCTGCGGCGTGACTTCCACCACGTTGCCGGCGGCGTAGGCGTTTTCGGTGGACTCGTAGTAGCGGCCGACCGTGCGCCACCACGCGGCCCAGGCGCCGAGCGCCACGGCAAACAGCAGCAGCATCACCACGAGCGTGCGGCGCCGGCTAGCCACGGTTGTCCAGCATCCGGTGCAAGAGGCCCTTCAGCTGGTCGAGCTCGGCGCGCGTGAAGCCGCGCAGGTGCTGGTTGAGCACCTTGGCCGCCATCGCCGCCATCTGCTCGGTGAGCTTGCGCCCGGCGGTAGTCAGCTCGAGACGCAAGACGCGCCGGTCGTTCTCGTCCGCCACCCGGCGCAGCAGGCGCTTGGCGGCGAGGCGCTCCACCATGCGCGTCATCGAGCCGGTGTCGTAATCGTAGTCGCGCGCGATGTCGGCGGCGCGGTTGCCGCGGCCGTGCGCGATGTAGATCAGGATCGAGCCCTGCGCCGCCGAGATGCCCCAGGGCGCGAGCTCGCGATCCACGGCGGCGAAAATCGACGCCCGCACCCGCGTCACCAGGTAGCCGACGCTGTCCTCGACGCGGTAGGTCTCCGCCCGGTACAGCCCCATTCCTCCTCCAAACGCTGCCCAGACAGGAAATTACCTGCCTGGGCAGCGATTGTCCAGCCGGACGCGGGTTTTCGGTAGACTGCGCCCATGGCCCAGGACCCCCTCGCCGCCTACGACGCGCTCACCGCGGGCGGCACGCGCTTCGTGCGCGTGGACGAGCTGTGCCGCCAGGCGGCGCTGCGCTTCGCCGGCCTGGTGCCGGGCAGGGCCGAACTCGAGACGGAAGCCGGCCGCGTGCAGCGCGACAAGCAGGGCCTGGAGAAGGCCCAGGGCGCATTCCTTGCCGCAGTCCTGTCGGACCCGGCCGCGGGCACCCACCTGTGCCATGCCATGCTGCTGCCGCGCGAGGACTCGCGCGCGCACCTCGCCCAATACGAGGCGCAGGGCGTGCTCGAGCTAAAAGGCGCGCAGCTCAAGCGCCACGGCAAGGCCTCGGTGCTCACGATGCGCAATCCGCGCTACCTCAACGCCGAGGACGAGTCGACGCTCGAGGGCATGGAGATCGCGGTGGACGTGGCGCTGCTCGACCGGAAGTCGGAGCTCTGCGTGCTGCGCGGCGATGCCGTCACCCATACCAAGCACGCGGGCCGGCGCGTGTTCGGCGCCGGCATCAACCTCACCCACCTCTACCAGGGGAAGATCCGGTTGCTGTGGTACCTGATCCGCGACTTGGGCTTCGTCAACAAGTTCTACCGCGGCCTCGCCCTGCCTGACGCGCACCCGGAGACCGATTGCATCGAAAAGCCCTGGGTGGCGGCGGTGGAGCGCTTCGCCATCGGCGGGCACTGCCAGGTCCTGCTCACCATGGACTATGTGCTGGCCGCCGAGGATGCCTACATGACGCTGCCGGCGCGCAAGGAAGGCATCATCCCGGGCGCGGCCAACCTGCGGCTGCCGCGCTTCGTCGGCGCGCGCGTCGCGCGCCAGGCGATCCTTGCCGAAAAGCGCCTGGATTGCGCCTCGCCCGAGGGCAGGAAGGTCTGCGACGAAATCGTGCCGGCGGCGGAGATGGACAAGGCGATCGAGCGCACCATCGAGCACCTCACCAATTCGGGCGTGGTGAGCGCGGCGGGCAACCGGCGCGCGTTCCGCGCCGGGGAGGAGCCCCTCGACACCTTCCGGCGCTACATGGCGGTGTACGCGCGCGAGCAGGCGCAGTGCCATTTCAGCCCGGCGCTGATCGCCAACCTGGAACGACACTGGGACGCGGCGAAC
>CAZOSA010000368.1:0-2121 GCA_964582155.1 uncultured Enterobacteriaceae bacterium | reverse complement strand
TCTCGAAGGTGGTGCGCGTGCGCGTCGAGCCCTCGAAGAACAGGTTGAACACGCTCTTGCCGCGCAACAGCGGCACCTTCTTGATGTCGCGTTCGGTGACCCCGGCAAAGGACTCCGCGGTATCCAGGATCTTCAGGAGGATTTCGCGCGGCAGCCCCTCGATGGACAGCAGGTGCTGCAGTTCGCCGTCGGCATTGAGTTGCGGGTTACGCTGCACGCTCGAGCTCCAGCGAGAGCCTGCCCTGGTCGTTACGCCTCAGTCGCAGCCGCATGCCGGCGGGCACCTCGACTTTCGCGCCGGCGTACTGCGCGCAGACCGGCAGCTGCCGGCCATCGCGCTCCGCCAGCACCGCGAGCGTGATCGACGCGGGGCGCCCGTAGTCGAACAGCTCGTTGATCGCCGCGCGCACCGTGCGCCCGGTATAGAGCACGTCGTCCACCAGCAGCACGTCCTTGCCCTCCACCGCGAAGGGAATCTTCGAGCGCTTGGGATCCTTGGCGAGGCCCTGCTTGGCGTAGTCGTCGCGGTAGAACGCGATGTCCAGCAGCCCGAGCGGTTCCTGCAGCCCCAGCGCCGCGTGCAGCCGCTCGGCCACCCAGGCGCCGCCGGTGTGGATACCGATCATGGCGCTGGCAGGCGTCAGATGCGGCTTGAGCTCGCGCGCGAGTTGCGCGCAGAGCTTCTCCGCGTCAGGCAGCCCGGCCATGGAAGTACTGTACGAGGATCAATTGCGCCGCCACCGAGTCGACCGCCTTCTTCTTCACGCCGCGCAGCAGGCTTTCCGCCTCGACCGAGGTGTAGCGCTCGTCGACATGCGCCACCGGCAGGCGAAAGCGCCCGTGCAGCTGGCGACCGAAGCGCTGCGCGCGCTTGGCCAGCGGGTGCTCGCCGTGCTCGGCGACCGGCAGCCCGACCACCAGCGCGCACGGGCGCCATTCCTTCACCAGCTTCTCGATCGCGGCAAAGCCCGGGGCGGCGATGCCGGGCAGCGGGTGGGCGGTGCCGAGCTCCGCCTCGCCGACCGCGACGCCAATGCGCTTTAAACCGAAGTCGAAGGCGAGGACGGTGCGGACGGCCTCAGGCATGTCCCGCCGAATCCGCCAGGCGCGCGTAGTCGACGCCGAGCAGTTCCATCGCCGCCGGCAGGCGCTCCTCCGAGGGCAGGTCGAAGATGATGGCGTCCTTCGCCGCGACCGTGAGCCAGGCGTTTTGCCCCAGCTCGTGCTCGAGCTGGCCCGCCGACCAGCCGGCGTAGCCCAGCGTCACCAGGATCTTTTGCGGCCCCTCGCCGCGGCCGACCGCCTCCAGGATGTCCTTGGAGGTGGTGAGACCAACAGCGTCGCCCACCTTGAGCGTCGACTGCCAGTTGCCGGCGGGCTCGTGCAGCACGAACCCACGGTCGGTCTGCACCGGGCCGCCGAAGTAGATCGGGGCGTCCGACAGCTCGCGGTCTTCCAGCGTGAGCGACAGGCGCTCGAACAGCGCCTGCAGGGTCATGTCGATGGGGCGGTTGACGAGCACGCCGAGTGCGCCCCGCTCGTTGTGCTCGCACACGTAGGTCAGGCTCCTGGCAAAGTACGGATCGGCCATGCTGGGCATGGCGATCAGGAAGTGGTGCGTCAGATTGATCGAGGACACGCGCGGCCGCCATTTTACCGCATGCCCGTCGAGCGCGCCTCAGTAGCGCAAGTGCGCCAGCGCGTCCTGCAGCTCGCGCAGGAGTGCCGCGACCTCCTCCACCGAGGCTGCGGCGCGCGTCGCCGCGCCCGCCGCCTGCTCCGCCCCGGAGAGCATCTCGCGCACGCCGCCGGCGATGGCGCTCGCCGCCGCGCCCTGCGACTGCGCGGTCTTGGACACCTGCTCGATACGCTCCGCCAACTCGCGCAGCCGCTCGCCGAGTTCCGCGAGCGTGCGGCCCGAGGCGCTGTTGCCGAGCGCTTCGGCCTGCGTCGCGACCTGCGTGAGCAGGTTGGCCGTCTTGGCCATCTCCGGCGAGGCGCCACGCACCTGGTCCACGCTCTTCGCCGCGGCGCGCACGCGCCGGCCAATGTCCTCGACCACCGCGAGCGCCGCCTGCACCGCCTGGCGCCCCTGCACCGCCGCCGCCACCGCGGCGCGCG
>CAZOSA010000367.1:0-2133 GCA_964582155.1 uncultured Enterobacteriaceae bacterium | reverse complement strand
GGATCGTCGACGAGCGCGTCGCGCAGTTCCGCGACCAGACGCGGCGCTTCCTCGCCGGCCAGCTTTCCGAGGACGATTTCCGGCCGCTGAGGCTGCAGAACGGCCTGTACGTCCAGCGCTACGCGCCGATGCTGCGCGTGGCGGTCCCCTACGGCATCCTGTCCACGAAGCAGCTGCGCATGCTCGCGCACATCGCGCGGAAATATGACAGGGGCACCGGCCACTTCTCCACGCGCCAGAACATCCAGTACAACTGGCCAAAGCTCGAGGATGTGCCCGACATCCTCGCCGACCTCGCCAGCGTGCAGATGCACGCCATCCAGACGTCCGGCAACTGCGTGCGCAACATCACCGCCGACCATTTCGGCGGCGTGGCGCGCGACGAGATCGTGGACTCCTTCGTCTGGTGCGAACTCCTGCGGCAATGGTCGACGTTCCACCCCGAGTTCTCCTACCTGCCGCGCAAGTTCAAGATTGCGGTGAACGGGGCGAAGGCCGACCGCGCCGCCACCTTCCTGCACGACATCGGCCTGCACGCGGTGCACGGCGAAGCGGGCGAAGTGGGTTTCCGCGTCATCGTCGGCGGCGGCATGGGCAGGACGCCGGTCATCGGCCACGTGGTCCGCGAGTTCCTGCCCTGGCAGCACCTGCTCACCTATGTCGAGGCGATCCTGCGCGTCTACAACCGCTACGGCCGCCGCGACAACATGTACAAGGCGCGCATCAAGATCCTGGTGAAGGAGCGCGGGCCGGACAAGTTCCGCGAGGAGGTGGAGGCCGAGTGGGAGCAGTTGCGCGACGGCCCCTCGACCCTCACCAGGGCGGAAGTGCGCCGCGTGGAGGGCCGCTTCGTCCGGCCGCGCTACGAGGCGCTGGAAGATCTCTTTCTCGCCCCGCAGGGCCCCTTTGGCGCCTGGATGAAACGCAACGTCTTCCCGCACAAGCGGCCCGGCTACGCCGCGGTGACGCTCTCGCTCAAGCAGACCGGCGTGGCGCCGGGCGACGCGACCGACGCCCAGATGGACGCCATCGCCGATCTCGCCGAGCGCTACAGCTTCGGGGAACTGCGCGTCACGCACGAGCAAAACCTCGTGTTCGCGGACGTGCGCCAGGACCGGCTGCAAGCACTTTGGCAGGAGCTGAAGGCGCTCGGCCTCGCCACGCCGAACATCGGCCTCCTGACCAACATCATCGCCTGCCCGGGCGGGGATTTCTGCTCGCTGGCGAACGCCAAGTCGATCCCGGTGGCCGAGGCCATCCAGCGCCTGTTCGACGACCTCGATTACCTGCACGACATCGGCGAGCTGGACCTCAACATCTCCGGCTGCATCAACTCCTGCGGCCACCACCACGTCGGCCACATCGGCGTGCTGGGCGTGGACAAGCAGGGCGCCGAGTACTACCAGATCACCATCGGGGGAAACCAGGGATTGACTACGCTCGGCACGCCGGCCGCCGTCGGCAAGGTGATCGGCCCTTCCTTCGCGCAGCACGAGGTGCCCTGGGTGGTGCAGCGGCTGATCGAGGTGTACCTGGACAAGCGCGAGAGCGAGCAAGAGCGCTTCGTGGATTGCGCGCACCGCCTCGGCATCGAACCCTTCAAGCAGAACGTCTATGGCCACGCTGATTCGCCGCGGCAAGATCGCGAACCCGTCCCAGCCTGAGGCGGGCGAGGTGTTGCGCCTCGAGCCGGGCGACGATCCGGCCGGGATCGCCGATCGCCTGGGCGCGGCCGCACGCGTCGAGGTGAATTTCCCGCGCTTCACCGACGGCCGCGGCTATTCCATCGCGCGATTGCTGCGCGAACGCTTCGGCTACCAGGGCGAACTGCGCGCGGTGGGCGACGTGCTGCGCGACCAGCTCTTCTACCTCTCGCGCTGCGGCTTCGATGCGTTCCTGCTGCGCGAAGACCAGGACGCGGAAGAAGCCCTCGGCGCCTTGCACGATTTCAGCGAGGCCTACCAGGCTTCGGTCGAGCGGCCCGAGCCGCTGTTCCACCGCCGATGAGCCGCGCCGCGCACGCCCGGCTGCTGCTCGAGCGCATCGCCTCGGCGTATTCGCCCGCGGCCCTGTCCTCGAGCCTCGGCGCCGAGGACATGGTGCTCACCGATCTCATCGCGCGCGCGGGCCTGC
>CAZOSA010000366.1:0-2149 GCA_964582155.1 uncultured Enterobacteriaceae bacterium | reverse complement strand
CGCCCAGCGGCTGCTCGAGGATCACGTCGAGCAGCGGCAGCACGCCCTTGGACAGGCCTTCTTCACGCAGCTGGCGTACACAGGCGCTCGCGTGCCCGGACATGAGGAGCTTGAGCATCTCGTCGAACACGCGTGCCGGGGGCACGTGCTCGATCAGCGGCGCAAGCTTGCGGATCGGCGCGCGCGTTCCCGCCTCGATGCTCAAGCCCAGCTTGGCGGCGAGGCGCACCGCGCGCAGCATGCGAACAGGATCCTCGCGAAAGCGCGTCTCCGGATCGCCGATCATGCGCAGCACGCGTTTTTTCAGGTCGGCGAGTCCGCCGTGGTTGTCGATGATCTGCTCGGTGGCGGGGTCGAAATACAGCGCATTGACGGTGAAATCACGCCGCCGCGCGTCCTCTTCCTGCGTACCGAAGACGTTGTCGCGCAGCACGCGGCCGTGCTCGTTCTTTTCCGCTGTGTTGGCGTCGGCCGCGCGGAAAGTGGAAACCTCCACAGTCTCCTGGCCCAGCATGACGTGCACCAGCCGGAAGCGCCGGCCGATGATCAGCGCGCGCCGGAACAGCGGCTTGACCTGCTCCGGGCGTGCGTCGGTGGCGATGTCGTAATCCTTGGGCACGATCTCGAGCAGCAGGTCGCGCACCGCGCCGCCCACCACGTAGGCGGAATTACCCGCCTCGCGCAGCACGTCGCATACCTTGAGTGCGCTGTGGCTGAGCGCCTCGCGCCGCAAGTTGTGGCGCTCGCGGGGCACGCGCTGCGGCGCGTTCGCGGGAAGCCCCAGGACACGACGGATGAAGCGCTTGATCATCGAGGCGGCGATTCTAGCGCAGCGACATCACCGGCCAGCCGCGGCGCGCGGCCTCGGCCGCGAGCTGCTGGTCGGGGTCCACGGCGACTGGCTGGCGCACACGCTCGAGCAGGGGCAGGTCGTTGTGTGAGTCGCTGTAGAAGCGGCTCTCGCCGAAATCCTCGAGGCGCCGGCCGAGGCCGGCGAGCCACTGCTCGACGCGCAGGATCTTGCCTTCGCGGAAGCACGGCGTGCCGGCGACGCGTCCGGTGAATCGCCCCGCCGCGGATTCGGGCTCGGTGGCGAGCAGGTGCGGAACGCCGAACTCGCGCGCGATCGGCGTGGTAACGAAGCTGTTGGTGGCGGTGACCACGGCGCACAGGTCGCCGGCGTCGCGGTGCCGCGCCACCAGCGCTCGCGCCGGCGCCTTGATCATCGGCATGATGCACCGGCGCATGAACTCGGCGCGCCAGCGCGCCAGCTCCTGAGGGGTGTGGGCCGCCAGCGGCCGCAGCGCGAAGCCCAGGTACTCGTGGATGTCGAGGGTGCCTGCCTTGTACTGCTCGAAAAAGGCGGCGTTTTGCGCCTCGTATTCATCACGTGCCAGCACGCCGCGGTCGATGAGGAACTGCCCCCACTCGTAGTCGCTGTCGCCGGCGAGCAGTGTATTGTCGAGATCGAACAACGTCAGGTTCACGGCTCAAGCGACCTCAGCGCCTCGCGCACCAGCGGCAGCGTCACCGCCCGGCGCTGCTCCAGGGAGGCACGGTCCAGGTGCTCGAGGATGGCGCCGAGCGAGGGCATGTCCCGGCGCACGTGCGTGAGCAGGTACCACACAACCTCGTCGGCCAGCCTGAGTCCGCGGCGTGCCGCTTCCGCGTGCAGGAACACCGCCTTCTCCGCGTCGGTCAGCGGCTTCACCTGGTACACCAGTCCCCAGCCCAGCCGGCTGCGCAGATCTTCGCGCAGCGCGAGTTGTACCGGCGGTGCGTTACCGGCGGCGAGCAGCGCAGTACCGGCTTCGCGCGCCTGGTTGATGGCATTGAACAGTACGACCTGCGCCCCGTCGTCGAGCCGCTCGACGTCGTCGGCGACGGCGAGGCCCGGGCGGGCGCTGGCCCGTAGCAGGTGGCTGCGGCCCGAGCCCGGCTCGCCCCACAGGTAGATCATGGACTCGGCGAGCCGGCCCGCGGCCAGTTCGCGCAGGTGCGCCAGCAGCTCGGCGTTGGCGCCGGGCACGAAGTTGTCGAGCGTGGGCTCGGACGGCAGCGAGATGGGCAGCGCGAGCTGGCGCGTCACTTCGCGCCGCCGTACAGCGAGCTCGCGAGGTAGGCGCGGCGCAGGTGGCGCAGCGCGACG
>CAZOSA010000365.1:0-2158 GCA_964582155.1 uncultured Enterobacteriaceae bacterium | reverse complement strand
GCCACGCCCGCCTTCCTCCAGTAGCGCCGCGCAATCGAGGTCCATTCCTCGCTCACGTCGCAGCACACGATGCGGCCGCCCTTGGGCAGCGCCAGCGCCACCGCGAGCGCGGAATAGCCGGTGAAGGTGCCGATCTCGAGGCAGCGCCGCGCGCCCATGACGCGCACCAGTAACTGCATGAGCGCGGCCTGCTCAGCGCCGATCTGCATGCTCGAGCGCGGCAGACGCTGCGTGATGCGCCGCAGTGCGCGCTGCACCGCCGTCTCGCGCGCGCCGTGCGCGACGAGGTAGCGCTGCAGGCGCTCGTCCAGCGGCAGCGTGCGCGCCGTCACTTGAGGAACAGCCGGTAGGCCGGGTTGCGCGTCTCGTCGCTCACCGGATAGCCCAGGCGCGCAAGGAAGCGCCTGAAGTCGCCCATCTCGCGCGGCGGCACCTGGATGCCTACCAGGATCGAGCCGTAGTCGGCGCCGTGGTTGCGGTAGTGGAACAGGCTGATGTTCCAGGTCGGGTTCATCGCCGTGAGGAATTTCATCAGCGCCCCCGGGCGCTCCGGAAACTCGAAGCGGTACAGCAGCTCGTGTCGCGCGAGCGTCGAGTGCCCGCCGACCATGTGGCGCACGTGCGCCTTGGCCACTTCGTTGTTCGACAGGTCTGCGGTCTCGAATCCGGCACGCCTTAACGTGCGCGCGATGCGCGCGACTTCGCTGCGCCCCCGCGCTTCGACACCCACGAAGATGTGCGCGCAGTCCGCGTCGGCCATGCGGTAGTTGAACTCGGTGATGTTGCGCGCGCCGATGGCGGCGCAAAAGCGCCGGAAGCTGCCGCGGCGCTCAGGAATGGTCACCGCCAGCACCGCCTCGCGGTGCTCGCCCACCTCGGCGCGCTCGGCGACGAAGCGCAGGCGGTCGAAGTTGGTATTGGCGCCACCGGCCACCGCGACCAGCGTCTTGCCGCGCACGCCGCGGCGCTCCACCCAGGCCTTGGCGCCGGCAATCGCCAGCGCGCCGGCGGGCTCGAGCACCACGCGCGTGTCCTCGAACACGTCCTTGATCGCCGCGCAGATCTCGTCGGTATCCACCAGCACCATGTGGTCGACAAGTTTCCTGCACAGGCGGAAGGTTTCCCTGCCCACTTCCTTCACCGCCACCCCGTCGGCGAAGAGGCCCGCGTGCTCCAGCTTCACGCGCCGGCCGGCCTTGAGCGAGCGCGTCATGGCGTCCGCGTCGGCCGGTTCCACGCCGATCACCTTGATCCCCGGGCGCAGGTGCTTGAGGTAGGAGGCGATGCCGGCGATGAGCCCGCCGCCGCCCACCGCGACGAACACGGCATCGATCGGCCGCTCGCTCTGGCGCAGGATCTCCATGCCGATGGTGCCCTGCCCGGCGATCACGTCCGGGTCATCGTAGGGGTGCACGAAAGTGAGTCCGAGGCGACGCTTGAGCGACATCGCGTGCGCATAGGCCTCGTCGTAGGAGTCGCCGTGCAGCACCACGCGCGCGCCGCGCGCCGCGACCGCGTCCACTTTGATTTTCGGCGCGGTCACCGGCATCACGATCACTGCCCGGCAGCCGAGCTTTTGCGCCGCGAGCGCCACGCCCTGCGCGTGGTTGCCCGCGCTCGCCGCGATCACGCCGCGCGCCAGCTTGTGCGGCGCGAGGTTGACCATCTTGTTGTAGGCGCCGCGCAGCTTGAAGGAAAACACCGGCTGCAGGTCCTCGCGCTTGAGCAGCAGCCGGTTGTGCAGCCGCCGGGACAGCGCGGGCGCGAGCTCCAGCGGCGATTCGATCGCCACGTCGTAGACGCGCGCGCGCAGGATGCGCTCAAGATAATCTTCGCGTTTCACCGCGAAAAGCCTAGCACACCGACCCGTGGAAACCTTGCCGACGCCCGAAGGCGGTCATGAGGCGGTAATAAACCTTCGTTATGCTGCGCCGGTCCATGACAAGGAGACCCGAAATGAGATTCTGCCTGATCGCCGCGGCGCTGATCGCCGCAGCCCCCGCCGCTTACGCGCAAATCGTCAAGATCGACGGCTCTAGTACCGTGTTTCCCGTGACCGAGGCCGTGGCCGAGGACTTCCAGAAGGCCAAAAAGGGCGCCATCAAGGTGACCGTCGGCATTTCCGGCACCGGCGGCGGCTTCAAGAAATTCTGCCGCA
>CAZOSA010000364.1:0-2176 GCA_964582155.1 uncultured Enterobacteriaceae bacterium | reverse complement strand
GCGCTCGCCGACCTGCGCAAGCGCTACGGCGAGGACATGGGCGCGTGGCGCTGGGGCACCGCGCATTACGCGCGCCACGAGCACCGGCCCTTCGGACGCGTCTCCTGGCTCGCGCCGCTGTTCGACATCACGGTGCCGGCGCCGGGCGACGCCTACACCGTGAACGTGGGGCGCAGCCGGTTCGAGGACGAGGCGCGGCCCTATGCCAACACGCACGCGCCGAGCCTGCGCGCGATCTACGACCTCGCGGACCCCGACAACTCGCTCTACATCCACTCCGGCGGGCAATCGGGCAACGTGCTCTCGGCGCACTACCGCGCGTTCACCCAGGCCTGGGCGCGCGGGGAGTACATCCCGATGGTGATCTCGCGGGCGCAGATCCTGGCGGGCGGGGTGCAAAGCCTGAGGCTCTTGCCGAAGAAATAGGGGTCAGCGCGCGATTTTTCGTCCGCGCTTGTACCGTCGCCCTTAAAAACGGTCTCGTGTTTTCTGGCTCGGTGAATCTTCGAGCCAGAAAACACGAGATCATGGGGTGGCGATCGGAGGCACTGCCTGCTTTGTTGCGCTTGCCTTACCTGCGCCTGATGCCCAACCAGATCGCGTAGCCCGCAAAAACCACGAACCACGCCAGCGACCACTCCGCGATCGAAAGCCCGAACATGGTCCAATGCACTTCGGCGCACTGCCCCGAACCGCGCAGCAGCAGCTGCAGCGTGCGCCCGAGCGCGAAGTTGTCGAGCATGAAGAACAGATCCGGCCCGCAGACGGGCACCTGGTCCGCCGGCAGGTGCTGCAGCCAGACATGGCGCGCCGCGGTGGCGATGCCGCCGGCGGCGAAGAGCAAAGCCACGATCGCGTAGATGCGCGCACCGAGCCGGCCCGGGCCGTGGATCGCTCCCGCGAGGAACGTGAGCCCGACCCCGTAATAGAAGCCCCGCTGCACCAGGCACAGGGGACAAGGGTCCTGGCCGTCGAAGTACTGCAGGAAATAGGCGTAGGCGAGGAGCGCGGCGCATGCCGCCGCGCCCGACGCTGCCAACTGTCTGAACGATGCATTGGAAATCTTCATATGCCAGAGGACGTTAGCACGGCGTGGGCGACGTTTTCGGGGAGACGGAGAGGTAAATGGGACGCGCCTGCCGCAATAAAGTTTTCCATTTCCCTCCCATATTGATGGGGAAGGGGCTTGGATTATGCCGCTGGACGCGAACAAACTGGGCATAAGTCACAAAGCAAAGGCCCCGCGCGGGGGCCTTTGCGGTGCCTTGCTCGATAGCGGCTAGTGGTTCGTGGTCGTGCCGCCGGATTTCAAAGTGGTGCCGATCACGCCTGCCGCAATGCGCACGCCCACTGCCGTGCCCAATCTCATGGACGCAGGCGCGGCCGGTGCCGCACCGCTTGCGCTGGCCGCCGCACCGCCTGCGCCGACGCCCGCCGCTGCGCTCAACTGCGCAGCGGCGAGGCCGTTGAAAGCGCTGCTCGCCGCGCCCGGGAGCGCCGTGGCCAGGATCGTGACTGCGAGGCTGGTGGCGCTGGCGGCGGTACCCACGGTGCCCGCGCCGAGTACCACCGAGCCGGCCCCGTTGGTCGCGCGCACGGCGCCTGAGATGACGCTCACGTAGACCGGGTTCACCAGGGCGACCATGAAGTCGGTGCCCCGGATGCCGATGGTGGCCTGCGGCACGCGCAGCTGGACGATTTTGCGGTTCCTCGCGCCGACGATGCCCGAGACAAAGCGCAGCGCGCCCTGCAGCAAGTCGAACACCGCGCGGTCGCCGCGCGGCTCGGCTTCGCGGTAGCGAAAATCGGTGATCCTGAAGGTGGTGGCCTCATTCAGGACCACCTGCTGGCCGTCGTCGAACCTGAGGACGACCAGCGTGCCGGGGCCGGTGCTGATGGTGGCGCCGGAATAGATGCGCTGGTCGAGCGTGATGGGGGTATTGCCGATGCGCGCGTCGCCGCGCAAGGAGTGCACGACGGCGTCGGCGTGGGCGAGGCTGGCGAAGGCGGCACCAAAGCCGATCAGCATCCAGCCCAGCGTGCGAGAAATCGTCTTGTTCATACGGATTTCCCCCTGTTGCTTCAGTCTGCCTTGCGGGCGCTGGCCGCCAAGGCGTCCTGCGCACGGTAAGCCGCATTGTGCACCGAAGCACGGGCCGAGAGCCAATTCGGGATG
>CAZOSA010000363.1:0-2179 GCA_964582155.1 uncultured Enterobacteriaceae bacterium | reverse complement strand
CATCTCGCGCGCCGCCGGCCACCAGCCGCGCGCGGCGCGCATCAGCGCGGTTTGAGCGGCTAGGCGGCGACCAACCCGCCAAGCGGCTACGCCGCGACCAACCCGAACAACGCGAAGCGGCCTTTCGCGTCGAGCCACACCTTCGCGCTTCTGAATCCCGCCTGCGCCGCGAGGGCGCGGAATTCCTCCACCGAGTACTTGCACGAGTTCTCGGTGTGGATGGTCTCGCCGGCCTCGAATCCGAAGCGGTGGCGCCCGATGCGCACCGCCTGCCGCGCCAGCGACACCAGGTGCATCTCGACGCGGCTGAGCGGCGCGTTGTAGAAGGCGTAGTGGCGAAAGCGCCGCAGCTCGAAATCGGCGTCCAGTTCGCGGTTGATCCGGCGCAGCAGGTTCAAGTTGAAGCGCGCGGTCACGCCTTCGGCGTCGTTGTACGCCGCGTGCAGCGCGTTGGCGTCCTTTTTCAGGTCGACGCCGATCAGCATGGCGCCGCCCGCGCCGACCTGGGCGCGGCTCATCGACAGGAAGGCCTGCGCCTCCTCGATGTCCAGATTGCCGACGGTGGAGCCGGGGAAATACACGACGCGGCGCTGCCCGGCGCGCGTGCGGAACACCGGCAGGCGCAGCGGTTTCGAGAAATCCCCGACCACGGCGAAGATGTGCAGCCAGCCGAATTCGCGCGACAGGCGCTGTGCCGCGCCGGCGAGCGCGGCCCGCGAGATGTCGATCGGGACATAGACCGAGGGCCGCAGCTCGCGCAGCAGCAGGCGCGTCTTGAGGCTCGCGCCGCTGCCGTACTCGATCAGCTCGCAGCCCCGCCCGGCGAAGCGCGTAATGTCGGAGCGGTGCGCACGCGTCAGCGCCAGCTCGGCGCGTGTCGGGTAATACTCGGGCAGGCGGCAGATGCGCTCGAACAGGCGGCTGCCTTGGGCATCGTAGAAGTACTTGGGGGGCAGGGCCTTCTGCGGCTGCGACAGCCCAGCGATCACGTCCTCGCGGAAGCTGTCCGCGGGGACCAGCGAGCCGTAGAACCTGGTGCGGCCTAGCCTTGCGGCTCGAGCGAGGCGCTGGTTTCGAGCCACTTGCGGATGCGCCGGGCGTCTCCAATGCGCGAATACTTGCCCCAGGAATCCAGCAGGACCACGACCAGCTCGCGCGAGGAGATGCGCATGTGCATCACCAGGCAACGCCCGGCGGCGGCGATATAGCCGGTCTTGGAGAGATCGATGTCCCAGCTGCCCGAGCGCACCAGGCTGTTGGTGTTGTTGTAGCCGACCTTGCCGCCGCGCGCCCGCACGTGGGCGCTGGGGCGAGTCGAGTACTCGCGGATCAGTGCGTAGCCGTGCGCGGCCTTGACCAGCCTGGCGAGGTCCTGGGCGCTGGACACGTTGTCCGGCGACAGGCCGGTCGGGTCGGAAAAGCGCGTGTCCCGCAGGCCGAGGCGGTGGGCCTCGGCGTTCATGGCCGCGACGAAGTCCTCGGTGCCGCCGGGATAGGTGCGCGCCAGTGCCGCCGCGGCAAGGTTGTCGGATGCCATGAGCGCGAGCAGCAGCAGTTCGTCACGCGTCATCACCGAGCCCGCACGCAGGCGCGCGCGCACGCGGGAATGGCGCGTCGCGGCGAAGTCTTCGCGGTTGATGACCACGCGCTCCTCGAGGTCGAGTGCGCGCTCCAGCACCACGACGGCGGTCATCAGCTTGGTAATCGAGGCGATCGGCAGCACGGTCTCGCTGTTCTTCTCGAATAGCGTCTCGCCGCTCTCGGCGTCGAGCACCAGTACCACCGAGGAGCGCAGCTTCGGCCCGCCGTCGGCGCGCGCGAATCCCACGCTCACGAACAACACTGCCACGAGCGCGCCAAAGGCGACGATTTTTTCCAACGAGTGAAGCCTGCGTTCCGATTGCCGCATGTCCCCTGCCGCCCCCTGAAGTCGGGCGAGTTTAGCAGGCAAAGTCAGAAATGCAAATAAAAATAAGGGGGTAGGGAAGAATAACTAGAAAGTATGTGAACTATGACCGGTGGGAGCGTCAGGCGGCCTTGGCGCGCGCCAGCACCGCTTCGGCCGCGGCGGCCTGTTGCTGCAGCGCCCACATGCGCGCGTACTCGCCGCCGGCGGCGAGCAGTTCGGCGTGCGTGCCGCGCTCGACGATGCGGCCGTGGTCGAGCACCAGGATCTGGT
>CAZOSA010000362.1:0-2184 GCA_964582155.1 uncultured Enterobacteriaceae bacterium | reverse complement strand
CGCGCCCACGAACGCGCCGTAGAGCCGCCCATGGCCACCGAGGATCAGGATGATGAGCACGCCCGCCGCCCGGTCCAGGCCGAGCACCGCAAGGTTGACGTAGCCGGTGGCGTGCACGAACACCGCGCCGGCGACGCCCGCGAGCGCCGCGGAAATGGCGTAGGCCAGCACCTGCCTCGCGCGCACCGGCGCGCCCACCGCGTGCATGCGCAGCAGGTTCTCGCGGATGCCGGTGAGGCTCCGGCCAAACGGCGAATACACCAGCATGCGCACCAGGGCGAAGCAGGCGAACAGTACCGCCAGCGCGTACAGGTACTGCGAACGGAAGTACAGCACGTCGAACTCGAACTGGCCCAGCAGCGGCCGGAAGGCGAGCCCGGGCATGCCGTCAAAGCCGCCGGTCCAGGAGGAGAACATGTTGGCCGCCTGCTCGAGCAGCGCCATGGTGCACAGCGTGAGCATGAGGAGGGTGAGGCCGTGGGTGCGCAGCAGCACCCACCCGCTCAGCAGGCCGATGGCGCCCGCCACCGCCGCGGCGGCGGCGAGGCCCGAGAGCGGCTCGTTCCAGCCCCAGTGCGCCGCCAGCATGCCCACCGTGTAGGCGCCCGCGCCGAAGAAGGCCGCGTGGCCCAGGGTGATGATGCCGGCGTAGCCGAGCACGAGGTCCAGTGACAACGCGAACAGGATGGTGATCAGCACTTGCGTGCCGAATGCCAGGTAGTTCGGGAACAGGAAGAACACGGCGATCCCCGCGGCCCAGGGCAGCGCCTCCCACCACTGCAGCCGGTGCCGGCGCGCCAGCGCGATCGCGGCGGGCAGCGGCGTGCTCATGCGCCGCGCTTTCCAAACAGGCCCTGCGGCCGCGCCAGCAGGAAAATCAGGGTCAGGGCGTAGATGAACATCGTGCCGCCCTTGGGAAAGTAGATCTTCAGCGTGAAGTCGAGCACGCCGATGAGCAGCGCGGCGAAGAACGCCCCGGTGACGCGCCCCAGGCCGCCCACCGCCACGACGATGAGGAAGTAGGCAAGGTAGCGCAGCGGGTACTGCGGGTCGAGGCCGAGGATCTCGGCGCCGAGGCCCCCGCCGACCGCCGCGAGGCCGCTGCCGAGCGCGAAGGTGAGGGTGAACAGGCGCCCCACGTCCACCCCCAGCGACTCCGCCATGCGGCGGTTGTCCACCGCGGCGCGTATCTTGGCGCCGATGCGCGTGCGCTCCAAGCCGAGCCACAGCGCGAGCATCAGCAGCGTGCCGGCGGCGATCAGCGCCAGGCTGTAGCTGCGGTACTTGAGAAAGCCGAGGTCGGTCTGGCCGTCGAGCCAGGCCGGCAGCACCACGCGCTGCGATTCCGGACCGATGGCGAGGGTGACCAGCGAGATCATCACGAACACCAGGCCGATCGTGAACAGGACCTGGTCGAGCTCCGAAGCGCGGTACAGGCGCGCGTAGAGCGCGCGCTCGAGCACCACCGACAGCGCGGCGACGGCGGCGAAGCCGAGCGCAAGCGCCGCCGGGAACGGCAGGCCCCAGTGGCGCATGGCGAGCACGACGGCGTAACCGCCCAGCATGGCGAAGCCGCCGTGGGCGAGGTTCACGAACCCCATCAGCCCCATCGTGACCGAGAGGCCCACCGACACGATGAACAGCACCATGCCCGAGGCGAGGCCCCCGAGCAGAATGCTCGCCAGATCCATCTACAAGGAGCGGCCCGGCCCTACTGCGCGCACTTCCCTTCCTTGAGCTCCTTGCACATGTCCTTCACCGCGGTGATGACGCCGATATTCTTCTGGTAGAGGCGCCCGTCCTTCTTCACCACCTCGCTCAGGTACTCGTTCATCACGATGTCGCGCGTCGCCGGATCGATCGCGATCGGCCCGCGCGGACTGGCGGCGTACTTCCAGCCTTTGAGCGCCTGCATCGCGCCCTCCGCATCCACACGGCCCTTGAGCGTGGTCACCACGTGCGCGATCGCCGCCATGCCGTCGTAGCCCTGCACGCCCATGAAGTCGGGCGTCGAGCTCGCGCCGTACTCCTGCTTCCAGGCCGCGACCAGGCGCCGGTTGGCGGGATTGTCCAGGTCCGCGTTGTAGTGGTGCATGGTGATCAGCCCCACGGCATCGTCGCCCATGGATTGCAGCTTGATGTCCTGGGTGATGTCGCCCTGCCCGATCAGCTTGATGCCGGCCT
>CAZOSA010000361.1:0-2224 GCA_964582155.1 uncultured Enterobacteriaceae bacterium | reverse complement strand
ATCGCCGTGGGCGGGGGCGGGCAGCCGGGTACGGCGACGTCCACCGGGATCACGTTGGCGACGCGCCCGCAGCTCGCGTAGCTCTCGCCAAAGATCCCGCCGGTACAACCGCAGTCACCGATCGCCACTACCAGCTTGGGTTCGGGCGTGGCTGCATAGGTGCGCTTGAGCGCCGTTTCCATGTTGCGCGACACCGGCCCGGTGACCAGCAGCATGTCGGCATGCCGCGGGCTCGCCACGAACTTGATGCCGAGCCGTTCGAGGTTGTAGTGCGGTCCGTTGGCGGCGTGGATCTCGAGTTCGCAGCCGTTGCAGGAGCCCGCGTCCACGTGCCGGATGGCGAGCGAACGCCCGAAGTGCTTGAGGATCGTTGCGCCGAGCTGCTGCTCGAGCCGGCGTAGCGCCTCGTCGGCGTGCGGCGCCGGTTCGGTGACGATTCCAGTCCTCGCGATCTGCTTCAGCATCCAGTACATCTCAAACGTCCGTGCCGCTGTACGAAAGGTTGAACGACTTGTTGATCAGCGGAAAGTCGGGAACGATGTTGCCCATCACCGCGCGCTCGAGTAGCGGCCAGTTCTGCCACGAGGGGTCGTGCGGGTGCGCCCGGTGAATGCGGCCAGCCTCGGCGGTTTCGAGCGCGATCAGCACCTCGCCGCGCCATCCCTCGACCCAGCCCACGCCGCGCCTGCCGCCCGGGCATGCGACGACCGGGACGCGAGCTTCGCCGAGCGGAAGCTGATGGGCGAGCGCCCGCACCAGCCGCATGGATTCGGACACCTCGTCGAAACGCACTGAAACGCGCGCCGCGACATCGCCGCGGATGTGCGAGGCCACGCGCACCGGCAGCTGCTGCCAGGGAGGGATGGGAAAGTCCGCTCGCAGGTCGTGATTGACGCCGCTCGCGCGGCCCGCGAACCCGGTAAGGCCCATCTTCTCGGCCAGCTCCGGCAGTACCTGCCCGGTCATGATGAAGCGGTCCTGCGCGCCGGCATGCTCGTCGTAGATCGACCTGAGCGTCGCGACCTCGCGTTCGATCGACTCCAGCCGTGCAAGCAGCCGGTCGGCTTCGCCGCGCGGCAGGTCGCGCGCGACGCCGCCGGGGACGACGAGGTCCATCAGGTAGCGATGGCCAAACAGCTCCGCGTTCAGCCGCAGCAGGCCCTCCTTCAGCCGCCAGAACTGGAAAAACCCGAACGAGAGTGCGACATCGCTGCCGAGGTAACCCAGGTCGCCGAGGTGATTGGCGATGCGCTCGAGCTCGAGCAGGATGCCGCGCAGTGCCAGCGATCGACTGGTCGGCTCGGTGCCGGTGGCGCCCTCGACCGCCATGGCCCAGGCCCAGGCGTAGGCGACGGTGGAGTCGCCGGAAACCCGTCCTGCCAGCTTCGCGCCTTCCTCCAGCGTCATGGACTCGAAGCGCTTCTCGATGCCCTTGTGCTTGTAGCCCAGCCGCTCCTCCAGGCGCAGGATCTTTTCGCCGACGACCGAGAAGCGGAAGTGGCCGGGCTCGATCGTGCCCGCGTGCACCGGGCCCACCGGGATCTCGTGCACGCCTTCGCCTTCGACCCTGACAAACGGGTAATCGTCATCGCCGCGCGCAAAGCGGCTGGCGACGTCGAAATCCTTGCGCAGCGGGAACACGCCCTCCGGCCAAGCCCCATGCCGCAGCCATTTGCGCCGGTCGGGGCTGTCCCGCGCAACGATGCCGACGAGGTCGTACGCCGCGCGCTGCATGCGCTCCGCGCACGGGTAGATGTCGGCGATCCCCGGGTAGCTGGGGTGCTCCCGCGCAAGCGGCACGCTGAGCCAAAGCAGCCCCGCGGGCAGCGCAAGCGCCAGGTGCAAGGCGTAGCCGCCGCCGCGCTCGGTTTCGTCGCTTCCCCACAGTGCCACGAGCCGCGCCTGCTGCGTCCGGGCCTGCTGGCACAGGCCGCGCAACTCGCCTGCCTCGAGCGCGGCGTGGAACGCAGGCATCGCGCCGGCGATCGGTCGGGCCTGGATCGGAAGATCGTTCATCGCGGGTCCCGTCAGCCGATGAGCGCCGCCGCCTGCCGGTACCAGTCGACCAGGTACGGCGGGATGTACAGCCCGAGCATAAGAACGATCCCCAGGTGCACAAACACCGGAACGAGCGCCGGAGGATGCGGCAGGCGGCGCGCAGTGGTCTCACCGAACACCATCGGCTGCACCTTGCCGAAGATCGCGGCGAACGCGACGCCCAGCG
>CAZOSA010000360.1:0-2273 GCA_964582155.1 uncultured Enterobacteriaceae bacterium | reverse complement strand
GCTGCGTGTCGACGATGCGGTGCTCGACCGCCAGCCCGGCGCGTTTCAGCTCGCGCAAGTTGAGCTCGGCGTCGGTGCGGCTGTCCTCGGCGAGCAGGACGCGGATGCGGTCGGGCGCGGTCATGAATTCAGCCTCGCCTACTCCGGCGCCTTGTTCATCAGCATCCGGGGAGGATTTCTGTCTGCCCAAACTGTTCCATGGACTTGCTCCCTCGGCAGCGTGAAGTAGAACGTCGCCCCCTCGTTCGGTTTGCCATCGGCCCATACCCGACCGCCGTGGCGGACCACGATTCGCTGTACCAGGGCGAGCCCCACGCCGGTGCCGGGGAATTCGGTGGAATCGTGCAGGCGCTGGAATACCCCGAAGAGTTTCGACTGATAGCGCGGGTCGAACCCTGCGCCGTTGTCGCGGACGAAATAGACATGCTCCTTTTCGTCGCTGATCGCATTCACCTCGATCAGAGGCTTTTCCTTCTTCGAGCTGAATTTCAGCGCGTTGGCGAGGAGATTGGCCCAGACCTGCCCGAGGAGCGCCCGATCGCCCTTCCCCCGCGGCAGCGAACCGAGGTGAAATTCGACCTGCGGGCCTTGATGCTGCCCGTTCAAACCCTCAAAAGTAGTACGCGTCAGTTCGGTCATATCGAGTTCATTGACCTGCATCGCCTTGCGCCCGAGATGGGAAAACGCGAGCAGGTCATCAATGAGCATCCCCATGCGCTGCGCCTCGTTCCGGATGACGTCGAGCTTTCTTTTTGCCTCCTTGTCGAGTTGTCCCGCATGGTCTTCCAGCAGCATCTGCGAGAAACCGGCCACGGCCCGCAACGGCGCCCGTAAATCGTGGGAAACCGAATAACTGAAGCCCTCCAGTTCCTTGTTGACTGCCTCCAGCTGCGTGGTCCGATCCGCCACTCGACGCTCGAGTTCCACGTTGAGTTCGCGCAGAGCGTCTTCAGCGCGCTTGCGTTCCGCCACCGCGCTCTCGAGCGAGCGATTCGAGGCTTCCAGCGCTTCCGCCCGGCGCTCCATCTCGGCAAGCATGCCGTTGAACGCGTCCACCAATTGCCCGATCTCGTCCTCCGTGGTCTTGTTTGCCCTGAGCGAGAAATCCTTTCTCTCCATCACCTGGCGCGCCACTGCTGCGGTGTCCAGGATCGGTCTCGTGACAGCCCCCAGCAACCAGGCGGACATCAACGCCGCCACAAGCAGGCTCAAGGCCAGCACGGCGGCCAATATGCCGAGAAAATCCTTCAGCCGGTCGAGGACATTGTGATCTGCCCTCAAGTAAACCGTGCCGAGAATTTCATTGTTTTCCACGATTCTCCTGAACAGCATCAGATCGTTGCCATCGATTTTGGAACCGTCCAGCGCCGGAAGGTCGGGGAAGGCCGGGTTGGTGCCGCCGCGCTTGTAACTCGCGAACAACTTGCCCTTGATGTCATATATGGCGGCCGCGGAAATCTTGGGCTTGGCTTTGAGTAACAACAGGTTCTCGTTGGCCGCCTTGGGATCGTCGAATGCGAGCGCGGGCGCGCTGGCACGGCCGAGAATTTCCGCCTGCGTGGCAAGATCGTTCACTTCCGTCTGTTGGTAGGTACGCAGGTCGTAGATGACCAACGCCACGCCCGTCACCAACAGCGCCGCGAACGTCGTCGCCATGACGACGAGCACCAGCTTGTAGCGTATGGAGTTCGTAATGGTATGCAGCATCAGGGCGTTCCCATACGCACCTGCCGGGCGACCGCGAGCAGCCGCGAACTCAGCTTGAGCTTGCTTTTCTCCGCCGATTCGAGCGAAACCTCGAAACGGACGCGCCGGTCGGCGACGATAAAGTTGATCACGCTGCCCTGCGTCAACGCCCCCTCGGATTCGGTCACGGTCAGTATCGAGCGCGGCTGCGCGGTCTGCGCCAGCTGGGGCAGCCGGGTGGATTCGCCCCTGCCGACGAAAAGAACGTGGACGCCAGCCAGCGACTCGCCGGCCTTGAGTCGTTTTACCGTAAGCGGCCGGTCGTTCACCGTGCGGCCGGTCACCGCCTGGACCAGTTCCGCGGCAAGCGGTTCGGCGCCTATGACCGCAATCGTGACCGGCGTGTCCGGCCGCGTGAACGAGGCTTCGGGCCATTCTACGTAGCCGGCAAACTTGTACAGAAACGCCGCCTTGACGCGGTGCTCGAGCGTCTCGGGTTCGTCGGCGGCCTGCGCCGTCAACCCGTGCCAGCCGAGGGACCCTGCAAGGATGGCCGCAACAGCCAGCAGCGCAGCCCGGCGCATCAC
>CAZOSA010000359.1:0-2274 GCA_964582155.1 uncultured Enterobacteriaceae bacterium | reverse complement strand
TCTACGTCGGCCACCCGGTGGTCGCGATCGTGGCGCTGACGCGCCGGCAGGCCGAGGACGCGGCCGAGCACGCCGCGATCGACTACGAGGAGCTGCCCTGCGTGGTGGACCCGCGCGAGGCCGTGAAGCCGGGCGCCCCGCAACTCTGGCCGGAGGCGCCAGGCAACGTCGCCGCCGAAACGCGCTACGGCAAGCCCGCGGACGTGGACGCCGCCTTCGCGCGCGCCGCGCACGTCACCGAGATCGAGCTGCACAACCAGCGCGTCATCGCCGTGGCGATGGAGCCCCGCTGCTCGATCGGCGTGCACGACAAAGGCCGCACGACCGTGTACACGCAGTGCCAGCAGCCGACCGGGGCGCGCGACCTGTTGGCGGCGGCGCTCGGCGGCAAGGCCGCGGACTTGCGCATCGTCAACGGCGACATCGGCGGCGGCTTCGGCATGAAGACCGGCCTCACCCCGGAAGAAGTGCTGGTGGCCTACGGGGCGAAGAAGCTCGGCCGCCCGGTGCGCTGGCGCGGCGACCGGAGCGAGGAGTTCCTCGCCGCCCACATGGGCCGCGACATGCATTTCAAGGCGGCGCTCGCGCTCGACAAGGACGCTCGCATCCTCGCCCTGCGGCTGCACATGCTGGGCAACATGGGCGCGGTGCCGGTGGGCTCCTCGGCGATGATCCCGCTCATGATGGTGGCCAAAGTGGTGGCCTCGGTGTACCGCGTTCCGGCGGTCGATTACCACTTCCAGGCGGTGCTCACCAATACCATGGCCACTGGCGCCTACCGCGGCGCGGGCCGCCCCGAAGGCAACTACCTGATCGAGCGGCTGGTGGAAAAGGCGGGCCGCGAGATGGGCATCGACACGGTGCAGATCAGGAAGCGCAACCTGCTGCAGCCGGCCGACTTCCCGCACACGACGCACGCCGGGGAGGTTTACGACGCGGGCGACTTTCCACGCATGCTCGACGCTTTGGTCAAAGTCGCGGACTGGAACGGTTTTCCGGCGCGCGCGGCGGATGCGAAAAAGCGCGGCAAATTGCGCGGTCGCGGTCTGGCCACCTACCTCGAATGGACCGGCGCGCTGCTCACGGAGACCGTCGACATCGAGGTGGATGCCGGGGGCCGCGTCACGGTGTTCTCGGGGACGCAGGCGATGGGGCAGGGGCTGGAGACGACCTACGTGCAACTGGTTACCGAAGTGCTGCAGATCCCGGCAACGAGCGTGACGCTCGTGCAAGGCGACACCGACCGCGCCAACGGCGTGGGCAGCGTCGGCTCGCGCTCGGCGTTCATCGGCGGCTCGGCGGTGGTGGCGGCGGGGCGCACGCTAATCGTGCGCGGCACGGAACTCGCCGCCGACGCGCTGGAGACGGCGCGCGCGGACATCGAATTTCGCGGCGGGCGCTTCTACATCGCAGGCACTGACCGCTCCATTGGCCTGTCGGAACTCGCTGCACGGCAGACGGAAAGGCGGGTGCGCGTGTCCGCCACACAGACGCCCTCCACGCCATCGTGGCCGAACGGCGCACAGGCCTGCGAGGTGGAGATCGATCCCGAGACGGGGGAAGTCACGCTCGCGCGCCTCACGAGCCTGGACGACATCGGCCGCATCATCAATCACGCCATTGTCGAGGGCCAGATCCAGGGCGGCATGGCGCAGGGCGTCGGCCAGGCGCTCTACGAGCAGGCGGTGTACGACCCGGAGAGCGGCCAGCTGCTCACCGGGTCGCTGATGGACTACTGCGTGCCGCGCGCTGACCAGTTCCCGCCGATGCTGAATGCCTTCGACGAGAGCGTGCCCTGCCAGACCAACCTGCTTGGCGTGAAGGGCTGCGGCGAAATCGGCACCATCGGCGCGGTGCCAGCGGTGGTGCACGCGGTGCTCGACGCGCTCGCGCAGTTCGGCGTGGCGCACCTGGAGATGCCGCTTACGCCCGAGAAGGTATGGCGCGCGATGCGTCGCAGCTGATCTGCATGCGCGAAGGGGCGAACCGCGCTTTCGGTTACGCCGTGCTCGCGTCGATCCTGCTGCACGCGCTGCTGCTGCTGGCGCTGCCTTCGTTGCGCGATCTGGCCGCGCACCCTCCGCCCGCGCCGTTTATTGCGCGCCTGGCGCAGCCCGAGCCCGAGCCGGCACCCTCCGCGCCGGTGGAGAAGGTTCGCAAGCCGCCCGTCCCGCAGAAACCGCCTGCGACGCCGCGCACTGTCGCCAAGCCTGAACCGGTGCAGCCGGCGCCGGCACCGCAGCCGGCGCCCGCGCCGGAGCGACCGGCGCTGAG
>CAZOSA010000358.1:0-2277 GCA_964582155.1 uncultured Enterobacteriaceae bacterium | reverse complement strand
ACTTCCAGGGCATGAACGGCTGGCTGTACGACGGCGGCGGCATCCCGCTGTGGCATGAGGTGTATGCGCCTTTCGGCATGGTGGCCTTCCCCTGCGGCAACACCGGCGTGCAGATGACGGGCTGGTTCAGGAAGGAGATCAAGTCGATCGACGACTTCAAGGGCCTGAAGATGCGCATCCCGGGGCTCGCCGGCAAGGTTTACGCGACGCTCGGCGTGGACGTGAAGCTGCTGCCCGGCGGCGAGATCTTCCCGGCGCTCGAGCGCGGCGTGATCGACGCCGCGGAATTCGTCGGCCCCTACCAGGACCGGCGTCTGGGCCTGCACAAGGCGGCGAAGGTCTACCACACCACCGGCTGGCACGAGTGCGCGACCGTGTCCGAGCTGCTCGTCAACAAGGCCGCGTGGGAAAAGCTGCCCAAGGACCTGCAGGCGATCGTCGAGAACGCCTGCGCGTCGTGCAACGTGATCAGCGAAGCCTGGTGCCAGCGCACCAATGCCGAGGCGATGGAGGACCTGGTGAGGAACCAGGGCGTGACCGCCATTCCGCTGCCCGACGCGGTGGTCAAGCGCCTGCGCGAGGTGACCAGCCAGGTGCTCGCGGAAGCCGTCGCCAAGGACCCGCTGACCAAGAAGGTGCACGAGTCCTACATGGCGTTCAAGGCCAAATACGACAGCTGGGCGGGCTACAGCGAAGCCGTGTATCACCGCGTAGTCCGTGGCTGAACGCGGGCTGCA
Source organism: uncultured Enterobacteriaceae bacterium (assembly GCA_964582155.1). Classification (GTDB taxonomy): domain Bacteria; phylum Pseudomonadota; class Gammaproteobacteria; order Burkholderiales; family SG8-39; genus JAABQT01. The sequence goes on along the minus strand of CAZOSA010000358.1, from coordinate 1,540 downwards.
GGCCCGCATCGAGCGCTTCGTTGACGGGGTGGGCGGGGCCGTGTCCTGGCTCGCCCTGGTCATCGTCGCGCTCATGTCGGTCAACGTCGTCCTGAGATATTTGTTCAGCATCGGCTCGGTGTGGGGGCAGGAGCTGGAGTGGCATCTCCTCGTGCCGCTCATCCTCTTCGGCAGCTCCTACGCCTTGCGCCACGGCGAGCACGTGCGCGTGGACATCGTCTACGGCAGGTTTTCCTCGCGCACGAAGGTGATTGTCGACCTGGCTTCCTCGGCGCTGGTGATCGCCATTTCGGCGCTGTTCATCTGGTTCTCGCTGCACTACGTCCAGCAGGCGTACGTGATCGACGAAGGCTCGCCCGACCCGGGCGGGCTCCCGCATCGCTACCTGCTGAAGGCCCTGCTGCCGGTGGGTTTCGCCCTGCTCCTGGCGCAGGGCGTCGCGGGCGTGCTGGGCAGCCTGGACAAGCTGCGCCGGGGCGCGCCGTGAGCGGCGACGAGATCCTCGCCCTGCTGATGCTGGCGGGGTTCTTCGCGCTCCTGATGGCGGGAGTGCCGGTCGCGCTGACGCTGGCCACCACCGGGTTCGTGTTCGGGCTGCTCGGTTTCGGCACCGGGCTTTTCAATCTCGTGCCCGCGCGCATCTACGGCGTGGTGACCAACTACCTGTGGCTCGCCATCCCGCTGTTCGTGTTCATGGGCGTGATGCTGGAGAAGTCGCGGCTCGCGGAGGACCTGCTCGATGTCGTGGGACACCTCGCGGGCGGCCTGAAGGGCGGCATGGCGCTGGGCATCATCCTGGTCGGCGTGCTGATGGGCGCCACCACCGGCATCGTCGGCGCCACGGTGATCACCCTCGGCCTGCTCACTCTGCCCACGCTCTTGCGGCGCGGGTACGACCCGGGGCTCGCCAGCGGCGCCATCTGCGCCTCCGGCACGCTCGGTCAGATCATTCCGCCGAGCCTGGTGCTGATCCTGCTCTCCGACATCCTGCAGCTGTCGGTGGGCACGCTGTTCGCCGCCGCCGTGATGCCCGGGCTGCTGCTGGCGGCGCTGTACTGCGTCTACGTGGTGATTCTCGGCATGCTGCGCCCGGCGATGGTGCCCGTGGTGCCGAAGGCGGAGCGTGACGCCATGGCGCGCGCCGAGCTGTGGAAGCGCTTCTTCAAGGTGGTGCTGCCGCCGCTCGCCCTGGTGCTGTCGGTGCTCGGCTCGATCATCGGCGGCGTCGCCGCGCCTACGGAAGCGGCGTCGATGGGCGCGCTGGGCTCGATCCTGGTCACGGCGTTCGCCGGCCGCATGACGTTCCGGGTGCTGAAGGACACCGTCCAGACCACGACCAAGATCACCGCGATGGTCATGTTCATCCTCATCTGCGCGCAGGTGTTCGCGCTCGCGTTCCGCGGGCTGCACGGCGAAGACCTGATCCAGGACCTGTTCGCGTTCCTGCCCGGCGGTCTCGCCGCCGACATCTGGTTCCTGATGGCGCTGATCTTCGTGCTCGGCTTTTTCATCGAGTGGATCGAGATCAGCTACATCGCGG
>CAZOSA010000357.1:0-2285 GCA_964582155.1 uncultured Enterobacteriaceae bacterium | reverse complement strand
TTGCAAAAGCCCAGCTCGGCGAGCATTTCCAGGTCGAAGCGCGTGCGCTGCTCGATCCTCTGCGCCTCGACCAGGCGGCCCGCCTGCCGGAAGAATTCGATGCGCTCGCGCAACTCAATCTTGATCGCCTCGGCGGCGCGCAGCGTGGTTTCGCGCGGCGTCACATAGTGGCTCGACGGATAGACGGTGAAGCGCGCCAGTGCGTGCAGCACGCGGCCGGTGAGCGGATCGAACATCTGCAGCCGCTCGATCGCGTCCTCGGCAAGCGAGATGCGCACCGCGTGCTCGGCGTGCTCCGCGGGAAACACGTCGATCACGTCGCCGCGCACGCGGAACACGCCGCGCCGGAAATCAATGTCGTTCCGCTCGTACTGCATCGCCACCAGGCGCGCGATGACGTCGCGCTGCGAGCTCTTCTCGCCTTCGCGCAGGTGCAGGATCATGCCGTGGTACTCGGAAGGATCGCCGATGCCGTAGATCGCCGACACGGTCGCCACGATCACCACGTCGCGCCGCTCGAGCAGTGATTTGGTGGCCGACAGCCGCATCTGCTCGATGTGCTCGTTGATCGAGGAATCCTTCTCGATGTAGAGATTCCTCGCCGGGACGTAGGCCTCGGGCTGGTAATAGTCGTAGTAAGAGACGAAGTACTCCACCGCATTTTGCGGAAAGAACTCGCGGAACTCGGAGTACAACTGGGCGGCGAGCGTCTTGTTGGGCGCCAGCACCAGCGCCGGGCGCCCGAGACGGGAGATGACGTGCGCCATGGTGTAGGTCTTGCCCGAGCCGGTGACGCCGAGCAGCGTCTGGAAGGCGAGGCCGTCGTGTATGCCTTCGGTGAGCTTGTCGATCGCTTCCGGCTGGTCGCCCGCCGGCGCGAAGGGCTGGTGCAGCCGGTAGGGGCTGTTGGGAAATGTCAGCGCCACGGGTAGAATTTCGGCTGGAGAAACAAGCGATGCTAGCACGATGAACGCACCCCACTCACCCTCCCTCCTCGCCTCGGTGCCCATGGCGCCGAAGGACCCGATCCTCGGCGTCACCGAGCTTTTCGTCGCGGACAAGAATCCGCACAAGGTCAACCTCGGGGTGGGCGTGTATTACGACGACCAGGGCAAGGTGCCACTGCTCTCTTGCGTGCGCCAGGCGGAACAGCAGAGCGTGCAGTCGGGCGCGCCGAAGCCCTACCTGCCGATCGACGGCCTGCAGGCTTACGATCAGGCCGTGCAGTCGCTGGTGTTCGGCGCGGATGCCCCGGCGCTCAAGGAAAAGCGCGTGGTGACGGTACAGGCGCTGGGCGGCACGGGCGGCCTCAAGATCGGGGCCGATTTCCTCAAGCAGCTCAGTGCGCAGGCGCAGGTCTGGATCAGCGAGCCTAGCTGGGAGAACCACCGCGCGCTGTTCGAGAGCGCCGGCTTCAAGGTCCAGGCCTACCCCTACTATGATCCCGCGACGCGCGGCCTCAAGTTCGAAGCCATGCTTGCGGCGCTGCAGGCTCTGCCGGCGGGCACTATCGCCGTGCTGCATGCCTGCTGCCACAACCCCACGGGGGTGGACCTGAGCGAGGCGCAGTGGCGCAAGGTCCTGGCCGTGGTGCAGGCGCGTGGCCTGGTGCCTTTCCTGGACCTCGCCTATCAAGGCTTCGGCGACGGCATCGATGCCGACGCCTACGCCGCGCGGCTGTTCGCCGGGGCCATGTCGCCGGTGTTCCTGTCGAGTTCCTTTTCCAAGTCGCTGTCGCTGTACGGGGAACGCGTTGGCGCCTTCACCCTGGTGGCCGGCAGCGCCGACGAGGCGGTGCGCGCGCTGTCGCACCTCAAGCGCGTCGTGCGCACCAGCTACTCCAACCCCCCCACCCACGGCAGCGACATCGTGGCGCGCGTGCTGACCAACCCCGAACTGCGCCGGCTTTGGGAGCGCGAACTCGGCGGCATGCGCGATCGCGTCAAGGCGATGCGCGAGGCCCTCGCGGACGGAATTCAGCGCCAGGTGCCGGGCGCCGACTTCTCGTTCGTGCGCAGCCAGCGCGGCCTGTTCTCCTACACCGGCCTGAGCACGGCGCAGGTGGAGCGCTTGCGCGCCGAATTCTCCATCTACGCAATCGAGACTGGCCGCATTTGCGTCGCGGCTCTCAACGCCAGGAACATCGCCTACGTCGCTGACGCGATCGCGAAGGTAATCCGGTAGAATTCGCCCCTCGCCGGATCCCCGATAGCTCAGTTGGTAGAGCGACGGACTGTTAATCCGCAGGTCCCAGGTTCGAGCCCTGGTCGGGGAGCCAGATTCCT
>CAZOSA010000356.1:0-2288 GCA_964582155.1 uncultured Enterobacteriaceae bacterium | reverse complement strand
GCTCGCGCACGGGCTCGCGCTGTCGATCGCGATCTCGAGCTTCGGCGCCATACGCCTCGGCGCCACCATTGGCGATTCCGTAGCCGCAGCATTCCGGGTCCGGACGATCGTGCGTGGCCAGCGCCAGCCGGGCGCGCTCCCGCTCAGCTAGCGTGGGGAGACTTCGTGAGCCTCGACGGCTGAACGGCACGGCGCACCGGCGCGCGGCGGGCTTCTACGCGCGCCGCGCGCCAGCGGTCGTAGCGGAAGCTGACGTACTCACCAAAGGCGTCGGGACTATCCTCGCCGCCGGGCCGCTTGGCCCACCGGAAGAACCCGCCTCCGGTGACGCCGATCTGCCGGCCGAACATGAAGGGATGCTCGCGCGCGAAATCGGCGACGGCCGCGACGCCGTGCTTCAGATGGTTGCGCTGCAGCCAGTGGCGGTAGTACTCGGCCGCACTAGCTGGCAGGAATTCGGTCAAGGGTGCGGAGCGTGTAGGCATTCGGGTGTCCTCCTAAGAGACCGCGGCTGCTCGGCGACCGCCGTTGCGTCCCGTCTGCTTGGCGGCGAGCCCCTCCTCGCGCATCTCCGCCGCGAGCAGCTCTTGCATGTTGACAAGGTGGTTGGCGGACATCGCGCGGGCGACCTTGAGCAGGTCAAGGACAAGCGGATCGCGCAATCGGTAGTAGACGCTGCTGCCCTCGCGGCGGCTGTCGACAAGACCGCGGCTGCGCAGAATGCCGAGCTGCTGCGAGGCGGTTGCCGGCTCCACCTCAAGCTGCCGCAGCAGCTCCGCCACGCTAACTTCGCCTGCGCGCAACGTCTCGAGGATCTTGATGCGCAGCGGATGCCCGAGCGCTTTGAAGAGCTCCGCCTTGAAGCGGTGCAGCGGCTGGTTCATTCCACCCCCTGGAGACAGTACATATGGTATCGTCTATCTACTATATCATCATTTGCTGATTTCACAAAGCCGCGAACACTCGACGCCAATCTGGCGGGCGTCTTCGTGACGAGCGCTCCGACCAGCGTGCTGTTCATCGCCGCACGCTGCGGGGAAGAGGTCGTCTGCGCGGGGGGCATCCTCCGGCGCTTCGCGTCAGACGGAGCCCGCGTGACCATCGTCGTGCTCTCGCGACGATTGACAACGGCGCTCGCTCTCGGCGCAAGCGCGTGGGAGTCTCCACTCCCCGCTGCGCTCCAAGCGAGCGCCGAGCTGCTCGGGGCGGCTCGTGTCGAGCTGCTCGACATGCCCGAGCCGCCGCTTGGTCCGGCCCCCCGCATGGCGCTCCAGGCGCAGCTCGCGGCGGTCCTCCGCGTCGAGCGCCCGCAGGTCGTGCTCTCCCACGGACCGGCCTTGCGCACGGCGGCAGTGGACCGTCGCGCAGCCGCGGCGCTCGTCGAGGGAGCGATCATCGCCGCCGCTACCGACACCTACGGACAGCAGTCCGGTGCGCCCCACGTAGCCTCACACGAAGTGCGCGAGCGCTGGTTCTTCATGTCGCACGACTCCGCTGCCATTGCGCGCGGTCGGGCCGCCGACGACTGGGACCTGACCCACACTCGCGGCGATTGGCTCGTCTTCGATGCGACGACGATGAGGGACCTGAAGTGGCGGGCGCTGTGCGGCTACCTTGCCGCACCACCGATCGATCCTCCCGCCGAGCTGGTGCGGCTGTTTGGCGAAGAGCGGTTCCTGCGCGTTGTCAATTCGGTGTTCAGCGCGTCGCTCGGCATGAGGCGCCGCAAGGCCTCGACCGCGTGAGCGCACCCGACGCGGCCGCCGCCGCGACTGCCACTCCCGAGACGCAGTTGCTACATCGCGCTCGTCCGTCGCGATCTGGAGGGGCGTCCGCTGTGCGAAGCTCGGGCACCTCAACTGTGCCTATCAAGGCGTCGGCTTGATGACAGGGCACGCCACGCCCGCCCTGGTGATGAACACCTACGGCCACGTCACGGAGCGGATGCAGCAGGAAGCGACCGGCGTGTTGGACCGCGTTCTCGGCGCGTAGCCGGAGCGCGTTGCTACACCAGCTGCTACATGCAAAGCGCCGACCCTCAGGGATCGGCGCTTTGGCTGTGAGCCAGCCGGGATTCGAACCCGGAACCAAAGGATTAAAAGTCCTCTGCTCTGCCGTTGAGCTACTGGCCCTCAATGCAGGCTTGATGATTCTCGCATCGGGGAGCCAGGTGACTGTCCTCCGAGACCGGGTGTTTTTCATCGGGTGACTAACTGGCCTTCTTGCCGTAGATCATCGAGAACGCGGGTTTCGCCAAGCGGGCGAGCTCCTCGTCGGAGAAGCCGCCG
>CAZOSA010000355.1:0-2290 GCA_964582155.1 uncultured Enterobacteriaceae bacterium | reverse complement strand
GCGCCCGCCAGCATCGGCGAGCGCACCGGCCAGGTGTTCTACGTGTGGTTCAGCGTCTTCAACCTCTTTGCCACGATGCTGTTCTGGGCGCTGATGGCGGACCGCTTTTCGCTGGAGCAGAGCAAGCGCCTCTTCGGTGCCATCGCCGTGGGCGGAACGCTGGGGGCGATTTTCGGCCCGTGGCTCGCGAGCCAGCTCGCCAGGCCGCTCGGCACGCCGGCCCTGCTGGCGGTCGCGGCCGGGTTCCTCGTGCTGGCGCTGGCCGCGGCCTGGTGGCTCACGCGCCTGCGTCCGGAGGCAGGCCATGCGCCGGCCGGCGACGCGGCGATCGGCGGCAGCGCGTGGGAAGGGTTGCAGGCGGTCTTCCGCTCGCCCTACCTGCTCGCCATCTGCGCTTACGTGCTGATCCTCGCGGTGATGGTCACTTTCCTCTACTTCACGCGCCTGCAGATGGTGGCCGCGCTGGGCACCAACCTCGACATGCGCACCGCGACGTTCGCACGCATCGACATGATCACGCAGGTGGCGACGCTCGTCCTGCAGGCGATCGTCACCGGGCATCTCATGAAGCGGCTCGGCGTGTCGGTGACGCTGGCGCTGCTGCCGGTCACGGCCGCGCTGGGTTTCATGGGTCTCGCGATCGCAGGGTCGCTGGTGGCGCTGATCGCGTTCGAGGCGGCGTTCCGCGCCGTGCAGCGCGGCATCATGCGGCCCGCGCGCGAGACGCTGTTCACCATCGTTCCCCGCGCCGACCGGTACAAGGCGAAGGCGTTCATCGACACGTTCGTTTACCGCGCGGGCGACGTCGTAGGCGCGCAGACCGAGGGCCTGCTGAAACAGCTGGGCATGGGGTTAGCCGCACTCGCGACTGTCGCGGTACCGCTCGCGGCGGCGTGGATGGCGCTCGGAATATGGCTGGGCTACGCGCAGCGCGCGCGGGCTCGCGGCACTGAACCCCTGAAAGGAGCCCCTGCATGACGACGCGTCGTGAATGGCTGCAGCGGATGGCGGGCGCCGGCGGGTTGCTGGCCCTCGATCCCCGGGCGGTGCTCGCGAGCAAAGCCAAGCTCATCACCCGGACCATCCCCTCCACGGGCGAGCGGCTGCCTATCGTGGGCCTGGGCAGCTCGGCCACCTTTGCACAGGTCGCGCGCAGCGAAGACGTCACGGCGCTGCGAGCGGTGCTCGGGAAGATGGCGGAGCTCGGCGGCACGGTCTTCGACACCGCGCCGGCCTACGGGGCCTCCGAGCAGGTGGCCGGCCGGATCGCCCAGGACCTCGGCATCGCGAAGCGCCTTTTCTGGGCGACCAAGCTCAACGTCGCACGCGGCGGGGCGGCCGATCCGGCGGCGGCACGCAGCCAGCTCGAAACCTCCTTCCGGAGAAGCGGCAAGCCGGTGATCGACCTGATCCAGGTCCACAACATGGGGGACCTGCGCACGCAGCTCCCCATCCTGAGGGAATTCAAGGAGAAGGGCCGTGTTCGCTACATCGGGGTCACGACCACCTTCGAGGGCCAGTACGCCGAGCTGGTGCAGACCATGCGCAACGAACCTATCGATTTCATCGGCACGGATTACGCGATCGACGAGCGCCACGCCGAGGAGACGATCCTGCCGCTTGCGCGGGACCGGGGGATCGCCGTCCTGGTCTATGTGCCTTTCGGCCGCACGCGCCTCTGGGGGCGCGTGAAGGGACGCACGGTGCCGGAGTGGGCGGGCGAATTCGACGCGAACTCCTGGGCGCAGTTCTTCCTCAAATACGTGGCGAGCCATCCGGCGGTGACGGCCATCACGCCCGCTACCAGCCGGCCGGCCAACATGGCGGACAACATGGGCGGCGCCACGGGCCGGCTTCCGGATGTGGCCATGAGAAAGCGGATGATCCAACTGGTGGAGGCATTGCCATGAAACAGAATCGTCGTGAATTCCTTGTGGTTGCCGGGGCTGCCCTGGCGGTCGGCGGCCTGCCGTTGCCTGCGGCGGGTGCCGGGAAAACGAAGATCGGCATCGTCGGTTCGGGCAGGGTCGGCGGCGCGATCGGCACCGTCTGGGTGAAAGCCGGGCACGAAGTCATGTTCTCCTCGCGCAATATCGAGCACGACAAGAAGCTCGCTGCCAGTCTCGGGCCCAACGCACGCGCCGGAACCCCGCGCGAAGCCGCGGCCTTCGGCGAGGTGGTGATGATTTCGGTTCCTTACGGCTCGCTGCCCGATGTCGGGAAGGACCTGGGGAACCTGATCAAGGGCAAGGTGGTGATCGACACGTGCAACCCGTTTCCCGGGCGGGAT
>CAZOSA010000354.1:0-2302 GCA_964582155.1 uncultured Enterobacteriaceae bacterium | reverse complement strand
GGGCCGTAGTCGATGGTGAGTCCGAGGATGGACATGTTGTCGGTGTTCATCACGCCGTGCACGAAGCCGAGACGCATCCAGTCGGACATCAGCACCGCCGTGCGCCGGCAGACTTCGTGGTACCAGTCCTTGTAAGAACCCAGTTCCGGAAAATGCCGGCGCAGCACATAGTCGGCGAGCTGCTTCAAGATCTCGGGCTCTTCCTTCGCCGTGTGGATCTGGAAGTTGCCGAAACGCAGGAACGATGGCGCCACGCGGCAGACGACAGCGCCGGGCTCGGGCTCCGGATTGCCGTCGTAGAACATGTCGCGTATCACCTGCTCGCCGGTCCCGACCAGCGACAGCGCGCGCGTGGTGGGCACGCCCAGCCAGTGCATCGCCTCGCTGCACAGGAACTCGCGCAAGGATGAGCGCAGCACCGCGCGCCCGTCCGCGGTACGCGAATAAGGCGTCTTGCCGGCGCCTTTCAACTGCAATTCCTGGCGCGAGCCGTCACGCGCAATCAATTCGCACAGCGTGATAGCGCGCCCGTCCCCAAGCTGGCCCGCCCAGTGGCCGAACTGATGGCCGCCGTAGCGCGCGGCATAAGGCTCCATTCCGGCAAGCACGCGGTTCCCGGCGAGAGCATCGACAGCCACGCCGGAAGGGCGCGCGAGGCCGAGCTGCTCGCCCAGCGCATCCGACCACGCGAGCAGGCGAGGGGGGGCGACCGGCGTGGGATCGACCCGGGTGTAGCAGGCATCGCGCACCTGGCGCCGGCTGTTGGTCGGCACCGGATCGCCCGGCAGCTCGCGCACGAAAGTGTTCTCGAACGCGGCGTCGCAGAGATCTATCAGCGGTAAGCCGGAAAGCCTGACGCGGGCGAGGGACATTCCGTCATGCTATCGCGCATAATTCAGAAAATGGCCCCCAAACCAAAATTTGCTTGCCTCCCGAACGGGCCCTACTACCTCCTGAACGACCCCGACCCGTCGCCGGTCCCGAACCTGCGCCGCGCTTCGGGAGACGCCTGCGTCACCGCGCGCGGCGTCGCGCTCTGCCGCTGCGGCGGCTCGAACAACAAGCCCTTCTGCGACGGCACGCACAGCACGATCGGCTTCAGCAGCCTCAACGCCGCCGACCCCACTAAGAACAAGCGCAAGGCCTACACCGGCAAGGGCATCACGATTTTCGACAACCGCGCGATTTGCTCGCACGCGGCGTTCTGCACCGACGAGCTGAAATCCGTGTTCCGCCGCCACGACCAGCCCTGGATCGACCCGGACGGCGCCGCCGTGGAAAGAATCATTGCAACCATCGGGAAGTGCCCCTCTGGCGCGCTCAGCTACGCGATCGACGGCGCCGAAGCGCAGCCGCCGCACAGGCCGCCATTGGTGACCGTCACCGACAACGGCCCTTACGCAGTCACGGGCGGAATCGAACTGATGGGGGTCGAATTCGGCGAAGGGGCTCCAATGGAGCACTACACACTCTGCCGCTGTGGGGCCTCCAGGAACAAGCCGTTCTGCGATGGCTCGCACTGGAACGCGAACTTCCGCGACCCGGGCTGATGCGCGCGTTCCTGCTCGCCGTCGCAGTTGCTGCCTGCCTTATGCCGGCGGCGCAAGCCCAGGACATGCCCCGCGTCGCCGGCAGCATCGAGCTCACCGAAGGCAACGTCCTCCTCGAAGGCAAGGACGGCAAAACCCGCCTGCCGGCGGTCGGCGAGAACGTGTTCGAAGGCGACACGGTCACCACGTTCCCCAACGGCGAGATCCAGTTGCACATGGCGGACGGCGCTTCCCTGATCGTGCGCGAGAACTCGAAGATCACGATCGCCGCATACGTCGCCGACGGCGGGAGCGAGGATCGCAGCCTGATCGAACTGGCCAAGGGCGCGCTGCGCTCGATCACGGGCTGGATCGGCCAGTACAACCGTTCCAACTACAGAATCCGCACGCCGCTGGTCACCATCGGCGTGCGAGGCACGGACCACGAGCCCACGCACCTCCCGGCCGGGGACCCGCGCGGCGAACCCGGCAGCTACGACAAGGTGAACGAGGGCAGCGCGTTCATGGAGACGACGCAGGGGATCGTGGAGGTGCCCAGAAACAGGGCCGTATTCCACTCGGCGGCGGCGAGGGCCGCACCGCGGCTGCTGGGCGCGATCCCGGTGTTCTTCAAGCCGGGGAGGCACGAGCAGAGGTTCCTGGCGCGGGCGCAGGAGGTGAGGAACTCGATGCCGCAGCGGCGGCTGGAGCGGCGCGAGTTCATGCGCCAGCGCGGCGCGGCGGGCGGCGCGAGGCCGGTGCGGCCGGCGCAG
>CAZOSA010000353.1:0-2303 GCA_964582155.1 uncultured Enterobacteriaceae bacterium | reverse complement strand
TGCGCGACGCGCTGGCGCAGGTCAATCCGGACGAGCTCTCGCCGCGCGAGGCGCTGGAATTTCTCTACCGCCTGAAGCACTTGTAGGCCGGGGACCCGCATCGCCTCTGCTATCTTCGCGGGATGGAGTTCTGGAACCTCGCCATCCTGATCGGCGCGCTGCTGCTGCTCGTCAGCATCGTGGCGAGCGACATTTCGTCGCGCATGGGCGCGCCGCTGTTGCTGGTGTTCCTCGCCCTCGGCATGCTCGCCGGGGAAGACGGCCCCGGCGGCATCAAGTTCGACGATTTCGACCTCTCCTACGCCGTCGGCACGATCGCCCTCGCCGTCATCATCTTCGACGGCGGCATGCGCACCCGGCGCGAGACGTTCCGCGTCGCCCTGTGGCCCGCGGTGAGCCTGGCCACGCTGGGCGTGGTGCTCACCGCGGGACTGGTCGGGGTTTTCGCCGCCTGGGTGCTCGGCCTGCACTGGCTGCAAGGCATGCTGGTCGGCGCAATCGTCGGCTCGACCGACGCCGCGGCCGTTTTCGCGCTGCTGCGCAACGCCGGGACCACGCTGAAGGAGCGCGTCGGCGCCACGCTCGAGATCGAATCCGCGAGCAACGACCCCATGGCGATCTTCCTCACCGTGGCGCTGCTCGAGCTGCTCGCCGCCGGGCGCGGCGAGCTCGACCTCGGCGTCCTCGCCGCCTTCGTGAAGCAGTACGGCATCGGGGCGTTGCTCGGCCTGGCCGGTGGCCGGTTGCTGGTCTGGCTGATCAACCGGTTGTCCCTGGCGACCGGGCTCTATCCGCTGCTCGCGGTGGCGGGCGGACTGCTCATCTTCGCGGTCACGGCACAGCTCGGCGGGAGCGGCTTCCTCGCCATATTCCTGGTGGGACTCGTGCTCGGCAACTCCCGGCTCCAGGCGGCGCAGAACATCCTGCGCGTTCACGACGGGCTCGCCTGGCTGAGCCAGATCGTCATGTTCCTGATTCTGGGCCTGCTCCTCACGCCGAGCGAGCTGCTGGACATCGCGGCGCCGGCGCTCGCCATCGCGGCCTTCCTGATGCTGGTGGCCCGCCCCCTGGCGGTCGCCATCGGGCTGCTGCCGTTCCGGCTGCCCTGGCGCGAACAGGTGTTCATCAGCTGGGTCGGGCTGCGCGGTGCGGTGCCGGTCGTGCTGGCGCTGTTCCCCCTGATCTACGGTGCCGAGCACGCCCGCCTCTACTTCAATGTCGCCTTCTTCATCGTGCTGGTGTCGCTGCTGCTGCAGGGCTGGACCATCGCGCCGGCGGCGCGCTGGCTGCGGCTGGAGGTCCCGCCGGTGACCGAGCCCCTGCAGCGCGTCACGCTCGATGTCCCGGGCCATTTCGAGCACGAGATCCTGTGCTACCAGGTCAAGCCGGGCAGCCTCATCGCCGGCCGCGATTTCGCCGAGCTGGATCTGCCGGAAGACAAGCATGTCATGGCGGTCATGCGGGACGGCGTTCCGCAGGTCTTGCGCGCCGGCCTGCAGTTCCGCCCCGCGGACTACGTCTACCTGCTGGCGCAACCGAAGAGCCTCGCCCGCCTGAGCAAACTGTTCGACCCGCACGTCGAACCCGACCGCCTCGAGGAGCATCGTTACTTCGGCGATTTCGTGCTAAATGGCGACGCCGTGGCCGGCGAGCTTGCGGCCGTCTACGGATTCGGCGTCCCGGAGGGCACCGCGGACAAGACGCTGTCGCAGTACCTCGATGCGGCGTTCCGCGGCAGGGTCGTGGTGGGCGATCGCCTCGGCCTGGGCGGCGCGGAACTGGTGGTGCGCGAAATCGAGGACGGCAAGGTCACCCGCGTCGGCCTGCGCCTGCGTTGAGCATGCGGCTCGTCGACATCGGCGCCAACCTTACGCATGCCTCGTTCGGGGCGGACCTGCCCCAGGTGCTGGAGCGGGCGCGCGCCGCGGGAGTGGAGACCATCGTCGTCACCGGAACATCCCCCGGGGAGACGCGCAAGGCGCTGGCGCTGGGCTTCTACACGACGGCGGGTGTCCACCCGCATAACGCGAAGGACTGCGACGCCGGCACGATCTCCGCGCTGCGCGAGCTCGCACGCGACCCGAAGGTGGTGGCGATCGGCGAGTGCGGCCTGGACTTCAACCGCAACTACTCGCCGCATCCGGACCAGGAGAAATGGTTCGTGGCGCAGATCGAGCTCGCCGCCGAGCTCGGCAAGCCGCTGTTCCTGCATTCGCGCGACGCACACCCGCGCTTTGCCGAAATCCTGAGGAACCTGCGCGTCGGCAAGGCCGTCGCGCACTGCTTCACCGGCGGGGCGCAGG
>CAZOSA010000352.1:0-2308 GCA_964582155.1 uncultured Enterobacteriaceae bacterium | reverse complement strand
GGCAGGAACTCGAACAGCGCGAAAATCAGGTCCTCGCCGTGCAGGCCGCGGAAAGCGAGCGCGAACACCTGCGCGCAGATCAGGATGAACATCACCATGGCGGTGATCTTGGTGGTGGCCTGGACGGTTTCCTTCAGCACCCTGAACGACATGCGCCCGGTAACCGCCGTGACCAAGATCGAGCCCAGCGCCCCCATCGAGGCCGCCTCGGTCGGCGCCGCCACGCCGGCGATGATCGACCCCAGCACCGAAAACACCAGCAGGAGCGGCGGTATCACCACCTTGATAAAGCGGAGCCAGAGGTCGGCGCGCGACAGGGCGTCGCGTTCCGCTCTCGGCACCGCGGGCACCATTTCCGGGCGGACCATGCCCAGGATCACGATGTAGGCGCAGTAGAGCGCGGCAAGCAGCAGGCCGGGCATCACCGCGGCGGCGAACAGCGTGCCGACCGAGAGCTGCAGGATGTCGGAGAGCAGGATCAGGATCAGGCTCGGCGGGAGGATCTGGCCCAGCGTGCCCGAAGCGCAGATTGCCCCGCAGGCCGTGCCCGGATCGTAGCCGCGCCGGATGAGCGTGGGCAGCGTGAGCAGTCCCAGCGTGATGACGGTGGCGCCGACGATGCCGGTGGTGGCGCCCATCAGCACGCCGACACCGATGATGCCGAGCGCCATGCCGCCTTTCAGGCCGCCCGCCAGGTGCCCCACCACGTCGAGCAGGTCCTCGGCCAGGCGCGACTTCTCCAGCATCACGCCCATGAAGACGAAGAGCGGGATCGCCAGCCACTGGTAGTTGCTCACCACGCCGTAGATGCGCGCAGGCAGCAGGTTGAAGAGTCCCGTGCCGAACCCGAGGAAGCCGAACACGAATCCGGTGGTGGCGAGCGTGATCGCGACCGGGACGCCGGACAGCAGCAGCACGAAGAACGCGACCAGCATCAGGATCGCGAGGATCTCGGTGCCCGTCACGGTCTCAGGGCCTCTTCTTCCTCAGCTTTTCGATGCTGCCCAGCGCAATCGCCACGCTCTGCAGGAACAGCAGCGTGAAGCCGATCGGGATCAGCGATTTGACGACGTAGCGGTGCGGAATGCCGCCGGGATCGGGCGAGCCTTCGTCGATCACGTACGCCTGCTGCACGTACTTGATCGAAAACCAGATAACCAGCACGGAGATCGCGGCAGTCAGCAGCGCCGATACCAGGTCGACGAACACCTTGGCCCGGCCGGAAAACTTCCCGTACAGGATATCCACGCGCACGTGATCGCCGTGGAGCAGCGCGTAGGACATGCCGAACAGCACGAGCGGGACCAGCAGGTGCCACTCCAGTTCCTGGGCCCAGACCGAGCCTTCGCTGAAGAGGTAGCGCAGCAGCACGTTCGTCGCCATGAGGCCGACGATGACGAGCGATACCCAGGCCGTTGCCGCGCCGACAACGTCGATGAACCGCTCAATCCCGGCGCGCGCGCCGCCTGCCGCGCGCGCGCCCGGGCTTTGCGGGCTGTCAGGCACCGCGGATCTTGCTGTGGTAGACCGCCTCGCTGTAGCCCGCCCACGCGTCGTACTTGGCCTTGAACGCAAAATACGAGTTGTGGACCTTCTTCGTCACCGGGTCCTTGGCGACGGCCTCGTCCAGCACCTTCTTCGTCGCCGCGCGCAGCGCTTTCACGACCGCATCGGGCAGCGGCTTGGCGATCACGCCCTGGTTCTTGATGAGATCCTCCATCGCCTCGGCATTGGTGCGCTGGCACCAGGCCTCGCTGATGACGTTGCACGCAGCGCAGGCGTTCTCGACGATCGCCTGCAGGTCCTTGGGCAGCTTCTCCCACGCCGCCTTGTTGATCAGGAGTTCGGACACCGTCGCCGTCTCGTGCCAGCCGGTCGTGTGGTAGAACTTGGCCGCCTTCTGCAGCCCGAGCCGGCGGTCCTGGTGGGGGCCGACGAACTCGGCCGCGTCGATCACGCCGCGCTCGAGCGCCGGGAAGATCTCGCCGCCGGGCAGCAGCTTCACGTCCACGCCGAGCGTCGAGTACACCTTGCCGGCGAGGCCCGGGATGCGCATCTTCAGGCCCTTGAAGTCGCCGATCACCTTGATCTCCTTGCGGAACCAGCCGGTCATCTGCACGCCGGTGTTGCCGCACGGAAACGCGACCATGCCGAACGGCGCGTAAACCTCGTGCCAGAGCGGGATGCCGCCGCCGTCGTAGAGCCAGCCGTTCATGCCCTGGAAATTGAGGCCGAAGGGAACGGCGGTGAAGTACTGGGCCGCGAAGGTCTTGCCGGTCCAGAAGTAGCTGTTGGCGTGATTCATCTC
>CAZOSA010000351.1:0-2362 GCA_964582155.1 uncultured Enterobacteriaceae bacterium | reverse complement strand
CGGCTGTGGGGCTCGGTGGGTTTCGTCGCCGGCGTGCTCGCCACCGGCGCCTGGCTGGACGCGCATCCGCCGCAGTCGCTGCTCGGCGTCATCGTCCTGCTGGCGGCGATCACCCTTGCGGTCTCGTTCCTCGTGCCCGCGGGCCGGGTTGCGGCTCCCGGCGGGCCGGCCGATGCGGGCCTCGCCGCGGTGCTGCTGCGGCCCGGGGTGCTTGCATTCCTCGCGGCGTGCTTTTGCATGAACGCGGCGCACGGCGCGCTGTACGCGTTCTATTCGATCCACCTGGAGTCCCTGGGCTACAGCAAGACCGCCATCGGCGTGCTGTGGACGCTCGGCGTGCTGGCGGAGATCGTGCTGTTCCTCTGCCTGCCGCGCCTGCTGCGGCACGTCAGCCTGCGCGCGCTGCTCGCCGCCAGCTGCGCCCTGGCCGGATTGCGCTTCGCGCTCATCGGCTGGGGCGCGCACTCGATGGGGCTGCTGGTGCTGGCGCAATTGCTGCACGCGGCGACCTTCGGCGCCTACCACGCCTCCTCCGTGGCGATGGTGCACCGCCTGTTCACCGGCATGCTGGCGGCGCGCGGGCAGACGCTGCATTCGAGCGTGGCCTACGGCCTGGGCGGCGGCGCCGGCACCCTGCTGGCCGGGTGGTCCTGGGGCGCGCTCGGCCCCGAGCTCAGTTTCACGCTCAGCGCGCTGGCCGGACTGTTGGCTACCGCACTCGTCATCTGGAAGGTGCGGGTGTAGGCTTTGCGCATGATCCTCCGGTTCCTGTTGATCGCCTCGCTGTCGGCCCTGGCCGCGTGCCAGTCGGTGCAGACCACGCAGCCGGGAGCAATCGGTGTCGACCGGAAGCAATCCATGATGGTGTCCTCGGAGGAGGTCAACGCCAGCGCTGCGAAGGCCTACCAGCAGCTTGTCACGGGCGCGGCGCAGAAGGGCCAGGTCAATCGCGACGCCGCACAAGTCGCGCGCGTGCGGCGCATCGCCCAGCGGCTGATCCCGATGACGGCCGCGTTCCGGCCCGATGCCCCTGGCTGGGCGTGGGAAACGAACGTGATTTCGTCCAAAGAGGTCAACGCCTGGGTTATGCCCGGCGGCAAGATCGCCGTGTACACCGGCCTGATCGAACGCCTGCAGCCGACCGACGACGAACTCGCGGCGGTGATGGGACACGAGATCGCGCACGCGTTGCGCGAGCACGGGCGCGAGCGAGTTTCCCAGGCGCAGGCGCAAGGCCTGGTCATCGGCGTCCTCGGCGCGGTGGCCGGCGTATCGCGCGGCGGCATGGACCTGACGGCATTGGTGGTCGACCTGACGCTCAACAAGCCGAATTCGCGCGAGCACGAGACCGAGGCGGACCGCATCGGCGTCGAGCTGGCCGCGCGCGCCGGCTTCGATCCGCGCGGCGCGATCAGCCTGTGGGAGAAGATGGGCAAGCTCGGCGGCGGCGCCCCCCCCGAGTTCCTGTCCACGCATCCGTCCCCCTCAAGCCGGATCGCCGACCTCAAGGTCTATTCCGCGAAGGTCATGCCGCTCTACGAAACCGCCCGCGCCAAGCGCTGACCGGCGCGCGATCCGCGCGCACTGCTTGTGCCATAATCCACGGCTTTCGCAGCGCCGCAAATGAATCGCACGCTCTACGACAAGCTCTGGGACAGCCATCTGGTGCACGCCGAGGAAGACGGCACCGCGCTGATCTACATCGACCGCCACCTGGTGCATGAAGTCACCAGCCCTCAGGCCTTCGAGGGCCTGAAACTCGCCGGGCGCAAGCCCTGGCGCATGGCGTCGGTGGTCGCCACTGCGGACCACAACACGCCGACCACGGGTTGGGAGCTCGGCATCGACGGCATCAGCGACCCGATTTCGCGCATCCAGGTCGATACGCTGGACGCCAACATGCGCGAGTTCGGTGCCAAGGTCTACTTTCCGTTTCTCGACCGGCGCCAGGGCATCGTGCACGTCATCGGGCCGGAGCAGGGCGCGACGCTGCCGGGCATGACCGTGGTGTGCGGCGATTCGCACACCAGCACGCACGGCGCGTTCGCCTGCCTGGCGCACGGCATCGGCACCTCGGAAGTCGAGCACGTGCTGGCCACCCAGTGCCTGGTGACGAAGAAGATGAAGAACATGCGCGTGATCGTCGACGGTACGCTGCCGCGCGGCGTCAGCGCCAAGGACCTCGTGCTGGCAATCATCGGGCGCATCGGCACCGCGGGCGGCAGCGGCCACGCCATCGAGTTCGCCGGCAGTGCGATCCGCGCGCTGTCCATGGAAGGGCGCATGACGGTCTGCAACATGTCGATCGAGGCGGGCGCGCGCCGGCATGGTGGCGGTGGACGACACCACCATCGCATACCTC
>CAZOSA010000350.1:0-2388 GCA_964582155.1 uncultured Enterobacteriaceae bacterium | reverse complement strand
TCATGTGGCGCGCGTGGTGCAGGCCGACCAGCGCCGGGATGTTGAGGCTGCGCGCCAGGATCGCGGTGTGCGAGGTGACGCCGCCAAGGTCGGTGACGAAGCCGCCGAATTCGTGGCGCTTGAACAGCAGCATGTCGGCGGGCGACAGGTCGTGCGCCACCACGATCAGATTGTGCTCTTCGGATAGCTGCGGCGCGGCCGGCGCCTGGTCACCCATCAGCGCCTTCAGCACGCGCTCCACCACCTGCTGAATATCGGCCTTGCGCTCGCGCAGGTAGGCGTCCTCGGCCTGCTCGAACTGCTCGACCAGGATTTCCATCTGCTGCACCAGCGCCCACTCCGCATTGCACTTGCGCCCGCGGATCAGGTCCCTGGGCGCATGCGACAGCGACGAGTCCGCGAGGATCATGCGATGCAGGTTGATGAAGGCGCCGAACTCCGCGGGCGCATCGGCCGGGATCTGCTGCTCGAGCAGCGCCAGCTCCTGCTTGGTGCGCGCGATGCCGGCGTCGAAGCGCAGGATCTCGGCGGCGACCGCCTGCTCGGGGATCTGATGGTGCGCCACGTCCAGGCGCGCGCTGGACACCAGGTGCGCGTGGCCGATGGTGATGCCCGAGGCGACGCTCGGGCCGTGCAGGACGAAGTTCATTCCCACTCGCCGAACCGGTCGGCGATCAGCTGGCGCAGGGCGGCGAGCGCTGCGTCCGCGTCCGCGCCCTCGGCCTCCACGGTGACCGAGGCGCCCTTGCCGGCGGCGAGCATCATCACGCCCATGATGCTTTTCGCGTTCACGCGCCTGCCGTTGCGCGTCAGCCAGACCTCGGCGGCGAACTGGCTGGCTACCTGGGTGAGCTTGGCGGCAGCGCGCGCGTGCAGACCGAGCTTGTTGGAAATGGTGAACTCAGCGCTTGGCACCGCAGCTGTCCGTGTTCATGTGCACCACGGCTTCGGCGCCCCCGGACAGCGCGCGCTGCACCGCTGCCGGCAGCGTGCCGTTACGGCCCGAGAGCACCCGCACCAGCATCGGCAGCGACACGCCCGCGACCCCTTCGACGCGGCCGTCCTCGAGCAGGCGCGCGGCGATGTTGCAGGGCGTAGCGCCGAACATGTCGGTGAGCACCAGCACCCCGGCGCCCTCGTCCAGCCGTGCCAGGATCGCGCGCGCGCGCTCGAGCACCTGGTCCGGGTCGTCGCTGCGCGACACGCCCAGCGCCGCGACCCGCGCCCGGCGCTCCCCGAGGATCTGCTCGGCGCTGGAGAGCAGCGCTTCGCCGATGGCGCCGTGCGACATGATGAGGACGCCGATCAACGCGCCACCTTCGCTTCGAGCGCTTCGATGAACACGGCGCCGGCGTCGTAGCCGGTCTGGTCCTGGATCTCGCGAAAGCACGTCGGGCTGGTGACATTGACTTCCGTCAGCCAGTCGCCGATCACGTCCAGCCCCGCGAAGAGTATCCCCCGCGCGGCGAGCGCCGGGCCCATGGCCTCGGCGATTTCGCGGTCGCGCTCGCCCAGCGGCTGTGCCACGCCCTTGCCGCCCACCGCGAGGTTGCCGCGCGTCTCTCCGGCCTTGGGAATGCGCGCCAGCACGAAGGGCGCCGGCCGGCCCTCGATGACGATGATGCGCTTGTCGCCCTGCGCGATCTCCGGGATGAAGCGCTGCGCCATGACGCTGCAGGCGCCAAGCGCAGTGAGCGTCTCGACGATCACGTTGCGGTTGGGGTCGTCCCGGCGCACGCGGAAGATGCCGGTGCCGCCCATGCCGGAAAGGGGTTTGAGCACCGTGTCGCGCTGCTGGTCGATGAACGCCTGAAGTTGCGCCATGTCGCGCGTCACGAGCGAAGGCACGGTCAGCGCAGCGAACTCGGCGATGGCGAATTTTTCATTGTGGTCGCGCAGCGCCTGCGGCGCGTTGAACACGCGCGCGCCCTGGCGCCCGGCTTCCGAGAGGAGCCAGGTGCTGGCCACGTATTCCATGTCGAAGGGCGGGTCCTTGCGCATCAGCACCGCGCCGAATTCCTTGAGCTCTCGTTCGGCGCTGCCGTCGGGGCGATACCAGTCCTCGTCGTTGTCGGTGAGCGCGATGCGCGTGACCTGCGCGCTGACCGGGCCGGCGCGCCAGGCAAGCGACTCCTGCCCGCACACGTTTACCTGGTGGCCGCGGCGCTGTGCGGCGCGCATCATGCACACGGTCGTGTCCTTGTACGCCTTCAGCGCCGCAGGCGGATCGATGATGAAGAGCAGGTTCACGCCGTGGGGCGCCGCGGTCCGGCGCGCGGATGGTATAAAGGTATGATTTTAGCTTGAAAGCGCCCGTAGCTCAGCGGATCAGAGTATTGGCCTCCGAAGCCAAGGGTCGTGGGTTCGAATCCCGCCGGGCGCGCCAGA
>CAZOSA010000349.1:0-2394 GCA_964582155.1 uncultured Enterobacteriaceae bacterium | reverse complement strand
TGATTCTGAAGGCCGACAAGCTCAAGGTGCGCGTGAGCGTGAAGCCGCGCCGCTGGCAGGAGAAGTTCAAGCCATGAACCGTTCTTCCGGACCGCCGTGAGGCTTGGGGTTGCCCGCTACCACAGAGCGCCGGCTCTCAAGCTGGCGCCCCATTCTGCCGGTTCCGGAGGGAGTGCCTCCGGCCAAGTTTCACCACGCGGTGCGCGGGGAACCGCGCAAGGTGTTCGCCTATCGGGACGTCGATGGGCTTACGCTGGGGTATGTGTGCCAGTTCATCCGTTCCGCCGGCGGGGTGCAGCACATCACGCGCACCTGGTGCGAGAACGAGCAGGACCGCGCGCGCGCCTGGAAGTGGATCCAGTTCCAGAAGTTGCGGCCGGTCTACCTGGCGGAGAAGCTCGACCCGGAGCGCCGGCAGATCGTGCTGGTGGTGGCGGACGAGTGGACGGCCGACGAGCTCGCGCCGAAGTTCGACGAGCAGGGCCGGGCGCTGGATCTGAATCATCCGTTCCTCGCCTACGATCTGGTGAGTTGGCCCGGCGGCCGCTCGAAGGTGGGCGACGTGGACTGGTCGCCGCTGAAGGGCCGGGTGTGCGCGATCTGGATGCCGCACTCCGCGGAGCGCTTCAAGGTGGCGAAGGGCGATCCGCAGTCGGGCGCGCTGCTGCCCAAGGAAAAGCAGCCCTGGCGCATCACTGCGCGCGCGCTGATGGAGACGCTGCGCCACTTCGGCGCGATCCCGATCTCGATCGTCGAGGCGGAGACCACCGAGGAGCTGCCGCAGGGCTGGGATCCGCTCGCGGCGCTGAATGCCCGGTGGGACCTGGGCCGGTGCTTCGAGTGGATGCAGGCGCACTTCGCCACGTCGGCGGAGATCGCCGAGGCGCGCAGGCTGGCCTCGGGCGAGCCGAAGGCCTCCGGCAAGGTGGAGGGCGACTGGACGGCGACGCTCCTGCGCAAGGACGGCACGGGGCCGCTCCTCGCGGAGCTGCACAACGTGCGCATGATCCTGTCGAATCACCAGTCCTGGCGCGAGGTGGTGTGGCTCGATCAGTTCGCGCACCGCGTCATGAAAGCGAAGCCGCCGCCGTACCCGACGGGCGAGATCGGCCCGTGGCTCGATATCGACGACACGATGGCGGCGGACTGGCTGCAGGCGCAGTGCCAGATCCTGCGCCTCAAATCCTCGCTGGTGGGCGAGGGCGTGCAAGCGGTGGCGCACCTGAACGCGCGCAATCCCCTGGTCGATTACCTGCGCTCCTGCCGCAAGAAGTGGGACGGCGAAAAGCGCATGGACCGCTGGCTGCAGACCTACCTGGGCGCCGGCGTGCCGGACGAATCGGACACGCAGGCCGACATGGACCGGCTGGACGAATACCTGCGCCTGGTGGGCCGCATGTGGCTCAGGGGCGCGGTGGCGAGGGCACTGCAGCCAGGCGTCAAGTTCGACTACGTGCTGATTCTGGAAGGGCAGCAGGGCCTGGGCAAGTCGAGCGCGCTGTCGGTGCTGGGCGGCGACTGGGCCATGGACACGCCCTTCGACCTCGGCAACAAGGAGGGTTGGGAGTCGCTGCAGGGCGTGTGGATCGTCGAGATCGCGGAGCTCGACAGCATGAACAAGGCGGACGTGCGCACGGCCAAGACGTTTTTCTCGCGCAGGAAGGACCGCTTCCGGTTGCCCTATGCCAGGCGCAGCACCGAATTTGCAAGGACGTTCGTGTTTGGCGGCACCACCAACGAGAACGAGTATTTCCGCGACCGGACCGGGAACCGGCGTTACCTCCCGGTGCACGTCAAGCGCTTCTACGAGCGCGCGGCGCTCGAGCGGGATCGCGACCAGTTGTTCGGCGAGGCGGTGGCGTCATTGGAGGCGGGCGAAGCCCTGTATTTCGCGCCGGCCGAGGAAGTGCTGGTGCGCGTCGAGCAGCGCCTGCGCATGCGCCAGGATCCGTGGTTCGGCTCGATCGCGCGCTGGCTGCTTTCCCCGGAGCGGGCCCTCGAGCAGCAGATGTCGGAGCCGATCACCATCAGGCGCATCCTCGCCCAGGCGGTCGGCATGGAGATCAGCCGCGCCGACGAGCACGGCCACGCCACGCGCGTGGGCCATGTCCTTGCGGAGCTTGGGTACGATCGAAAAGAGAACAAGTCCATTCCCGAGCGGTATCACTACGTGAAGCGCCAAGGCTTCAAGGAAGGCGACGAGTGAGCACCGCGCACCTTATAGGTTCGGGCATGGGTCGGAGGTTAGGGTATGTGAAGCGCTGATTCTCAAGGTGTTTCCTAACCTCCTAACCTTCCGAACCTTAGGCGCGTGCGCACGGGTGCGCGTTACGCGCAGGAGCCGACGTGAAGGCATGCCACCGACGTAACGCCTGCTCCGCTGTTTCCAGAGTT
>CAZOSA010000348.1:0-2413 GCA_964582155.1 uncultured Enterobacteriaceae bacterium | reverse complement strand
CGACGTACTGCGGGATGGCGTAGAGCATCGGGTCGGCGAGCCAGTCGGAGTCGCCGCGCCCGGCGACGTCCGGGCACACCACGCGGTAGCGGTCGCTGAGCGCGCGCGCCAGGTTGTCGAAGTCCCGCGCGCAACGCGTGAGGCCATGCACGCACACCAGCACCCGGGAATTGCCGGGGTCGCCCCACTCCAGGTAGGCGATGCGGTGCAGGCCCGCGCCGGAGGCGCATTGCACGCGCCGCCGGCGCGGCATGAACGTCAGGCGGAGCTCCTGTCGCCGGTCCATTTCTCGACCAGCCTGCCGGCCTCGATCGCCGCCCCGCCGCGCGCGCCGTCCTTGTCCCACTCGACCTCGACGCGCAGCTCTTCGAACGCGCGCGTCGCCTCGACGAACGCCGGAAACGGGATGCCCCGTTCGAGCTCGAAGTGGTATTCGAGCTCGCCGGGCCGGTGGTGCTCGGTGTAGGTCTCCGCGTCGGCGTCGCGCACCATCAGCCAGCGTATGCGCTCCTGGAATTCCTCGAAGCGCCCGGCGCTGCCGGTGACGCGCACGACGGCCGTGAACGGCATCAGGCGCTGTATTTGAACGACAGCGACAGTCGCGTGCGGAACTGCGTGACCTTTCCGTCCTCGACCTTGACGTCGAGCTTGGTGACTTCCGCGATGCGCAGGTCGCGCAGGGATTTGGCGGCCGTCTTCACCGCGTTGCGCGCCGCGTCCTCCCAGGAATTCGGGCTGGTGCCGATGACTTCGGTGACACGATAGACCGCAGTAGCGTCTTTTGCCATGACGACTCCTCCTTGAGCGTGGAATGGAAAACCCCGCGCGGGCAGTTTACGCCCCGGGAGCCGGAACGTGCCAGTAGCGCGCGCGGCGCGCGCGCTCGGCCTGGGCGCTCAAGCCCGCCGGCGCGAGGCGCACGGTGACTGCGCCGTCGCGGTCGGTGCGCAGCAGCTCGATGCCCATGGCGGCGTAGCGCTCGAGCACTTCGGCGTGCGGGTGGCCGAAGCGGCTGCGGTAGCCGGTGGCGGCCACCGCCAGCCGCGGGCGCACCGCAGCGAGGAATGGCGCGGATGAGGAACTGCGGCTGCCGTGGTGGGGCACCAGCAGCGCATCGGCGCGCAACGCAGTGGTGCGCAACAGCTCGGCTTCCGCACCGCGCTCGATATCGCCCGTCAGCAGCATGGAGACGCCGCCCGCGCTCACGCGCAGCACGCAACTCTCGTCATTGCGCCGTCGCGCGGACCCGCCCGGCAGCGGGTGCAGGATCTCGAAGCGCACGCCGTCCCACTCCCACGATGTGCCGCGCAGGCAGCGCCGCGGCGCGCCGGCCATCGCGAGCAGCGGGTGGCGCTCCGGCAGGGACGAGAGCACGCCGCCCACTTCCAGGTTCTCCAGGACCGACCGCGCGCCGCCGGTGTGGTCGGTGTCGTTGTGCGTGAGCACGAGCGCGTCGAGGCGCGCCACGCCGAGCGCGCGCAGCGCGGGCACCACGATGCGCTCGCCGCTGTCGCCTTCCCTGCCGTAGGCCGGGCCCGCGTCGTAGAGCAGCGCGTGGCGCGCCGTGCGCACCAGCACCGCGAGTCCCTGCCCGACGTCGAAGGCGCTCACCCAGGCCTCGCCGGGAGCGGGCGCAGGTGCCGGCAGCGCGATCGCTGGCAGCATCAGCGCGGCGCCGCAGGCACGCCATGGAAAGCCGCGCGGCAGGAGCAACCAGGCTACGCCGGCGAGCGCGAGCAGCGTCGCCCACAGCGGCGGCGCGTGCTGCTCCCAGACCGCCGCCGGGAGCTGCGCGCACCATTCCAGGTACTCGAGGAGCCACTGCGCGAGCCACTGCGCCGCGTGCAGCAGCGCATCGACAGGCACGACCGCGGCCAGGAGCGCGAGCGGCGTGATCACCGCGGACACCAGGGGAATAGCGAGCGCGTTGGCGAGCGGGCCCGCCACCGACACCAGTGAAAACAGGAACAGCGCCGCGGGCGCGAGCCCCACGGTGATCGCCCATTGCACGCGCAGCCATTGCAGCGCGGGCGGCTCGCCCTGCGTCCAGCCCGAGGACACGTAGAAGATGAGCGCCACCGCGCCAAAGGAAAGCCAGAATCCGGCCTGCAGCACGGCCCAGGGGTCGAGCGCCGTCACCGCGGCGAGTGCCAGCGCGAGCGTGCGCAGGGGCGAGGCGATGCGCCCGCACCACAGGGCCAGCGCCACGACCGTGACCATGTAAAAGGTGCGCTGCGCAGGCACCGCGAACCCGGCAAGGAGCGTGTAGCCGAGCGCTGCCGCGATCGCCGCCGCGGCGCCCGCCTTGCGCGCAGGCAGCACGAGCGCGAGGCGCGGCACGCGCCTCCAGAGCGCGGCCGCGAGCCACGCGCACAGTCCCGAGACCAGCGTCACGTGCAGCCCGGAGATGCTC
>CAZOSA010000347.1:0-2420 GCA_964582155.1 uncultured Enterobacteriaceae bacterium | reverse complement strand
GGCGCTCAGTACGCGAGCGCAGCGCCGAGCGTGGCCGTGGTGCCCTGGAACTCGAACGCGGCGTCGTTCGAGGTGCGCTTCAGGCGCTGCGCGCTCGCGCTGAGCGTGACCAGGCGGTGCACTTGCCAGTCCCAGCCGAGCGACCAGCCGGTGAAGCGCTCCTCGCGCGCCGGCCCGGCGAAAGCCAGCACGGGCTCGCGGTACTCGCTCGTGCCGCCGTAAACGCTCGCGCGCAGCGCGGTGCGCGGGCCGAGCTCCCAGGACCCGCCCACGCTAAGGCGCTCCTCGACGCGCCGGCGGAAGGCATCCGAGGAGGGGCTGACATCGTGGCTCGCGGCGACGTTGAGCGAGATCCGCGCGGCCGGCGTCCAGCGCCAGGCGAGGCGGCTCGCGGTGCCGGTGAAATCGCGCGCCTCGAAGTTGGCCGATTCGTAGTCGATGCGCGCGAGCCGGCCGTCGAGCGACGAGCGGCCGGTGAGCACCCACGAAACCACCGCCTCGGTCTCGGTGCGCCGGAAGGCGTCGTCGATGAGGTTCGCCGCATCGAGCCCGCGCTCGACGTACTCGCCGCTCAGCCAGCGGCGCGCCACGGCGAGCGTGCTGCCGGAGCCGGCGAGGTACTTCACGCCGAGATCGCCGCCGTGCTGGCGAAAGCCGCGCTCCTGCAGGAAGGTCACCGAGTTGCGCGACTCCTGCTGCAAGAGCGAGCCGGTGAGGTGCCAGCCGCCGATGATCCAGCCATCCACCGCGAGCGCGCGGTTCTCGCTGGTGCGCAGGTTGCGCTGCGAAACGTCGCGAAAGTCGCCGTAGTTCACCAGCGACTGGCTGCGGTCGGCCGAGAGCACGCCCGAGAGCCGCTCGCTGGTCCGCCAGTTCCAGGCCGCGCGGTACTGCGTGGCGTCGAAGTCCAGGTGCGAGAAGCGCTCGTAGTTGTAGAAAGTCTGCGTCAAGTCGAGAAAGAAGCGCTGCTGCACGTACTGCTTGTCGAAGCGCACGCCGACGTACGCCGCCGTGAACCGGTCCGAGCTCGGGCCCGCGCTTTCGGCCTGCCTGAAGATGTTGTCGTCCCAGGTGACCGACGCGCCTGCGGTGAACTGCAGCGTGTCCTGCGCCGCCGCCGGCAGCGCGGCGAGCGCCATCGCGCACCCCACCAGGATTCGCCTCACACTGCCTTCCCCCCGCATCTTTCGTGCAACTTATCAGAAATGGGGACGGACCCCATTTGGGCAGCGCTGCACGGGGCGGCCTGCGCCGGCTTTTTATCATTTGTTCACACGGTTGATCCGCTGCGCATGCGGCCCTCACACGCCGTCGCGCCATCAAGTGACAGAAGTGTGAGGTTTCAGAGACTTGCAACTCGACGGCGCCGGGCAAGCACCACGGCAACGCGGCTTGCGCCTTCGGCACGCATCCCCTGTTCAAGGGATCTCCCACCTGCGCGGGGGATTGATAGTTGCGCAATGTGTTGTTAGTGTGAGTGCGGGGGGGCAACAAATGAACGCCGAATCGACCAGGCCGGTTCGCGTGATGCTGGTAGGAGGCTATCGCATCGCGCAGTGGGGCCTGGAGCAGTTGGTCGAAAGCAGCAAGCCCGGCATGCAAGTCGTCGCGCGCGCGGCCACGTGCGCGGCCGCGGTCGAGGTTGCCGGGAAAAGCGCGCCCGACGTGGTGGTGCTCGATCCCGATGAAGCGCTCGAGGAGGCAGGGTGCGTGATCGGCGCGCTGGTCGCGGGCGCCGCACGCGTCGTGATCCTGACCGCCACGCGCGACGGGTCGATCCGCGAAGGCTTCATGCTGCACGGCGCCTCCGGCGTGGTGCAGAAATCCGAGCCGCCGGAGACCCTGCTCAAGGCGATCGGCAAGATCCATCAGGGCGAGCTGTGGCTCGACCGCTCGAGCGTCGGCCGGCTGTTCGTCGCGCTGTCGCAGCCGAAGCTGGCGCCGCCGCCCGATCCGAATAAGCAGAAGCTGTCCACGTTGACCCCGCGCGAGCGCCAGATCGTCGCGCGCGTCGCCACCGATCCCGGGGTCGGCAACCGCAAGCTGGCGGAGAAGCTGCACCTCGGCGAGAACACGCTGCGCAACCACCTGAGCCGGATCTACGACAAGCTCGGCGTGCCCAACCGCCTGCAGCTCTACGTCTACGCCGAGCGGCATCTGCCGAGCCTGCCGCAGCAGTAGCGATCCGCCAGCCGTGGCCGGTCGGCGCGCGGCCCGATGCGCCGCTTTGAAAAAAACGACGTGGCGAAGGGGTGCTTAGAACAAAAGTGCATATGCACCTGATTTTATGGTCTTTTGGGAAATAAGACCCGGGCCGCAAACTAGTCCCCTTCCGGCAAGGCAGGGGCACGGGTGTACATCTACGACGAGATCGACCAGAGGATCGTCGACGAGCGCGTCGCGCAGTTCCGCGACCAGAC
>CAZOSA010000346.1:0-2427 GCA_964582155.1 uncultured Enterobacteriaceae bacterium | reverse complement strand
TCCTGCCGGTCTCCAGCACCGGGCACCTGATCCTCGCGGGCGACCTGCTCGGCTATCAGGGGGAGCGCGCAGGCGTTTTCTTCGTCGCGATCCAGACGGGCGCGATGTTGGCGGTGGTGTGGGAGTACCGGGGGCGTTTCTTCGCCGTGGACCCGTCGCTCTGGCGAAATCTGTTCGTGGCGTTCATTCCGGCCGCCCTGCTCGGATTGCTGTTCGGCGGTTTCATCAAGGCGCACCTCTTCGGTCCCGTGCCGGTGGCGATCGCCTTCATCGCCGGCGGCATCATCATCCTGCTGGTGGATCGCGGCCAGCGCGCAGTCAGGGTGGAGAGCACGCGCGCCATGACCTGGCTCGATGCGCTCAAGGTGGGCATCGCGCAATGCTTTGCGCTGATCCCGGGGACTTCGCGTTCGGGGGCCACCATCATCGGCGGCATGCTGTTCGGGTTGTCGCGTCCGGCCGCGACCGAGTTTTCGTTCTTTCTCGCGGTGCCGACGCTGGTCGCCGCCGGCGCCTACGACCTGTGGAAGAACCGGGAGCTTTTCTCCGCGGGCGACCTGGGAATGTTCGCCGTCGGGCTGGCGGCGTCCTTCGCCTCCGCCTTCGTCGTCATCCGCTGGCTGGTGCGCTACGTGGCCGCGCACGACTTCCGGCCGTTCGCGTGGTACCGCATAGCATTCGGTATCGCCGTGCTGGTGACGGCTTACGCCGGCTGGGTGGACTGGACGCCCACTTAGCCCTGCACCCAGGGCAGCCCGGCTTTGCGCCAGCCGCCCAGCGTGTTGCGGTGCTGCTCGTCGTCCTTGTCGCCCTCGAAGCCCTCGAGGACGTTGTAGCTCTCGGTCCAGCCAGCCTGCGCCGCCGCCGTCGCTGCGGCATGCGAGCGTCCACCGGAGCGGCACATGAATAGCAGCGTGTCCTCGGGTGTGGCCACGTCCGCCAGCTGCGCCAGGAAATCCGGGTTCTGCTCGTTGCCAGGATAGGTTTGCCACTCCACGATCAGGCTGCCGGGAACGCGGCCGACGTAAAGCAGTTCCGGCGTGGTGCGCACGTCCACCAGCTTGGCGCCCGCCTGCATCAATGCATGCGCCTCTGCCGGGGTTAGCGCCCCGGCATAGGGAAGCCTCATCTGCCCGGCCCGGTCGGCAGCAGCTTGCCTGATCTTCTCGCGGTCCTGAGACGTGCTCATTGCTGCTGCGCATTATAGGTCGTTCCACGAGCAGTGCATGGTCGGCACCGCCATGGTGCCAGGGGTGAAAAAATGCACCAGCAACGTGCCAAAGCTTGAATTAAAATCGCCGCAGTTTGGCGCAGCGGAGACGGAGGAGGGGAGTCCGTCTCGTGGCACGGAACCTGCTCGACAGGACGCATCCGGCCGCCTGGAGCGGTCGCTTCCCATTGCACCAACTCAGGAGATCTGCAGATGGCCATGACGGCTGATGACGTCTTGAAGATGGCGAAGGACAAGGAGGTCAAGTTCGTCGACTTCCGCTTCACCGACACCCGCGGCAAGGAACAGCACGTGCAGGTGCCGATCAGGCACTTCACCAAGGACAAGTTCGAGGCGGGGCACGCGTTCGACGGCTCGTCGATCGCCGGCTGGAAGGGCATCCAGGCCTCGGACATGCTGCTGATGCCGGATCCGTCCAGCGCGCGCATGGACCCCTTCGCCGACGAGGTGATGCTGATCATCAGCTGCGACGTTTTCGAGCCGACCGACGGCAAGCCTTACGACCGCTGCCCGCGTGGCATCGCCAAGCGCGCCGAGGCCTACCTGAAGTCGACCGGCCTGGGCGACGTCGCTTATTTTGGACCCGAGCCGGAATTCTTCGTCTTCGACGGCGTCACCTGGGACGTGGGCATGTCCGGCAGTTTCGTGAAGGTCAAGTCGGAAGAGGCACCGTGGTCCACCGGCATCGACTATGAATCGGGCAACATGGGCCACAGGTCAGCGGTGAAAGGCGGTTACTTCCCGGTACCGCCGCAAGACACCCTGATGGACATCCGCAACGCCATGTGCCTCGCGCTCGAGCAGCAGGGCGTCGAGGTCGAAGTGCACCACCACGAGGTGGGCGCAATGGGCCAGTGCGAAATCGGCACCAGATTCGAGAGCCTGGTGAAGCGCGCCGACTGGATGCAGATTCTCAAGTACACGGTGTGGAACGTCGCGGCGTCCTATGGCAAAACCGCGACCTTCATGCCCAAGCCGATCGTCGGCGACAACGGTTCAGGCATGCACGTGCACCAGTCGGTCTGGAAGGGCGGCCAGAATCTGTTCGCGGGCAACGGCTACTCGGGTTTGTCGGAATTCGCGCTGTACTACATCGGCGGCATCATCAAGCATGCCAAGGCGCTGAACGCGATCACCAATCCGGGCACCAACAGCTACAAGCGCCTGGTGCCGGGCTTCGAGGCGCCGATCAACCT
>CAZOSA010000345.1:0-2431 GCA_964582155.1 uncultured Enterobacteriaceae bacterium | reverse complement strand
CACCGGCCTGCACGCGCACCTCGTTCTTCGCGGCGAGCTTCTTCACCGTTTCCGGGGTCGCGGCAACGCGCGTCTCGCCCGCCAGAGTTTCGGCAGGAATTCCTATGCGCATCTAAGAATTCTCCCTTGGAGGTCGAATGATACGACAGACAGAACTAGCGCCGCGACTGCCTGCGCCCGGAGACGACGGCGAATTGGTCCTCAAAGCTGGCGGGCATGGCGTGCGTCCTTGAGCATCGCCTTTCTTACCGCCGCCGGCAGCGTATCGGCAAAGATCACGTCAACTCGTACGTCGAAAGGCCGTGCCGCCTCATCCACGGTCGAACGTACCTGGCCCCAGGTCTTTCCCACATAGGAAACGATCAGCAAGTCGAGGTCCGACTCCGGGCGAACCGCACCATAGGCGACGGACCCGACCACGAGCGCGCGCACCCCGGCATCGGCGAGCGCGGTCTCGCACGCGCGGGCGGCCCGTCTGAGAACGCCGGCGCGCGCAAACCCGGAGGATGAGACGAGCGCAGACATGCGAGGACTATGCTTAACATCTAGCGATTCCACAAGAGGTTAAGGCATGAAATGCAATGAATTCAGCGCAGCACCGCCAGCGTCTTGACCCTCGAGAAATCCCGGTCGTGCGTCACCAGTGCATCGGCATTGACTGCAATAGCGCTGGCCACCTGAATCGCGTCAGGCAGCTTGAGTTTCAGTCTGGCACGAAACCGCGCGGCGCTTTCCGCAATGTCAGCCGTCAGGTTGACCACCTGCCAGGACTCCATCACCGCCCGGTAGCGCTTGGCGAGCGCTTCCTCGCCGGCGCCAAACGGGCCGGCCAGAACTTCCGCAATCGTCATTGTCGTCACGGCAAAAGAAATCTCACCAGCACCATGCCGGTCGAACAGCGGCTGAAATCGCGGCGCGAACTTCAGGTGCCGCTCCAGAACGTAAATGATCGGCGCCGAGTCCATCAGCACCAGCGTCCCGTCAGGGAGATCCGACTGCTCTATCGATCCCACTCGTCCCGCAGCTTGCGCAGCGTCGTCGCGCTGTCCTTACCCCACAAACCCTTTCCGGTGCCGGCCAGGCCGAGGAGCGACTTTTGCCGCGGACCGCCTGCCATGCTGTTGACCGGGACGATGGCGGCAATCGAACGCCCGTGGCGCGTGATGATGGTCGAGTGCCCCCGCTCGGCCTCGGCCAGCAAGGCCGGCAACTGGCTACGGGCGTCTTCAACCCCTCGGCGGATCGGGCGCGACATGAACTAACTGTACAGTCTGTACAGATTGCGGTCAAGCGGCACGAGCGTGGACAAATATGCTTCAGCGTCGCCGAAATCCGCGAGCGACCGACAAATTTACGATCGACTCTGCACCCGCGCCATCCAGCCGAACCGGCGTTCGCCGAGTTCGAATGCACCTTGCACAATAAGAGCGAGCACCGCGGCGGGAATGGCGCCCGCGAGCAACGTCGCGTTGTCGTTCAGCGCGAGGCCGGTGACGATGCGCTCGCCGTAGCCGCCGGCGCCGACGAAGGCGGCGATGGTGGCGGTGCCGACGTTGATCACGGCGGAGGTCTTGATGCCGGAGAGAATCGACGGCAACGCGAGTGGTATCTCGATGCGCCGGAGCCGGTCCTGCTTCGACAGGCCGAGCGCGAGCGCCGCATCGCGCATGCCCTTGCCGACCGCCTCCAGTCCCGCATGGGTGCTGCGCACGATGGGCAGCAGCGCGTACAGGAACAGTGCGATCAGCGCCGGCACGGTGCCGATGGCGCCAAGCAGCGCGATCAGGAACGCAAACAACGCCAGCGACGGGATGGTCTGGATGACCCCGACGATGCCGAGGATGAACTGCGTCGCGCCGCGCCACTTCGCGGCCGCGACCCCGAGCGGCACGCCCACCGCGATGCTGGCCGCGAGCGAGACGAACACCAGCACCATGTGTTCCCAGGTCAGGCGCCAGAAATCCGGACCGAACAGGACGTCCAGAAATTTTCTTTCTTTTTTGTTCGTGCTTTCCGGTCCGGAATCCAGGAGCGCGGCAGCCTCGGCGAAGCTCCTGCCCTGCAACTCCGCCGCGGCGTTCAGGCGGATCATGGTCCGCTCGTCGATGCGCTGTTCCAGCTTCTGCAGCTTTGCCCAGGCCTCGGGATAGCGCTTGGGCACATCCAGCCGGTAAAGGAGCACCGCGTCGTAGCGCGGGAAAAATTTGCGGTCGTCTTCGAGCGGGCGCAACTGGAAGCGCTCGATCTTGGCGTCCGTGGTGTAGATGTCCATGACGTCGATTTTGCCGGCCGCGATCGCCTCGTAGGCGAGGCCGTGATCCAGGCCCGAAGGCGTGGCGAACGCCAGCTCGTAGGCCGCTTTCAGCCCCGGCCAGCCGTCGGCGCGGCCGATGAATTCCTGCGACAGGCCGAGTTTCAGCGCCGGATGCTT
>CAZOSA010000344.1:0-2442 GCA_964582155.1 uncultured Enterobacteriaceae bacterium | reverse complement strand
AGACCACCCCGTCGCGCCGCTCAGTACGACTTCGGCAGCCCGAGCACGCGCTCGGCGATGTAGCACAGGATCATCTGCGGGCTCACCGGCGCGATGCGCCCGACGAGCGACTCACGCAGGTAACGCTCGACGTGGTACTCCTTGGCGTAGCCGTAGCCGCCATGGGTCATCACCGCCTGCTGGCAGGCATCGAAGCACGCTTCCGCGGCCAGGTACTTCGAGGCGTTCGCCTCCGCCCCGCAGGGCTTGCCCCGGTCGTACATCCAGGCCGCCTTGAACACCATCAGGTTCGCCGCCTCGAGCGCCATCCACTTCTCGGCGAGCGGGTGCTGGATGCCCTGGTTCTTGCCGATCGGCCGGTCGAACACGATGCGCTCGTTGGCGTATTTCGCCGCGCGCGCCACCGCGCAGCGTCCCAGGCCCACGCACTCGGCGGCGATCAGGATGCGCTCCGGGTTCATGCCGTGCAGGATGTACTCGAAACCCTTGCCTTCTTCCCCGATGCGGTCGGCCTCCGGTACCGGCAGTCCGTCGAAGAACACCTGATTGGAGTCCACCGCCTTCCTGCCCATCTTCTCGATCTCGCGCACCTCGATGTACTTTCGATCGAAGTCGGTATAAAAGAGCGTGAGTCCAGCGGCGGCCTGCGTCAGCACCAGGATCTTCTCCGCCACCTGTGCGGTGGAGATCC
Source organism: uncultured Enterobacteriaceae bacterium (assembly GCA_964582155.1). Classification (GTDB taxonomy): domain Bacteria; phylum Pseudomonadota; class Gammaproteobacteria; order Burkholderiales; family SG8-39; genus JAABQT01. The sequence continues at coordinate 1,751 of CAZOSA010000344.1, read as the reverse complement.
ACACCTTCTGCCCTGAGATGATGTAGCGCTTGCCGTCCTTTTTTGCCATCGTCTTGATCTTGCGCGTGTTCAGGCCGGTGTTCGGCTCGGTGACGGCGAAGCAGGCGCGCTCCTTTCCCGCGATCATCCCGGGAAGCATGCGTTTTTTCTGCTCGTCGTTGCCGAACACCACCACCGGGTTCAGCCCGAAGATGTTCATGTGCACGGCGGAGGCACCGGAAAAGCCCGCGCCTGACTCGGCGATCGCCTGCATCATCACCGCCGCTTCCGTGATGCCAAGGCCCGAGCCGCCGCAGGCTTCCGGCATGGCGATGCCGAGCCAGCCGTCCTTGGCGAGCGCCTGGTGCAGCTCGGAAGGAAATCCGCCCTCCTTGTCCTTCTTCAGCCAGTACTCGTCGGGAAAGCGCACGCAGATCTTCGCGATCGCCTCGCGGATGGCTTCCTGCTCGTCGGTGAAGGCAAAGTCCATTCAGATCCTCCGCCGGGCGGGATCCTCTTCGTAAGGTGGCGCGTAGATCACCATCACTTTTGCCCGCTCGCTCGTGGCGCTAAAAACATGCGGCACGTCCGCCGGGAAGAAGCACGCCTCGCCCGGGGCGAGCTCGAATTTCTCGCCGCCGACTTCCACGTGCGCCGCGCCCTCCAGCAGGTAGCACACCTGCTCGATGCCCGGATGCGCGTGCGGCAGCGCACCGTGGCCGCGCTCGATCTCGCCGATCAGCATTTCCACCTGCTTCGCGCCCACGGTCTCCTTGCCGATGAGGCGGAAGTTCCGCGTGCCGGTGTGGTTGGCGGGGGAATAGAGCGCAACATCCTGCTGGCGCACGTGGAATCGCGATTTCACGCTCACTCCGCCGGATCGATCCAGTTGTGCAGCGCGATGCCGCCGTCCACGACGATGGAGGCGCCGGTGACGTAGGCGCCGAAGCGCTCCGAGAGCACCGCGACCGCCATCGCCGCGACGTCGGCGGGGGTGCCGAAGCGGCGCAGCGGAATTTTCTCCACCATGCCCGCCGGCGCGTTGAAGCCGCCGCCCGGGATGGCGCCCGGCACCACGGCGTTGATGCGGATGCCGTGCGGGCCCAGTGCGCGCGCCAGCTCCTTCACCACCATGGTCTGGCCCGCTTTGGCGGCGCTGTAATGCGGCAGGTTGCGCGGCGCTTCCGCGTGCAGCGAGGTGACGAAGAGCATCCGCCCGCGGATGCCCTCGTCCTTCATATGCCGCCCGAGCGCCTGCGCAAGGAGAAAGCCGGCGTTCAGATTGATCTCCAGCATCTCGCGCCATTCGCTTTCGGCAACGGCAAGCGCAGTCTGGGACTCCTGGCGCCGCGGGCTCGCCGCGTGCACGAACAGGGAAACCCTGCCCAGTTCGCGGATCGCGCGCTCGGCGAGGGAGCGTGCCGCCCCCGCCCTGGCGAGGTCGCAGTCGGCGCGGTCCGAGCCGAGCACCTTCGCCCCTTCCGCTTGCAGCGCCTCGGCGATGCCGCGGCCGATGCCGCCGGCGGCGCCGGTCACCAGCGCGGCGTCATTTTGCAGCAGCAACCTGCGCTCCGCTGGGCGCCGCCTTGCGCTCCCCGCGCACCAGCAACAGGTACGCGGTGGGAATCACATACAGCGTGAACAGCGTGCCGACGAGCAGCCCGCCGACGATCACCCAGCCGATCGGCTGGCGCGCCTCCGCCCCGGCGCCGGTGGCGAGCGCCAGCGGCAGCGCGCCGAGCACCATCGCGCCGGTGGTCATCAGGATCGGC
>CAZOSA010000343.1:0-2450 GCA_964582155.1 uncultured Enterobacteriaceae bacterium | reverse complement strand
ACTGCAGCAGCCACTGGCCCTGGTTGTCCCCGCCCATGGTGCCGAAGGCCATCCACGGCTTGCCGTTGCGGAACGCCATCGAGGGCGTGAGCGTGGTGCGCGGGCGCTTGCCCGGCGCCACCACGTTCGGATGGTGTTCCGGCCCGAGGTAGAAGGTCATCATGCGCACCGAAAGCGGGAAGCCGAGCGGCTCGATCACCTCGGCGGAGGAGATCCAGGCGCCGCTCGGCGTGAAGGAGGCCATGTTGCCTTTCGCATCCACCGCGTCGACGTGCACCGTGCCCGGCCCCCAGTCCTTGGGCGTGAGCCGCTCGGCCTCCGGCAGCAGCGCGGCGCCCTGCCACGCATCGCCGGGGCGCAGCTCGCGGCTCGCGCGCTGCATGTCGATGAGCGCCGCGCGCTTCTTCGTGTACTGCGCCGAGAGCAGCGCGTCGGCCGGCACCTTCGCGAACGCGGGGTCGCCGTAGTACTGCTCGCGGTCGGCGTAGGCAAGCTTCATGGCTTCGATCAGCAGGTGGCAGTAGTCCGGCGTGCCGAAGCCGATGGACTTCAGGTCGTATTGCCACATCAGCGCGAGCGCCTGCAGCTCGGCCGGCCCCTGCGACCAGAATCCGGTCTTGAACAGCTCCGTGTCGCCCAGGCACAGCGACACCGGCGCCTCGATCTTCGTCTCGAAGGCGGCGAGGTCCTCGCGCGAGAGCAGGCCATCCTGCGCCGTGGAGAACTTCGCGATCTCGGCGGCGACGTCGCCTTTGTAAAAGGTTTCGAGCGGATCCTTCGCCGCGGCGAGGTATTCGAAAGTGCGCGCGAGCGCCGGGTTGCGCAAGCGCGCGCCGACTTCGGGCACCGGCAGGTAGAGCTTCGCGCTTCCCGGCCACTCGGCCGCGAAGCGCTGTTGCATCGGCGCGATGCCGTACTTGTGCTGGTTGCGCAGTCCCTCGGAGACGGGAAAGCCGTTGCGCGCCAGATCGATCGCGGGCGCGATCACTTCGGTGAACGGCATCGTGCCCCAGCGCCGCAGCGCCGTGACCAGCGCGCCGAACGCGGCCGGCACGCCGGCGGCAAGGATGCCGGAGTCCGGAACGTCCGACAGTCCCCGCGCGCGGAAGGCCTCCGGCGTCGCCTTCGCCGGTGCAGCCATGTTGCCGTTCACGGCGATGACGCGGGACTCGCCCGCGAGTCGTACGAGAAGCGGGCACTCGCCGCCGATCGTGTGCATCTGCGGATTGACCAGGCCTTCGACGAACGCAGCCGCCACCGCGGCGTCGATCGCGTTGCCGCCCGCCTTGAGCACGTCCGCGCCGGCAACGGCCGACAAATTGCTGTTCGAGGCCACGGCCCCGCGCGTGCCCATCAGCCGCGGGTGGAAGGTCCTGCCCTCAGTGGGGAGGATCCGGTAGGCGCGGCGGCTCATGCTTGTCAGCTCGGAAAGTGCGCCTCGAGATCGGCAATCTGCGCGGCATCGAGAATGCGCGCATCGCGGCCGGTGAGGAGCAGGTGCAGCTTCGCCGTTTCCTCCATCTCCTCCGCGTTGTACACCGCGTCCTCCAGCGATTTTCCTGCGATCACCGGCCCGTGGTTGGCGAGCAGCAGTGCGTGATGCTTGCGCGCCTTTTCGCGCACCGCCTCGGCGAGCGCGCGGTCGCCCGGCCGATAGTACGGCACCAGCGGCAGCCGGCCGATGCGCATCACGTAGTACGCCGTGAGCGGCGGCAGCACGTTCGCCGGATCGGCGTGGCGCAGGCAGGACACCGCCACGCAGTGCGTGCAGTGCAGGTGCACGATGGCCTGCGCAGTGGCGCGCTCTTCGTACATGGCGAGGTGCAGGAAACCTTCCTTCGAAGGCGGGTCGCCCGAAACGTGGTTTCCCGCCTTGTCGAGCTTGGAGATGCGCGCCGGGTCGAGCCGCCCGAGGCAGGAGTTGGTCGGCGTCACCAGCAGGCCGTCCGGCAGGCGCACCGACAGGTTGCCCGAGCTGCCGTGGGCGTAGCCGCGCGCGTACAGCGACGCCCCGAACATCACGAGTTGTTCGCGCAGCTGGTTCTCGGTCACGCCAGCACCTCGAAGGCCCTGGAGAAGAAATCCGGCCCGCCGAAGTTACCCGATTTGAGCGCCAGCAGCATCGGCTCGCCGCCGAGCGCCGCCGTCCACGGCACGCCCGGCGCGATTTCCGGCCCGATGGCGAGCGCGCGCACGCCGAGCGCTTCAGTCACCGCGCCCGAGGTTTCGCCGCCGGCGACGACGAAGCGGCGCACACCCGCCGCGGCAAGCCCCCGGGCGAGGTCGCGGAAGGCCTGCTCGATCTCCCCGGCGCGTCCCGCAGAACGCTCCGCCGGCGGCGCCGACGTGTAGATCAGCACCGGCCCGCCGCCCAGCCGCGACTTCGCCCAGGCGAGCGCCGCCGGCACGTCGAGGCGCGCGGGATCGAGCCGCAGCGACGCGTAGCGCCC
>CAZOSA010000342.1:0-2470 GCA_964582155.1 uncultured Enterobacteriaceae bacterium | reverse complement strand
TCCGCGACGTCGGTGAGCGCCTGCGTGAAGCGCCTGGAGGCCGCGTCGCTGGCGCCGATCTGCTGCACGCGCAAGCGCTCGATGGCGCCGCGGTCGATGGTCTCCGCCGACAGCAGCTTGACGCCTTCGCGGCGCGCTTCCTGCACTTTGGCGCGCAGCGGGCGCAGTTCGGCGGCTGCCTGCTTCACCAGCGGATCGAGCTTCTGCTTCTGCGCCTCGGTGGCATCGATCTCGACGTACATGTGCTTGAGCATGCGCTCCAGGCGCTCGTCCATCGCCGCCGGGTCCATCGTGCCGCGGCCGCGACGCCCGCCGTGCGCAAAGGCGCCGAATCCGAGGCCGGCCATGCCGGCGGCCGCGGTGGACAGGGCGGCGAGCCTGAAGAAGCGGCGCCGCGGGGAGAGTTCAATTTTCGGGTTCATGCGCTTTCCTTTGAAGAGTTGGGGAATGCGGCGACAGTCTGCAACGCATTCGTAAATCGGCGATGACCGTGCGTAAGCAAATGTAACCTCAGGAGGCGGGCTCCAGGCGCGCCAGGACCGCGCGCGACTCGTCGGTCAGCAGGTAGAGGTAGCCGTCGGGCCCGGCGCGCACGTCGCGGATACGGCCGAGCACCCCCTTGATCAGCCGCTCCTCGCGCACCACCTTTTCGCCCTGCAGCTCGAGCCGCACCAGCATCTGGTCCCTCAGTGCCCCGACAAACAGGTTCCCGCGCCATTTCGGGAACTTGTCGCCGGTGTAGAAGGCCATGCCCGAGGGCGCGATGGAGGGTACCCACTTGTGGATCGGCTGCTCCATGCCCGCCTTTGACGTGCCCTCGCCGATTCTCGTGCCGAAACCGTAGTTGACGCCGTAGGTGATCACCGGCCAGCCAAAATTGGCCCCGGCGCGGATCACGTTCACTTCGTCCCCGCCCTGCGGGCCGTGCTCGTGGGTCCAGAGGACGCCCGTCTGCGGATGCAGCGCGGCGCCCTGCTGGTTGCGGTTGCCGAGGGTGTACTTCTCCGGCTTCCAGCCCGGCCGGCCGACGAAGGGGTTGTCCTGCGGCACGCGGCCATCGTCGTGCAGGCGGATCACCGACCCGGCATGGTCGCCGGGTTTTTGTGCACGCGTCATTTCGCCGCGATCCCCGAGCGTGATGTAGAGATAGCCCTGGCGGTCGAACACCAGGCGAGAGCCGAAATGCTGCCCGCGGCTTCCCTTGGGGCTCTGGCGGAAGATCACCTGCACGTTCTCGAGCCGGTCGCCGGAAAGCCTTCCGCGTGCCACCTCCGTGCCCGCTCCGTCGTCGCCGCGGGCGGCGTAGGACAGGTAGAGGAGGCCGTTCTGGGCGAAGCGCGGATGCAGCGCCACGTCCATCAGCCCGCCCTGCCCGTGCACCGTGACCTCCGGCAGGCCGGCGACCGGCTGCGGGTCGAGCCTGCCGTCGCGGACCAAGCGCAGGCGGCCGCTCTTCTCGGTGACCAGCATGCGCCCGTCCGGGAGGAAGGCGAGTGACCAGGGCTGCTCCAGGCCGCGCACCAGAGTCACCACGCGGAATGCGTGCTCCTCGGAGCGCTGGACCTGGGCCGCGGCAGGCAGCGCGACGAGCGCCGCCAGCGCGGCGCCTACCAGCCGATGGCCTTGGGCAGCCACAGCGCGATTTGCGGGAAGAAGTACACCAGCGCCAGCCCGACGATCTGCAGGCCGACGAAAGGAATCACGCCGAGGTAGATGTCGCGCGTGCGCACGCCGGGAGGCGCGACCCCGCGCAGGAAGAACAGCGCCCAGCCGAACGGCGGTGTGAGAAACGACGTCTGCAGGTTGACGCAGATCAGCATCGCCAGCCACACGAGATCCACGTTCTGCGCCGCAAATACCGGCAGGAACAGCGGCACCGCGATGTAGCTGATCTCGATCCACTCGATGAAAAAGCCGAGCACGAATATCAGCAGCATCAGGAACCAGATGTCCGCCGCCAGGCCTCCGGGCAGAAACTCGAACAGGTCCTGGATCAGCTCCTCGCCCTGCAACCCGCGGAATGCGAGCGCGAACACCTGCGCGCAGATGAGAATGAACATGACCATCGCGGTGATCTTGGTCGTGGTCTGGACGGTGTCCTTCAGCATCTGGAGCGACAGGCGGCCGGTAAACGCCGTCACCAGGATCGCGCCCAGCGCGCCCATCGAGGCGGCCTCGGTCGGCGCGGCGACGCCGCCGATGATCGAACCGAGCACCGACAGCACCAGGGCGAGCGGCGGCAGCACCACCTTGAAGAATCGCAGCCACAGCTCGGCCCGCGGCAGGGCGTCGCGCTCCGCTTTCGGCACCACGGGCACCATCGCCGGGCGCAGCATGCCGAGGATCACCACGTAGACGCAGTAGAGCGCCGCCAGCAGCAGGCCCGGCAGCACCGCCGCCGCGAACAGGGTGCCGACCGACAGCTGCAGGATGTCGGAGAGCAGGATCAGCACCAGGCTCGGCGGAATGA
>CAZOSA010000341.1:0-2475 GCA_964582155.1 uncultured Enterobacteriaceae bacterium | reverse complement strand
GCGAGCGCGAGGTACAGGCCCTCCAGCCGCAGCGCCGGCAGGCCGAACAGGAAGCCCGCCAGCAGGCATACCGCGCCCGCCACGGGCAGCGTGGCCCAGTAGGGCACGCCGTACTTGTCCATGAGGATCGCCGCGCAGTACGCGCCGATGGCGTAGAACGCGCCGTGGCCGAGCGAGATCTGGCCGTTGTAGCCGGTGAGGATGTTCAGACCGAGCAGCGCGATCGCGTACACCAGCACCAGGTTGAACTGGAACACGCGGTAGTCGCTGACCAGGAAGGGCAGAACGCACGCCGCGAGCAGCAGCACCGCGATCAGAATGAGCTGGCGCCTGCTCATACGCGCGTCACGAACACTTTTCCGAAGAAGCCCGAAGGCTTCACCACCAGCACGCCGATGATCAGCACCAGGGCGACGGCCAGCTTCAATTCGTTGCCGATGACGAAGGCGCCCAGCACGTTCTCCAGCACCCCGACCAGGAAGCCGCCGAACACCGCGCCGGCCGGATTGTCGATGCCGCCGACCAGCGCCGCGGCGAAGGCGTAGAGCAGCACCCCGCCCATCATGTTCGGGTCGAGGTAGACGATGGGCGCCACCATCATGCCGGCCACGCCGCCGATCGCCGCGGCGAGGCCCCAGCCGAGCGCCAGCATCCAGCCGACGCGGATGCCCACCAGGCGCGCGGAATCGGGATTCTGCGCCGCCGCACGCATGGCGAGGCCGAGCGGCGTGAAGCGAAAGAACGCATAGAGCAGCAGCAGCACCACCAGCGTCACGCCGATCGCGCCGCCCTCGTGCGCGGACATGTACTTGCCGAACACCGGCTCGGCCGGGAACGGGCTGGGGAAGGTCTTGATGGTGTAGCTGTAGATCCAGCCGGTGACGCTGTTCAGGATGACGAGCAGCGCGATGAATACCACCACCACCGCCAGCACCGGCGAGTTCTCCACCGGGCGGATGATCACGCGCTCGATCACCACGCCGAGCACGAAAGCGAAGATCACGGTCAGCAGGAACGCCGGCCAGTACGGCACGCCGGCGTTGATCAGGCTCCAGGCGAAGTAGGTGGCGAACATCGCCATCTCGCCCTGCGCGAAATTCACCAGGTGCGTGGCCTGGTAGATCATCACCAGCGCGAGCGCGAGGCTGGCGTAGATGCCGCCGGTGGCGAGCCCCGCGAGCACCTGGTGCAGGAATGCGTCCATGGCGGGTTTCCTCAGTAGCCCAGGTAGGAGCGGCGCACGTCGTCGTTGCGCCGGATTTCGTCCGCGGTGCCGGAGAGCACCACGCGCCCGGTCTCGATCACGTAGGCGTGGTCGGCGAGCTCGAGCGCCATCGCCGCGTTCTGCTCCACCACCAGCATGCTGACTTTCTCCTTCTGGTTCACCGTGCGCAGGATCTCGAACAGCTCCCTCACGATGAGCGGCGCCAGGCCGAACGAGGGCTCGTCCAGCAGCATCAGCTTGGGCCTGAGCATCAGCGCCCGCGACACCGCCAGCATCTGCTGCTCGCCGCCGGAGAGCGTGCCGGCCTGCTGCGCATGGCGCTCCTTCAGGCGCGGGAAGTAGCCGTAGACGCGTTCCAGATCCGCATCCACATCGGCGCGGTCCTTGCGCACGTAGGCGCCCAGGCGCAGGTTCTCCTCGGTGCTCAGATTGACGAAGGTGCCGCGGCCGTCCGGCACGTGGGCGATGCCCAGGCGCACGATGTCCTCGGTCGCCTTGCCGTCGATGCGGCCGCCTGCGAAGCGCACTTCGCCTTGCGTCTTCACCATGCCGCAGAGCGCGCGCAGCGTGGTGGTCTTGCCCGCGCCGTTGGCGCCGAGCAGCGTGGTGATCGTGCCCCGCTCCATGGAGAAACCGATGCCGTGCAGGACGCGCGTCGGCCCGTAGGCGGCGTGCAGGCCGGACACTTCGAGCAGCGCCGCCATTACGCGGTTCCCAGGTAGGCCTGGATCACTTCCGGGTGCTTCTGCACTTCCCCGGGTGTTCCTTCCGCGATCTTCCTGCCGAAGTTGAGCGCCACCACGCGGTCGGAAATGCTCATCACCAGGCTCATGTGGTGCTCGACCAGCAGCACCGTCAGGCCGAGCCGGTCGCGGATTTCGCGGATCAGCACACCCAGCTCGCCGACCTCCTCGTGGTTGAGGCCGCTCGCCGGCTCGTCCAGCAGCAGGAGCTTCGGCTCGCACGCCAGCGCGCGCGCGAGCTCGACCCGCTTCTGCGTGCCGAAGGGCAGGTCCGCGACGCGTGCGCCGGCGAGCGCGTCGAGGCCGAGGAAGCGGACCAGCGACCTCGCTTTCTCCAGCGTCGCGTGCTCCTCGTGCGTCACGCCCGGCAACCGCAGCGCATTGACGAAGAAGCCGCTCTGCGTGCGGCAATGGTGCCCGACCATGATGTTGTCCAGCACCGTCATCGTCTTGAACAGGGCGAGGTTCTGGAAGGTGCGGCCGATGCCGAGCCCGGCGATGCCGTGC
>CAZOSA010000340.1:0-2487 GCA_964582155.1 uncultured Enterobacteriaceae bacterium | reverse complement strand
GGCGCGACGGCGTTGACCAGGATGCCGTCTTTACCCAGGTGGCCGGCGTAGCTCTTGGTGACATTGAGCAGCGCCGCCTTGGTCGCGCCGTACCAGAGGTCGGGGTGCCCGGTGAAGGCGGCGACCGAGCCGACGTTGACGATGCGTCCCGATTTTCTTTTCCGCATCTGCGGGGCGAGCGCCTCGATGAGGGCCACCGGCGCGCGCAGGTTTACGGCGAGGATTTCGGCCGCGTGCGCTTCCGGAATCGCTTCGTACGGATCGCAGTAGAGGACGCCGGCGTTGTTCACCAGCGTGTCGATCGTACCCAGTTGGCCGATGAGTTTCGCGATGCCCGCCAGGTCGCGCAAGTCGTAGTCCACGCGCTCGCCGGCGAGATCGCCGCCGAACTGCTTGTCGAGCGCCAGGACCCTCCAGCCTTCCTGCAGGAACGCGCGCGCGGTGGCGAGCCCGATGCCGCGGCCCGCGCCGGTGACGAGGACCGCGGGCACGCTAGCCCGCGAGACCGGGCATGCCGAAGCCGGCGCTCTTGAGCTCGGGGATCAGCTGCGCTTCCTGTTCCTTCGTCAGTTCGACCAGTGGCGGGCGCACGGTGCGCCACTGCGGATCGTTGCCGAAATGGGCGACGACCGATTTCAGCGCCGGGATCATCGGGTACTTCTGCATGATCCTGCGCGTCGCGCCGATGCCGGCCTGCAGCTGGTCGGCATCGGCCGAGCGCCAGTTGCGGTAGACGTTGTCGATCGGCCCCGGGTTGACGTTGCCGGTGGCGGTGATGCAGCCCACGCCGCCGTGGCGCATGTTGTCGAGGAGGAACGCTTCGCTGCCGGCGAACACGTCGAAGCCCGATTTTCCGAATTCGTCCAGCATCGCCTTGGTGTTCGACCAGTCGCCGGAGGAGTCCTTCACGCCGGCGACGATGCCCGGGTACTTCGAGAGCAGCCGCCCGATGAGCCTGAGCGAGATCGGCACCTGCGACACCGGCGGGATGTGGTACAGGTACACGCGCAGCCGCTCGTCGCCCACGCGCTCGATGACTTCCGAGAAGTAGCGGAACAGCCCTTCGTCGGTCACGCCCTTGTAGTAAAAGGGCGGCAGCATCAGCACGCCGGCGCAGCCCATTTTCAGGGCGTTGGCGGTGAGGCGCACCGTCGCCGGCAGGGCGCAATGGCCGGTGCCCGGCATCAGCGCCGATCCCGGCACCCCGGCGTGCAGCAGCGCCGCGAGCAGCGTGAGTTTTTCCTCCACCGAGAGCGAATTGGCTTCGCTGTTGGTGCCGAAAATGGCGAGGCCAGAGCAGCCGCTTTGCAGCAGCCATTTGCAGTGGCGCGCGAAGCGCTCGCTGTCCGGCGACAGGTCGGCCTTGAACGGCGTGATCACGGGCGCGAGCACGCCCCGGATGCGGGCGGCGGTGCGGGGTTGGGCGGCGGGCGAAGCGGTCAGGGCCATGGTGCACTCGTGCCGGTAAATGAAGCCGGCATTATGCGCGCGCCCGGCGCCCTTCGGTACACTCCAGTCCCATGTCCAGTCTCGAGCGCGCCTTCAATATCGAGGATCTGCGCCGCATGGCGCGCGCGCGCCTGCCGCGCGCGGTGTTCGATTTTTTCGACGGCGGGGCGGAGGACGAGACCACGCTGCGGGACAACCGCGCCGCCTTCGAGCGAGTGCGCCTGTTGCCCAGGGTCCTGGTGGACGTGCACGCCGTGGACACCGGCGTGGAGCTGTTCGACGTGCGCGCCAACCTGCCGATGGCGATCGCACCCACCGGCGCCATCGCCGCCGGCCGTACCGGCGCCGACCTGATGCTGGCGCGCGCCGCGCGCGCCGCGGGCATCCCCTACACGCTCGCCACGCCCGCCGGCAACTCGATCGAGGAAGTGGCGGACAAAGCAGGCGGGCGGCTGTGGTTCCAGCTCTATGTGCTCAAGAACCGCCAGTTCCGCGAAGGGTTGATCAAGCGCGCGCACGCCGCCGGCTACGAGGCGCTGCTGGTCACCGTGGACCTCGCGGTGGGCGGCAAGCGCGAGCGCGACCTGAGGAACAATTTCGTCGCGCCGTTCAGGCCGGGCTGGCGCAACGCGCGCGACATGCTGCTCAAGCCCGCCTGGCTCCTCGACATGGCGCGCAATGGTCTGCCCAGGATCAAGAACCTGGAGGGCATGGCGCGCTCCTCCACCAAGATCACCGACATCGCCGCCTGGGTCGGCCGCGAGTTGGACGCCTCGTTCGACTGGCAGCAGCTGGACCGTATCCGCGAGCTGTGGCCGGGCAAGCTCCTGCTCAAGGGCGTGGTGCGCGCCGACGACGCGCGGCGCGCGCTGGCGCTCGGCTGCGACGGCGTGGTGGTGTCGAACCACGGCGGGCGCCAGCTCGACGGCGCCATCGCCACGCTGGACGCGCTGCCCGCGGTGGCGAAAGCGGTGGGCGCAAGGATGACCGTGCTCCTGGACGGCGGGGTGCGCCGCGGCGTGGACCTGCTCAAGGCGC
>CAZOSA010000339.1:0-2488 GCA_964582155.1 uncultured Enterobacteriaceae bacterium | reverse complement strand
CGCGAGTACAGGTCGGAGGTGTATTCCTGGTCGCGAAACACCGTCAGGCCTTCCTTCAGCGACAGCTGAAACCAGTCGCGGCAGGTGACGCGGTCCCCGGTCCAGTTGTGGAAGTACTCGTGCGCCACCACCGAGTCGATCCCCTGATAGTCGGCGTCGGTGGCGGTATCGGGGCGCGCCAGCACGTACTTGGTGTTGAAGATGTTGAGGCCCTTGTTCTCCATGGCGCCGGAATTGAAGTCGCCCACCGCGACGATCTTGTACTGATCGAGGTCGAGTTCCAGGCCGAAGCGCGCTTCATCCCACTGCATGGCGCGCTTCAGGCAGTCCATCGCCCAGCCGGCCTGGTCGAGCTTGCCGGGTTCGACGTAAACCGACAGTTGCGCCCTTTTGCCGGAGCGCGTCACGAACGCGTCCTCCAATACCTCGAGGTTCGCCGCCACCAGCGCGAACAGGTAACTGGGCTTGGGAAACGGGTCGTCGAACTTCGCCCAGTGCCTGCCGCCGGCTTCTTCGCCCGCACCGACCCGGTTGCCGTTGGACAGCAGCACCGGGTACTTCGCCTTGTCGGCGTGCACGGTGACGACGTAGCGCGCCATGTTGTCCGGGCGGTCCGCGAACCAGGTGATGCGGCGAAAGCCCTGCGCCTCGCATTGCGTGACGAAGCCGTGCTGCGTGGCGTACAGACCCTCGAGCTTGGTGTTGTTCTGCGGCACGATGCGCGTCAGCGTTTCGAGCGAGAAGGCGTCGGGCACATCGGCGATGCTCAACCTGTCCGGCGCGCACTCATGCTTCACCGCGGACCCGTCGAGGGACACGGACACCAGGTCGAGCTCGTCGCCGTCCAGCACCAGCGGACCGGCGCCTGCGTTGCGCCTGACCTGGAGCTTCGAACGCACCAGCGCGTGGTCGTGGCGCAGGTCCACGTCGAGTTCGACGTGGGAGATCAGGAACGCGGGCGGGGTGTAGTCCTTGAGGTGGATGGTCCTGGGCGTAGGTTCGCGCATGAGCGCGCAAGTTTAACCGACCGCGTGTTAGCGTAAGGCATGCCGCAGGCCGCGCTGCGCGAACTCCTGGCGCTTGCAGAACTGCAGGGCGCCGCGAGTTTTTCCGGCGCCGATCCGGTGCTGCGCACGCCCTACCGGATCGGCGCGGCGGGCGGCGCCGCGCTCGCCGCGACCGGCCTGGCCGCCGCTGAACTGTGGGCGCTGCGTACGGGCCGGCGCCAGCAGGTTGCCGTGGACCTGCGTGCGGCCGCCGCGTCCCTGCGCAGCGGTTACTACCTGCGCATCGACGGCCAGCCGCCACCACCGATCTGGGATCCGATGAGCGGCTTTTATCCGGTGCGCGACGGGCGCTGGGTCAGCATCCACTGCAACTTCGCCAATCATCGCCGGGCGGCAATGAAGGTCCTGGGCGTTGCCGAGGACCGGCGCACGGCCGAGGCCGCGAGCGCGACCTGGGACGGCTTGGCTCTGGAGGACGCGGTCCATGCCGCCGGGGGCTGCGCCGGGCTCGCACGGTCCGCGCAGGAATGGAAGGTGCATGCGCACGCGGCGGCGGTGACGGCGCAGCCGCTGCTGGAGATCCTCAGGATCGGCGACGCCCCAGCGCTGCAGTTCCCTTTGGGCGCGCGGCCGCTCGCGGGCATCCGCGTGCTCGACCTGACGCGCGTGCTCGCCGGCCCGACCTGCGCGCGCACCCTCGCCGAGCACGGCGCGGATGTGCTCAAGATTACGGCTGCGCATTTGCCGGATTCCGGCGCGATTGAATTGGATACCGGCTTGGGCAAGCTCGCCGCGCACCTGGACCTGCGCACAGCGCAGGGATTGGAAACGCTGCGGCGGCTCCTGGGCGGCGCGGATATTTTTTCGCAGTCCTACCGCCCCGGGACGCTCGCCGCGCGCGGCTTTTCGCCGGAAGCGGCGGCGAAGCTTCGTCCGGGGATCATCTATGTGTCGCTGAACGCATGGGGGCGGACCGGGCCCTGGAAAGATCGCCGGGGCTTCGACAGCATCGTGCAGACGGTGAGCGGCATGGCCCATGCGTCGGGCGACGGAGTCAAGCCGAAGCTGCTGCCCGTTTCCGCCATCGACTACGTCAGCGGCACCCTGATGGCCTACGGTGCGATGCTCGCGCTGGCGCGTCGCGCACGCGAAGGCGGCAGCTGGCTGGTGCGCGTGGCCCTGGCGCGCACCGGCAAATGGATCGTGGATCGCGGGACGGTGGATGCCAGCGCCGCGCCGGCGGACCTGCCGCCGGAGGAACTGGCGCGGCTCAGCACGCAGACGCAGTCGCCGGCCGGCCTGATCGGCCACCTCAAGCCGGTAGTGCAGCTCTCGGAGACCCCGCCCCATTGGGCGCGGCCGCCGGTGCCGCTCGGGCACCACCGGCCGGAGTGGCCCTAGGCCGCCCGGCGCTGGCCGCCAAAGTTGCGGCGCTGGCCCTGGCGCTGCTGCGGGCGGTAGGGCCGCTGCGGTTCCGGCTG
>CAZOSA010000338.1:0-2489 GCA_964582155.1 uncultured Enterobacteriaceae bacterium | reverse complement strand
CTGATGCTGATGTTCACGGTGGACGAGGCGCTGAACCGGATCTTCCGCGTGCAGCGGGTCCGGCGGCTGGCGCAGCGCCTCATTGTCTACTGCGCGGTGCTGACGCTCGGCCCGGCGCTGATCGGCGCCAGCCTGTCGATGACCTCGTTCCTCGTGGGCAGTTCGCTCGGCCTGCTCGACCTCGACGAGCTCGGCATGGCCATGCTCGCGCTGCTGCCGTTCTTGTTCACCTGCGCGGCACTGACCATGCTGTACCTGGTGGTGCCCAACCGGCGCATCGAGCTGCGGCATGCGGCGATCGGTGGCGTCATCGCCGGAGCGATCTTCGAAGTCGCCAAGCGCGGCTTCGCGCTGTACATCGCCCAGTTTCCGACTTACACGCTGATCTACGGCGCGTTCGCCGCCATTCCGATCTTTCTGCTGTGGCTGTACCTGTCCTGGGTGGTGGTGCTGTTCGGCGCGACGCTCACTGCCATGCTGCCGTCATGGCGCGCGGCGCACGCGTTGCGCGCCGACGCGCCCGGGCGCGAGCTGTTCGATGCGCTCGCCGTGCTGAGGGTGCTGGCGCGCGCTGGCAGCGCGCTTGGTGTCGGCCTCATTACGGCGCAAACAGGCCTGACGCCGGAGCGCTGCGAGCGCGTGCTGGAGCGTTGCGCGACGCTGGGCTGGACGGCACGCACCGGCAGGGATTCCTGGCTGCTGGCGCGCGACGCCCGCGCCATCCGCGTCGCCGACGTGGTGCGCGCTTTCGCCATCGACCCTGTCGCGTTGCGCGCACTTTCGCCGCCTGCGCTGGCGGAGCACTTCGAGCGCGCCGGCGAGACGCTGACCATGACACTGCAGGACCTATCCGCCGAGGAGCCGCCCGCATGACCGACGTACACCGCCGCGACCGGCTGATCGCCGCGCTCGACGTGCCCACAGCCGCGCAGGCGCGCGCCTGCGCAGAGCGCCTGGGCGACGCCGTGCGCTTTTACAAGATCGGCCTGGAGCTGTTCACCGCCGGCGGCTACTTCGAGCTGCTGGAATGGTTACGGGGGCGCGGCGCCAGGGTGTTCGCCGATCTCAAGCTCTACGACATCCCGGAGACGGTGCGCCGCGCAGTCGCCAACCTGCGCGCGAGCGGGGCGGAGTTCCTCACGGTGCACGCGGAGCGCTCGATCATGCAGGCGGCGGCAAGCGAAAAGGGCGCGCTGAAGCTCCTTGCCGTGACCGTGCTCACCAGCTTCGACCAGAAGAACCTGGCCGAAATGGGCTACGCGGGCAGTGTCGAGGATCTGGTCCTGCAGCGCGCCCGCATCGCGCTCGAATCGGGCTGCGACGGCGTCATCGCCTCGGGGCTCGAAGCGCAGAGGATCAAAGCCCAGTTCGGCGGCAAGCTGCTGGTGGTGACACCGGGCGTGCGGCCCGCCGGCACTGCGCCGGCGGATCAGAAACGAACCGTGGACGTGGCGCAGGCCTTCGCCAACGGCGCCGACTATATCGTCGTCGGGCGCCCGATCCGCGATGCCGCCGATCCGCGCGCTGCCGCCGAAGCAATACAACACAGCATCGCCGGCGTGTTCAAGGACTGACGCGACGCGACACAGCGACACCCAAGTCGCGTACAATGCGCGACTTTTCCTTTTCGGTTCAAAGCCGTGCCGCGCGCCCTGCGCAACCTCGCGATCATCGCCCACGTCGACCACGGCAAGACCACGCTGGTGGACAAGCTGCTGCGCGCCTGCGGCACCTTTGCGGCGCACGAACAGCTGCAGGAGCGGGTCATGGACTCCAACGACCTGGAGCGCGAGCGCGGCATCACCATCCTGGCCAAGAACTGCGCGGTGCGCTATGAGGGCACGCACATCAACATCGTCGACACGCCGGGCCACGCCGACTTCGGTGGCGAGGTCGAGCGCGTGATGAACATGGTCGACGGCGTCCTTCTGCTCGTCGACGCCGTGGATGGGCCCATGCCGCAGACGAAGTTCGTGCTGCGGCAGGCGCTCCGACGCGGTCACCGCGCGATCGTGGTGATCAACAAGGTCGACCGTCCGAACGCGCGGCCGGTGCACGTCCTCAACGAGACCTTCGACCTCTTCCTGGACCTCGGCGCCGCGAACGAGCAGGCGGAGTTCGCCACCGTGTACACCAACGCGCTCATCGGTGCCGCCAGCACCGACCATCGCCACGTGGGAACGACGCTCGAGCCGCTCTTCGAGGCGATCATCGAGACGATCCCCGCGCCGGACGTGGACGCCGACGCGCCGGCCCAGCTCCTCGTCACGACCACGACCTACGACGACTACAAGGGCCGGATCGCCGTCGGAAGACTGCAGAGCGGCGTGCTTCGCAAAGCCATGGCGGTCATGCGGATCGACCACTCCGGCGCCCTCACGCCCGCGCGCGTCACGCAGCTCTTCACGTTCCAAGGTCTCGCGCGCGAGGAAGTCGACGAGGCCCGCGCCGGCGACATCGTCGCGGTGGCCGGCGTGCCCGACGTCGGC
>CAZOSA010000337.1:0-2514 GCA_964582155.1 uncultured Enterobacteriaceae bacterium | reverse complement strand
GGATCAGGTCGGTGATCAGCAGCGGCACGTCCATCATCAGGCCTTGCATGGGTTTGCCCTCCTCGGTTCAGACCGTACTGTGCGGGAATCGCCCCGGTCAAGCACTATCCGGCGGCAGGATCGGGGGGGTAGAATTTGCGCGTCCCCCCTGGAGATTGCGCGAAATGAGCGACGTGGCAGCGTATTCCGTGCGCGACGGCATCGCCGTCATCACCCTGCAGAACCCCCCCGTGAACGGCCTGGGCAACGCGCTGCGCGCGGGCATTGCCGACGGCCTGACACAAGCCGCCGCCGACCCCGAGGTCAAAGCGGTGGTGCTGATCGGTTCGGCAAAAGCCTTCTCGGGCGGCGCCGACATCCGCGAGTTCGGCAAGCCGATGACCTCGCCGAACCTGCCGGAAGTGAACGACATGCAGGATGCGATGCAAAAGCCCCTGGTGGCGGCGATCGGCGGCTTCGCGCTCGGCGGCGGGCTGGAACTCGCACTCGGCTGCCACTACCGCATCGCGGCCCCGAAAAGCCTGCTTGGCCTGCCGGAGGTGAAGCTCGGCATCCTGCCCGGCTCGGGCGGCACGCAGCGCCTGCCGCGCCTCATCCCGGTGCATGAAGCGGCGCGCATGATGATGCTGGGCGACCCGATCCCGGCGGAGAAAGCGAAAGAGTTCGGGCTGGTGGACGAGATCGTCACCGGCGATCTGCTCGAGGCGGGCGTCGCCTATGCGCAAAAGCTCGTCGCCGAGGGCAAGGGTCTGCGCCGGGTGCGCGACATGCCGCCGAAACTGGAGGGCGACCAGAAGGCGCTGCTCGACGCGGTGCCGGAGCAGGCCGCGCGCGCCGCGGGCGGCAATCCCGCGCCCGCCGAGATCGCCAAGTGCATCCAGGCCGCGGTGACCCTGCCCTTCGACGAGGGCCGCAAGGTGGAGCGCGAGCGCTTCGAGTACCTGGTCAACACCGTGGAGTCGAAAGCCCTGCGCCACATGTTCTTCGCCGAGCGCCAGACCTCGAAGATTCCCGACGTGCCCGAGACCACGCCGACGCGCGAGATCAGGAAGGCGGCAATCGTCGGCTCGGGCACCATGGGCGGCGGCATCGCCATGAGCTTCGCCAATGCCGGCATCCCGGTGGTGATCGCGGACGTGTCGCAGGAGGCGCTCGACAAGGGGCTCAAGCGCATCCGGGACAACTACGCCGGCACCGTGCAGCGCGGGCGCCTCAAGCAGGAGGACATGGACAAGCGCGTGGCGCTGATCCAGGGCACCACCGACATCGGCACCGCCCGGGACGCCGATATCGTCATCGAGGCGGTGTTCGAGAGGATGGAAGTGAAGCAGGAGATCTTCAAAAAGCTCGACGCCGTCATGAAGCCTGGGGCGATCCTCGCCACCAACACCTCGACGCTCGACGTCAACAAGATCGCCGCGGTCACCAAACGCCCGCAGGACGTGATCGGCACGCACTTCTTCTCGCCCGCCAATGTCATGCGCCTGCTGGAGGTGGTGCGCGGCGCGAAGACCGGCAAGGACGTGCTCGCCACCACCATGAAGCTTGGCAGGCGGCTGAAGAAGTTGCCCATCGTCTCGGGCGTGTGCGACGGCTTCATCGGCAATCGAATGCTGGAGCGCTACACCCAGCAGGCGGGGTTCCTGCTGGACGAGGGCGCGAGCCCCCAGCAGGTCGACGCGGCGCTGCAGAACTGGGGCATGGCGATGGGGCCGTTCACCATGTCGGACATGGCGGGCAACGACATCGGCTGGGACGTGCGCAAGCGCCGCTACTACGAAAAACCCGACATGGCGTACTCGAAGTTCGCCGACCAGGTGTGCGAGCTCGGGCGCTACGGGCAGAAGACGGGGAAGGGCTTCTACCTGTACGAGCCCGGCAACCGCAAGGCCATGCCCGACCCCGAGATCGACGCGCTGCTCGGGAAGTACCGCAAGGAGAACGGCTTGCAGCCGCGGGAGATCAGCGACGAGGAGATCGTCGAGCGCTGCATCTACGCGCTCTCCAACGAGGGCGCGCGCATCCTCGAGGAGGGCATCGCATTGCGCGCCTCCGACGTGGACATGGTGTACCTCGCCGGCTACGGCTTCCCCGCGCACCGCGGCGGGCCGATGTTCTACGCCGACACCGTGGGCCTGGACAAGGTGGTGGCGGCGATCGAGAAGTTCCAGACGGGCTTCCACGGCAATCAGTGGCAGCCGGCGCCGCTGCTGGTCAAGCTTGCCAAAGAGGGCGAACGCTTTAACGGATAGGAGAAGGTGCCATGACCGAAGCAGTGATCGTATCGACGGCGCGCACGCCGCTTTGCAAGAGCTGGCGCGGCGCGCTCAACATGACCCACGGCGCGAAGATGGGCGGGCACGTGGTGCACGCGGCGCTGGAGCGCGCCAAGCTCGAACCGCAGGAGGTCGAGGACGTGATCATGGGTTGCGCCACGCCCGAGGGCGCCACCGGCGGCAACATCGCGCGCCAGATCGCCGTACGCGCCGGGCAACCGGTGACGGTGTACGGCAT
>CAZOSA010000336.1:0-2515 GCA_964582155.1 uncultured Enterobacteriaceae bacterium | reverse complement strand
AGCTGCCAGTCCCCGCGCATCCAGCGGTGCCGCCGGCTGACATCGGTGCTGTAGCAGGCGGGATATTCCTCGTAGAGCTGCACGTCGCTGGCCAACCCGGAGCGCGCATAGCACCCTTCCAGCAGATCGTGACTGAGGATCCGTTCCTCTGGAAAGCGGCCCTTCAGCGCCCGCTCGAACGCGTCGACGTCGTAGATGCCCTTGCCGATGAACGAGCCTTCACCGAACAGATCCTGGTAGGCGTCGGAGACCATGCGCGTATAAGGATCGATACCGGCCTGCTCGCCGTGCAGTTGGGCATAGCGCGAGCGGTTCGTATCCGTCAGGCTCACCGCCACGCGCGGCTGCAGGATGCCGTAGCCTTGCGTCACGCGCCGGCTGGCGGCGTCGTAGCGCGCGCGATTCAGCGGATGCGCCATCGTGCCGACCAGCTGCCGCGCCGAGTCGCGCGGCAGTTGCGTATCGGCGTCCAGCGTGATCACGTACCGGACGCCGGACAGGACGTCGATCCGGCCGACAATGCGCGAGAATGGATCGACGCCGGCAACGGTGGCGCCGCGCAGCAAGGCATTCAGGTCGCCCAGCTTGCCGCGCTTGCGCTCGCGGCCCATCCAGATGTGCTCGTGGGGATTCCAGCGGCGTGGACGGTGAAACAGGAAAAAGACATCCTCGTGCTCCGCGCCATCGGCACCGCGGTATTTCTGGTTGAGTTCCGCGATGCGCCGCTCGGCCAGCTGCAGCAGCGGCGCGTCCTGCGGCAGCGTTTCCTCGTGCGCGTCCGCGTAATCCGTGAGCAGGCCGAAATGCAGCTGCTCGTCCTGATTGGCCAGGAAGCGGACTTCCAGCGCCTCGACCAGGTCCGCGACGTTGCGCCGGCTGTGGATGAGGGTCGGGATCACCACCAGGGTCCTGAACCCGGGCGCGATGCCTTTGGAGAAATCCATGCGCGGCAGCAGCCGGGGCGGCAGGGCCAGAGTCGCGAACCAGTTCACCAGCGCGACGGCGAGCTGACTGGAGGCAAGCAACGCCAGGATGGCGCACAGCACGAGCACAAAGCCCCGTGCACCGCCGGCATCGGCTTGCGCCAGCAGGCCGCCCGTGAATGCCGCCGTCATCAGGGCGATCGGACCGAGGTAAACGATGAGGCGGGCACGGATGCGCTGCAATGCAAGGGAAACGGGAACCCGCAGCCGCGTTGCAGCGAGCAGCAGCGGCAGGCCTGCGTCCACCAGGTAGAAACCGACATGCGCTGCGCAATCGTCGCCGTCGTTGCGCGCTGCAGCCGCGCCCGCCAGCTGCACGCAGATGCGCGCCACCTGTTCCTCGGCGAGCCCGCTGCGCCTGGCGATCTTCTCCAGTACGTGGCGATAGTGATCCCGGGTGGCAAAATCCATCCGCCCGTACACGCCACCGGGGTCTTCCCGCAGGGTGCGTTCGGCGACGCTCATGGTCTCTACGAATGCATGCCAATCCGTCGCGGCAAGCATGCGCAGGCTGCCGATGCTGTTGCTTAGGGACACCTGGTCGGCGGCCTGCTCCTGGTTTTCCGACTGCACCAGCTGCGCGATGGACAAGCCCAGTTCGGAAAGACGCTGCTCGATCCAGTTGAGCGGCATCGCCAGGGCGGCGCTTTGCCCCTGCAGCCGCCGCGCAAGCTCCGCCACGAAGGAACTGCTCATCGGCGGGTTGGACCGCGCCATGTCCGCCACCACCAGGATCAGGCTCTTCGGGTCGTGCTGGACGGTCTGCGTCATCCGCCCCGCCCAGTAATCGGCCAGGTCCCGGCCCGTGCAATGGGCAATGATGCGGGTTGCGGCGCGGCGCAGGTTCTCGATCAGCGCCAGGCGCAGCATGATCGGCACGCCCCACAGTTCGCCGAGGGTCAGCGTGGTGACGCTCTGGTAGGCCACGATGAAACGGCGAAACTCCTCCGCATCCATCTGGCCGTCGCCGTGCGATATGGTCTGCAGCGCGATGTCGTAGACGCGCGGCAGCCCTGCCGAGGGCCCGCTGCCCAGGCGCGGCAGCTCGCGGCTGAAATCCTTGGGCAGGTGCCTTCTGGCGGTGCGTATCTGCTCTTCGATCAGGTGGAAGTTGTCGAGCAGCCATTCCCCGGCGGGCGCGCCGGGGCGCTCGCCCCTGATCGCTGCCGTCAGCAGGTCGCGGGCTTTGCGCAGCACGCCTTCGTTTTCCGCGAGGCGCGCGAGCAGCCGGTCGCGCGGCCGCTTCACTCCCCCCATGTGCGAGGCGGCCAGCGCCTTGCCGTGGTGTTCCATCTGCTCGGCGCTGAACAGCTCCGAGCGCAGCGGCGGCTCCTCGATCGTGCGATCGGCAACGCGGCCGTCCCGCCGGAACAACCTTCTCAAGCGGGGCCCGATTCCAGCAACGATGGCGTTGGCGCTGATGTTCAATCGTCCAGCCTGTTGTTGTTCGCTCCCGACTGTCCGACGCACATCGGATTCTGTCCGGTCTGCCCGCGGGTTTCTGTGCGCTGCCGCGCATACCGCAGCGTCGT
>CAZOSA010000335.1:0-2530 GCA_964582155.1 uncultured Enterobacteriaceae bacterium | reverse complement strand
GTGAAGACTTCCAGGAACTCCCCTCGCTCAAGATTTTGCGCACGCAGCTCAAGCCCGCGCGCCAGCCACAAGTCGATCCCCTCGTCGCTGTAGGAGATGGCGTTGTGGATCACGCCGAGCCGCCGCCACTTGGCGGCGACATAGCCCGTTTCTTCCAGCAGCTCGCGCCTGCCGGTCGCCTCCGGCGTCTCGCCCGGATCGCGCTTGCCCGCCGGCAGCTCGATGAATTCGCGCGCGTGCGGGTAGCGGAACTGGCGCTCCAGCACCACGCGGTCATCGTCGAGCAGCGCCAGGATCACCACCGCGCCGGGATGGCGGATGTATTCGCGCACGCCCTCGCTGCCGTCGGGCAGGCGCACACGGTCGCGCCGCACCTTGAGCAGGCGTCCCGAGAACACTTCCTCGCCTTCCAGGAAGGTCTCGCTCAGGTCCTTGCGCACTACTGGGAGACCCTGATGGCTTCCAGGCAGACGACCATCAGCGTCTGCGGCAGGATGCCGATGAGAAGGAGCGAGAGGCTGTTGGCCGAGAGCAGCCAGCGCGCACCGCCAGGCTGCCCCGCCGAGCTCACGCCCTGCGCAGGCTCATCGAAATACATCAGCTTGACGATGCGCAGGTAGTAGTAGGCGCCGATCAGCGAGAACACCACCGCCGCCACCGCGATGGCAATCTGGCCCGCCTGCACCGCCGCCGACAGCACCGCGAATTTGGCGTAGAAGCCCGCGGTCGGCGGCACGCCCGCCAGCGAGAACATGAGCACCAGCATGAGGAAGGCGAGCCAGGGGTCGCGGCGGTTCAGGCCCTTCATGTCCTCGAGCCGCTCGCACTCGAATCCGGCGCGCGACAGCAGCAGCAGCACGCCGAAGGCGCCCAGCGACATCAGCACGTACACCACGGTGTAGAACATCGCCGCGCCGTAGGCGTCGAGCGCATTGAGCCGGTTGCCGCCGACCACGCCCGACATCAAGCCCAGCAGCATGAAGCCCATGTGCGCGATGGTCGAGTAGGCGAGCATGCGCTTGAGGTTGGACTGCGCGATGGCGGTGACATTGCCGATCGCCATCGACAGCACCGCGAGGATCGCCAGCATCTGCTGCCAGTCGAGCGCCAGCGCGGGCAGGCCGCCGGCCAGCAGACGCATCGCCATGGCGAAGGCGGCGAGCTTGGGCGCGGTGCCGATGACCAGGGTCACGGCGGTGCTGGCGCCCTGGTAGACATCCGGGATCCACATGTGGAACGGCGCCACGCCCAGCTTGAAGGCGAGTCCGGACACCACGAACACCAGGCCGAACACCAGCAGCGTGCGCGCGCTGCCCGAATCGGCGGCGAGAGCGGCCGTGCGCGCCGCGACCTCGGAGATCACCAGCGTGCCGGTGGCCCCGTAGAGCATCGACATGCCGTAGAGCAGCAGTCCGGAGGCCAGGGCACCGAGCACGAAGTACTTCATCGCCGCCTCCGTGGAGGCCGCGGAGTCGCGGTTCAGCGCCACCATGGCGTAAAGGCACAGCGAGAGCAGCTCCAGGCCCAGGTACAGCGTGAGGAAGCTGTTGGCGCTGGTCATCACCATCACGCCGAGCAGCGCGAACAGCAACAGTGTCAGGAACTCGCCGCGCAGCAGGCCCCGGTCCAGCAGATAGCGGCGCGAATAGGCCAGCGCCGCGGACACCGCGCCGTAGGCGACCAGCTTGAGCACCGCCGACATGGCATCGGAGACGAACGAGCGGTCGAACAGCAGCAGGCGCGAACCGCCGTTCACCCACAGGATGAACAGCGTGGCGAGGGCGCAGGCAAGCAGGATGAGCTGCGCCAGGATGAAGCTCGTGCGGCGGCCCTCGTCCTTCACGTACAGGTCCACGATCATCAGCACGCAGGCGCCGGCCAGCAGCAGCGCCTCGGGAAGCACCGGGATGTGATCGAGCAGGACGACCCTGCTCATAGCTTGGGCAGCGCCACGTGGCGCAGCAGCTCGTCGACCGACGCGTGCATCACTTCGGTCAACGGCAGCGGGTAGATGCCCATGCCGAGCACCGCCGCGGCCAGCAGGCCGAGCACCAGGGCCTCGCGCGCATTGAGGTCCTTGAGCGCCGCGACGTGCTCGTTGGCCACCGCACCAAGAACGACGCGCTTGACCATCCACAGCGTGTAGGCGGCGCCGAACACCAGGGTGCTGGCGGCCGCGAAAGCGAGCCAGAAGTTCTTTTGCATGGCGCCCATGATCACCATGAATTCTCCGACGAAGCCGCTGGTCGCCGGCAGGCCGCAATTGGCCATCGCGAACAGCATCATCAGCGCGGCGAACTTCGGCATGGTGTTCACCACGCCGCCGTAGTCGGCGATCATGCGGCTGTGCATGCGCTCGTAGAGCACGCCCACGCACAGGAACAGCGCCGCGGAGACCAAGCCGTGCGAGATCATCTGCACCAGGGCGCCTTCGACGCCCCAGGCGTTGAACACGAACAAGCCCAGCGTGACGAAGCCCATGTGCGAGATCGAGGAGTAGGCGATGAGCTTTTTCATGTCGGTCTGCACC
>CAZOSA010000334.1:0-2532 GCA_964582155.1 uncultured Enterobacteriaceae bacterium | reverse complement strand
CTGCACACGGTGACCACGCACATCAAGAACGCCTACCGCAAGCTAGGGGTACATTCCGCGGGCGCCGCAGTGATGCGCGCCGTGGAGCTGCGAATCGTCGGAGAGAGCGAAGCCAGATGAAAACCATCCTGAAGGCCTGCGTGCTGACCGGCATCGTCGCGGGAGCAATTGGCTGGGGAATCTTCTCCCCCGCGATGGTGCAATCGCAGGACTATCACCGCTTCGCCGACGCGCGCGCCCTGCTCGCGGTGGAGAACGCCGCGGATACGCTCTCGAACCTGGCGTTCCTCCTGGTCGGCGTCATGGGCATGGCCCTGCTGTGGCGCGAGCGCGCCGCGGGAGGAACCGGACGCTTCGCCTCGCCGCAGGAGATGCTGCCCTACTGGGTGTTCTTCGCTGGAGTGACGTTGACGAGCGCAGGCTCGGCGTACTACCACCTCGCGCCCGACGACGCGCGCCTGGTGTGGGACCGCCTGCCGATGACGATCGCGTTCATGTCGCTCCTCGCCGCGATGGTGGCCGAGCGGATCAGCGTGCGCGCCGGAAACCTGCTCCTCGCGCCGCTCGTCATCCTCGGCATCGCGAGCGTGGCGTACTGGCGCTGGAGCGCGCTCGCGGGCGCGGAGAACCTGCGCCCCTACATGGCGGTGCAGTTCGGGTCGATCGCGCTGGTACTCGCCATCGCGCTGCTGTACCGCTCGCGCTACACGCATGGCGCCGCGATCTTCGCCCTGGCGGCGGCCTACGGGGTGGCGAAGGTCGTGGAGTCGCTCGATCGCGAGATCTACGCGCTCGGCCACTGGGTGAGCGGCCATACGCTCAAGCACCTCGCTGCCGCTGCCGGTGTCTGGCTGCTCCTGCGGTCCCTCGAGCTGCGCAAGCTGCGCGGCTAGGCCCTTACCTGGGCCGCTTGTCGATCACGCGCTTCGCTTTGCCGATGGAACGCTCGATGGACGATATGGGTACGACCTTCACGTCCGCGGTGACGCCAACGTAGGCTTTGATCTCGTGCTGCAACGAGGCCGCGGACTGCGCGTCCGCGGCCCCCGGGGCGAGCTCGACCAGCACCGTAAGGTGGTCGAGCGGCCCTTGCTTCTCCACCTCCATGACGTAATGTGGACTGAGTTCCTTCCGCTTCAGGATCAGTTCTTCTATCTGAGTAGGGAACACATTGACCCCGCGAATGATCAGCATGTCGTCCGACCGTCCGGTGATCTTCTCCATCCGCCGCATGCTGCGCGCGGTGGGCGGCAGCAGTCTGGTCAGGTCCCTGGTGCGGTAGCGGATCACCGGCATGGCTTCTTTCGTCAGGGACGTGAGCACGAGCTCGCCCTTCTCGCCCTCGGGCAGCACCGCGCCCGTATCCGGGTGCACGATCTCCGGATAGAAGTGGTCCTCCCAGATGGTGAGCCCGTCTTTGGTCTCGATGCATTCCTGCGCCACGCCCGGGCCGATCACCTCCGAGAGACCGTAAAGGTCGATGGCATCAAGGGACGTTCGCGCCTCGATCTGCTTGCGCATTTCATTGGTCCAGGGCTCGGCGCCGAAGATGCCGATGCGCAAGGACGCTTGCTTCGGGTCGAAGCCCTGCTTTTCCATCTCGTCGGCGATCGCCAGCATGTAGGAGGGCGTCACCATGATGATCTCGGGCCTGAAGTCCTGGATCAGCTGCACCTGGCGTTCGGTCATGCCGCCGGAGAGCGGGATCACGGCGAGGCCGAGGCGCTCGGCGCCGTAGTGCGCGCCCAGGCCCCCGGTGAAAAGCCCGTAGCCGTAGGCGACGTGCACCTTGTCGCCGGGACGCGCGCCCGCGGCTCGAATGGAACGCGCCATGACGTGCGTCCAGGTGTCGATGTCCTTTTGCGTGTAGCCGACGACCGTGGGCTTGCCGGTGGTGCCGGAGGACGCGTGGATGCGCACGATCCTGTCCATCGGCACCGCGAACATGCCGAAGGGGTAGTTCTGGCGCAGGTCGGCCTTGGCGGTGAAGGGGAATTTCGCCAGGTCGGCGAGCGTCTTCAGGTCCTTCGGCTTCACGCCCGCAGCGTCGAACTTCTTGCGGTAGTGCGACACGTGCTCGTAGGCGTGCTGCAGCGACCATTTGAGACGGCGCAGCTGGAGCTCACGCAGCGCCTTGCGCGAGGCCTTCTCGATCGGCTCCAGCGGAAAGCGTCCGGCCTTCATTTGCCGGTGAAGTGGGGCTTGCGCTTCTCGAGGAACGCCGCCACGCCCTCACGGTAGTCCTGGTGGCGGCCGACTTCGCGCTGCAGGTCGCGCTCCAGGTCGAGCTGCGCATCCAGGGTGTTGGTGGCCGAGGCGTAGATCGCCTGCTTGATCATGCCGTAGGTGTGCGTCGGGCCGCTGGCGAGCGTCTGCGCGAGTTTGTTCGCCTCGTCCATGAGCTTGTCGTCGTCCACGCATTTCCAGACGAGGCCCCAGCGCTCCGCGTCCTCTGCGCTCACGCGCTCGGCGAGCAGCGCCATGCCCATCGCGCGCGCCGTGCCGGCCAGGCGCGGCAGCCAGTAGGTGCCG
>CAZOSA010000333.1:0-2548 GCA_964582155.1 uncultured Enterobacteriaceae bacterium | reverse complement strand
ACATGTAGTAGCCGTCGGCGATCGCGAAGCTCACTTCCACGGTGCGCGCATCGAGCGATCGCGCCGACATGGCGAACGCCTTTTCCGGCTCGAGCAGCTCTGCGGCCGATCCGCCGAAGTGCAGCGCGGAGTGATGGGCGAGCACCGGCTCCGTCGCGAGCGCGGCGAGCAGGACGGCGAAGCAGATGAGGACCCTCCTCACGGCTTCGATAGGGACAGCCAGGGTGTCGCGAAGTTCACGGGATCAATGCGCAATCTCGATACTCGCCGCGGTGAACGCGCCGACAACTACAACAACGATCAGCGTCTTCATCAGCGTTTGCCCGGCGACGCCTCGTCCAGCAGGCGCCGGACTTTGTCGAGCGGCAGCGCGCCGCTGTAGTGCTCACCCGACTCCAGGAACCAGGTGGGCGTCGCGCGGGCCCCGATGCGGCGACCGTACTCCGCCAGCTTCTCGACCGGCGTGTCGCAATCGCGCTCCGGCCGCGGCTCGACGCGCCGGAACATGAGCTCGTCCCAGGCCTTCGCCCGGTCCTTCGAGCACCAGACCGCCTTCGCCTGACGCACCGACGCCGGGCCGAGGATGGCGTAAGGCAGGATGTGCACGCTGATGTCGTCGAGCTTCGCCAGGTCTTCCTCCAAGCGCTTGCAGTACGGACAGTTCGGGTCCGACAGGATCGCGATCTTGCGCCGCCCGCTGCCGCGCACCGTCGTGATCGCCCACTGCAGCGGCAGGCTCTCCCACTTGATCGCGCTCAGCTTGCGCTGGCGCTCCTCGGTCAGATTGCGCCCGGTCTTCGCGTCGATCGCCTGCCCTGTGATGATCACCGTGGCGCGGCTGTCGACGTAGTAGATGGCCGGCCCGTCCGGCATGCGCACCACGACTTCGTAGAGGTCCGCGAACGGCGCCTTCTGCACGCTTTCGATCTGGCCGCCGCCACGCAGCTTGTCCTGCACCATGCGGCGCACCGCCGCCTCGTCGGCCGATGCGGCAAACGTCAAGGCGAGCAGCGCAGCAGCACCCGGCAAGCGCAGCGCGCGTTGCATTTTCAGACCGTCTCCTCCATGGTTTCTCCGCATGTTCACGGCCGCGGAACCGCCTGCGGCTCGTTATCGATCAGGACAGCGACTGCGGCGCGAGCGCGCCGCGGGCAGCGCTATTCGCGGAAGTTTCGGAAGAGGATCGAAGCAGGCCTTGCGACGTGCGGCGCGACGTCAGGAGCGGCAACCGGCCCCGGGCCGCGCGGCGCGACAAAGCTCGCGCGCTGCGCCAGACTCATGACGAGCGGCTCGGCATGCGCCGCCGGAATCGCGCCCGGCCCGCAAGGATGATGGCGGTCGAAGCATTGCGCCGGTTGCTCAGGCGCGCGGTGGATGGCGCTGTGCGGGAACGAGACTTCGCCGAGGGCTCCCTGCATGTCCGACGAAGCGGAGAGCATGGCCGATGCCGCGGCGGGCGGGGAAACC
This sequence comes from uncultured Enterobacteriaceae bacterium, assembly GCA_964582155.1. Classification (GTDB taxonomy): domain Bacteria; phylum Pseudomonadota; class Gammaproteobacteria; order Burkholderiales; family SG8-39; genus JAABQT01. The sequence goes on along the minus strand of CAZOSA010000333.1, from coordinate 1,081 downwards.
GCCGCACCGGCAAACGCGAACGCCAGCATGAGCGCCGGGAACAAGCTGCCTGCCGCCACTCTCAAAACGCCGAACAGAGGAAACTTCTCTCGCAACCGCATAGTCGTAGTATAGGACATCCGGATGACGACAGCAGTTTCGGCCAGGGATCTCGCGCGGGGCGCCGCAGCCGCGGCGGCGATGTTCGTCGCCCTCGGCACCGTTGCCGCCCTCTGGAAAAATCCCCTGTTCATGCGCATGACGCCGACCGGCGGTTTCGAGATCGCGCTCCTGCTGCTGCAGTCGGCGCTCGCGGGTGTCTATGTCGGCCTCCCGCGAAACCCCTGCGGGAAGCGCACCGCCGGAGCCGGCGCCATCATCGGCTTTCTCGGTATCGCCTGCCCGGTGTGCAACAAGCTCCTCGTGCTGGCGGTCGGCAGCGTTCTGCTCCTAGAGTACTTTGAACCGGTGCGCCTCTACGTCGCGCTCGCCGGCGCTGCGCTTCTCGCGGCGGCTGTCTGGCTCAAGCTGACTCGCCCGGAGTGCTTGAAGGTGGCAACCCCCGCCGCCGAGGCGAGCCTGTAACCAATCGAATCGACATGACGTCGAAGCGCTGGCTGGCGATTCTCGCCAGTGCCTTTGCGATCGCGGCGGCGCTCGCCGGCTGCGAGCAATCCGTTCCCGCCGAGAAGGGCGCGCTGCGCGCGCCCGACGTGCGTTACGAGCCCACGCCGCACAACGTCGTAGCGCAGATGATGGCCCTTGCCCAGGTCGGCGCCGAAGACGTGGTCTACGACCTCGGCTGCGGCGACGGCCGGATCGTGATCGCCGCGGTGAAGCTCGGGGCGCGCGGCGTGTGCGTCGACATCGATCCGCAGCGCATCCGCGAGAGCCGCAGCAACGCGGAACGCGCGGGCGTCGCCGCGCGCATCGTGTTCCGCGACGAGGACTTGTTCGAGACCGAGATCGGCGCAGCGACGGTGGTGACGCTGTTCCTCTGGCCGGACGTGAACCTCAAGCTGCGCCCGAAGCTGCGGCGCGAGCTCAAGCGCGGCACGCGCGTCGTCTCCTACGTTCACAGCATGGGCGACTGGCCGCCGCA
>CAZOSA010000332.1:0-2552 GCA_964582155.1 uncultured Enterobacteriaceae bacterium | reverse complement strand
GCAGATGATGGTCACCACCATGCTGGTCTTCGGCGGGCCGGCGCTGCACTACTTCGCGCTGGCGCTGACCATCGGCATCTGCTTCGGGATCTATTCGTCCGTGCTGGTCGCCAGCCCCCTGGTGATGTGGCTGGGCGTGGACCGCGCCCAGTTCGTCAGGCCGGTGAAGAAGACCGGCAAGGACGAGCACGAAGGCGCAGTGATCTGAAATTCTGGCTCCGGCCGCTTTTCTCACTGGATGATCTGGATGAGGTTGGAGTAGTCGTCGGTCCAGGTGCGCAGTTCCGCGCGGTCCTCGGCGGGCACCGCGCCGGCCGCCTCGATCTCCCCGCCCTCGAGCGACTTCGGGTCGCGCGATACGAGCACCCAATCGCTCTGCGTACGCGAGTCGTCCTCGCCCGAGCTTTCGTAGACCACCACCGCGTGCGCGCCGTTCTCGCGGGCAAGGCGCGCCGCTACCGGCACCAGCTCGAGGAAACGGTTGGAGACGTGGAAGGCGACGATGCCGTCGGGCTTGACGTGGCGCAGATAGAGCGCCAGCGCCTCTCGGGTGATCAGGTGCACCGGGATGGCGTCGCTCGAGAAGGCATCGACCGCGAGGATATCGAAGCCCTGCGGCGGCTCGCGTTCGAGGCTCAGGCGCGCGTCGCCCAGCGCCACTTCGATCGCGGCATCGCTGTCCTCGAGGTAGGTGAACTCGCGCGCGGCCACTTGCACCACCCGCGGGTTGATGTCGTAGAAGCGGTAGGTGTCGCCCGGCCGGCCGTAGGCGGCGAGCGTGCCCACGCCCAGGCCGATTACGCCGACGCGCATCGCGCCGGGCCGCTCGCGGCGCACCAACAGCGCCGCGCCGATTCCCGAGCTGTGCTGGTAATAGGTGGTGAGCATGCCGCGGTGCTCGGGATGCATGAACTGCTCGCCATGCAGGATCACGCCGTGCAGCAGGCGCCGCACATGACCGGGCTCGCCCGGCGTGCCGTACTCCTTCACGCGCAGCACGCCGTAGAAATTGCGCGACGAGAGGTGCACGTCCTGCTGGAAGCGCAGGCCGTCGTAGATCGCGGCGCCCGTGACGACCATCAGCACGGCCAGGCTCATGTTGCGCGCCACGTTGTGCATCGACGCGCAGCGCATCGCCACCAGCAGCGCCACCGCGACCATGGCCAGGCCCAGTTCGTAGTAGCCGTCGAAGGCGAGCGGCGCCACCACCGCCACCAGCAGGCCGCCGAGCGCCCCGCCGGCCGCCACCGTGAGGTAGAAGACGGTCAGATGCCGCGGCGGCGGGCGCAGCCGGTAGAGCTCGCCGTGGCAGAACATGCAAGTCACGAGCAAACCGGACAGGAAAATGCCGAGCTGCACGTGCAGATCGAACTGGAAGTCCGTGTCCACCAGCAGCCACGCCATTGCCATCAGCCACAGCAGTGTGAAACCCCAGAAGATCCCGGAGCGGTACAAGCCCCCTTCGAAGGCAAGGATGAACGTGACCAGGTACAGAGTCAGCGGCGCCAGCCAGAGCAGCGGGATCGCGGCCACGTTCTGCGTGACGTGGTTGGTCACCGCCAGCAACATCACCGAGCCGGTCGTGGAGAGCGCCAGCCAGTGCAGCGCGTCGGCACGCCTGGGCGGCGGTGCCTCAGGCAGCGCCGCCGCCCCCGCCTCCGGCGGCACCGCGCTGCGCCACGCCAACACCGTGCACAGCAACGCGAACAGCACGAACAGCCACGACCAGCCGGCCACCTGCTCGCCGTTGGTGAGGAACGGCTCCACCGCCAGCGGGTAGCCGATCAGCGCGGCGAGCGACGCGAAGTTGGAAAGCGCGAACAGGCGATAGGGATTGCCGCCGGGGCGGGCACGAGCGAACCAGGCCTGCGCCAGCGGGCTGGTCGCCGAGAGGAGCAGGTAGGGCAACCCGACGCAGACCGCCAGCAGCAGCAGGATGGCGCTGATCGGCTCGGCAGAGCCCTCCGGCTTCCATTGCGCCGAAGGCGCGATCGGCAGCGTCGCCACGGCAGCCGCGAGCAGCGCGATGTGCAGCATCGCTTGGGCGCGCGGCGCGAGACTGGTGCTGGTGGCGTGGGCGTAGGCGTAGCCCGCGAGCAGCAGGCTCTGGAAGAACAGCATGCAGGTGGTCCAGACCGCGGCACTGCCGCCGAACCAGGGCAGGATCAGCCGCGCGATGAGCGGCTGCACCAGGAACAGCAACAGCGAGGACAGCGCGACGACCACTGCGTGCAGCATCGGCCGTCTAATCGATTTCTGCGCGGTACAGCTTGCCCTGCACCCAGCCGCGGAGCTCGCGCCCTAGGTGCGCCGCGCAAGCGAGCAGCGCGGCGAGGATGAACCTCAAACGCGCTTCGCCAGCGCCGGCGCGAGGCCAGTGTAGGACGCGGGCGTGAGCGCGAGCAGGCGCTTCTTCGCTTCGGCCGGAATCGGCAGCGCCTTGACGAAGGCGGCGAGTTGCCGGCGATCGAGCCGCTTGCCGCGCGTCAGCGCCTTCAGCTTCTCGTAGGCGTCGGGCACGCCGTGCTTGCGCATCACCTGCTGCACCGGCT
>CAZOSA010000331.1:0-2592 GCA_964582155.1 uncultured Enterobacteriaceae bacterium | reverse complement strand
ATCGCGCACCTGCGCAAGCACGCCGCGCTTTCGCTGTCGGGCGGCGAGCGCCGCCGCCTGGAAATTGCGCGCGCGCTCGGCACGCGGCCCGCCTTCATTTTGCTCGACGAGCCCTTCGCCGGCGTCGACCCGATCGCGGTGCTCGACATCCAGCGCATCATTCGCTTCCTGAAGGAGCGCTCGATCGGCGTGTTGATCACCGACCACAATGTGCGCGAGACCCTCGGCATCTGCGACCGCGCCTACATCATCAACGAGGGCGCGGTGCTCGCCTCGGGCCACCCGGAGGAGATCGTCTACAATGACAGCGTGCGCCGGGTGTACCTCGGCGAGCACTTCCGCATGTAGTCTGCAGCAAATCCCGCCATGAAGCCCACCCTGCAGTTCCGGCTCTCGCAGCACCTTACGCTGACGCCGCAGCTGCAGCAATCGATCCGCCTGCTGCAGCTCTCCACGGTCGAACTGAACCAGGAAATCGAGCGCATGCTCATGGAGAACCCGATCCTCGAGCGCGAGGACCTCGAAGGCGACGCGCAGGCTGCGTTCGCGCCGCCGCGGGACGCGCCGCAGGCTGCGCCCGAGCCGGGCGCGCCGCCACAGGATGAACCCGCCGAGCGGCCCGAGGACTGGCTGGCCGAGATCGCGGCGCCGACCTGGCGCGGCGACGACGACGAGGAAAGCGACCGCTCCCTGGCCGCGCCGGATACCCCGACGCTGCGCGACCACCTCAACCAGCAGCTCACGCTCACCGGCATCGGCGAGCGCGACCGCGCGCTGGTCGCCCTGCTGATCGACGTGCTCGACGAAGACGGTTACCTCACACAGCCCCTCGAGGAGATTGCCGCGCTGTTCTCCGCCGAGGCGCAAGTGGACCTTGAGGAACTGGGAATCGCGTTGCGTCACCTGCAGAATTTCGAGCCCGCGGGGGTCGGCGCGCGCTCGCCCTCCGAATGCCTGCTGCTGCAATTGCGCCCCATGGCCGGGCACCCGGCCCGTGCGCTCGCCATCGACATCGCCGGAAAGCACCTGGAGCTGCTTGCCGGGCGCGACTACGTGCGGCTGCGCAGCCTGACCGGCGCGGGCGAGGACGCTTTGCGTGCGGCGCAAAAGCTGATTCTGAGCCTCAACCCGCACCCGGGCGCCGCGTTCGCGCAGGCAGAGACCCGCTACATGATCCCGGATGTGATCGTGCGCAAGGTGAAGAACGTCTGGCGCGCGAGCCTCAATCGCGAGGCCATGCCGCGCCTGCGCATCAACCGGCTGTACGCCGACCTCGCCGGCAGCGCGCGCAATGGCTCCAACGCGCTCGCCTCGCAGCTGCAGGAGGCGCGCTGGCTGATCAGGAACGTGCAGCAGCGCTTCGACACCATCCTGCGCGTGTCGCAGGCCATCGTCGACCGGCAGCGCCATTTCCTCGAGCACGGCGAGGTGGCGATGCGACCGATGGTGCTGCGCGAGATCGCCGAGACGCTCGGCCTGCATGAAAGCACGATTTCGCGCGTCACCACGCAGAAGTTCATGGCCACGCCGCGCGGCATATTCGAGCTGAAGTACTTTTTCGGCAGCCATGTCGCCACGGATACCGGCGGCGCGGCCTCGTCCACCGCGATCCGCGCGCTCCTCAAGCAGCTGGTGGCCGCCGAGGACACGCGCGCGCCGCTGTCGGACGCGAGCATTGCGCAGGTCCTCGGCCAGCAGGGCATCGTGGTGGCGCGGCGCACCATCGCGAAGTACCGGGAATCTTTGCAGATCCCGCCTGTCAATCAACGCAAGAGCATCTGATTTGCGCCCCGCACAAGGAGAACGCATGAATCTGAACGTGAGCGGGCACCACCTCGAGGTGACCCCGGCGATCCGCGGCTACGTGCAGGGCAAGCTCGAGCGCATCAAGCGCCACTTCGACCACGTCATCGACGCGCATGTCATCCTGTCGGTGGACAAACTGCGGCAAAAGGCCGAGGTCACCCTGCACGTGCGCGGCAAGGACATCCACTGCGAATGCGAGGAGCGGGATCTGTACGCCGCCATCGACCTGCTGGCGGACAAGCTCGACCGCCAGGTGCTCAAGTACAAGGGCAAGCGCAACGGCAAACCGCACGAGGCACTCAAGCGCGCTGACACGACTTGACGCCCCGGGGCGCCCGGACAGCGCGCGCCCTGTTGGGCTATAATCCGCGCCCTCTGCAGCGCCGCCCGCCGGCGCCTCACTATGGGTCTCGTCGCAAAACTCCTTCCGCCTGCCAATGTGCTGCTCGACCTGCAGGTGTCGAGCAAGAAACGCCTGTTCGAGCAGGTCGGCCTGCTGTTCGAGAACAACCACGGCATTGCCCGCAGCCTGGTTTTCGACAGCCTGTTCGCACGTGAGCGCCTGGGCTCCACCGGCCTGGGTCAGGGCGTCGCCATTCCGCACGGCCGCATCAAGGGCTTGAAGGACGCGCTCGGCGCCTTCGTGCGCCTGGCGCAGCCGGTGGCATTCGAAGCGCCCGACGGCAAGGCGGTGCAGCTGATATTCGTGCTGCTGGTGCCGGAACAGGCCACGGAGAAGCACCTGCAGATCCTGTCGGAACTGGCGCAGATGTTCAGCGACCGCGC
>CAZOSA010000330.1:0-2595 GCA_964582155.1 uncultured Enterobacteriaceae bacterium | reverse complement strand
GCACTGGAGTTCTGATGGCTAAAATGCGAAGCATCCATCCTGTATTCGGCCCGAGCGCTCGATGAGTCCCTGCATCGCGATCGTCATTCCCTGTTTCAACGAGGAAGAGGTCATTCCGGAGACCTCGCGCAGGCTGCTCCAGAAGCTCGCGCAATTGTCAGCCGCGGGCGCGATCTCTCCCGAGAGCCGGGTCTGCCTGATCGACGATGGCAGCCACGATCGGACCTGGGAGCTGATCGAAGGCTTGTGCCGCGACCACCCCCAGTTCTCCGGCATCAAGCTGGCGAGGAACCGCGGCCATCAGAACGGCTTGCTGGCGGGCCTCCTGACGGCACGGGGGGATGCCCTGATCAGCATGGACGCGGACTTGCAGGACGACGTGGATCAGGTGGACCGCATGGTCGAGGAGTTCCGCAAGGGCGCGCACATCGTGTATGGAGTGCGCCGCTCGCGCGCCAATGACAGCGCGTTCAAGCGCCTGACCGCGCACTGGTTCTACAAGCTGATGCGGTGGCTCGGTGCCGATTTCCTCGAAAACCATGCCGACTACCGCCTGATGAGCCGCCAGGCTGTGGATGCCCTGAAGGATTTCGGCGAAGTGAACCTGTTTCTCCGCGGACTGGTGCCGCTCATCGGGTTGCGTTCGGCAGTGGTGTACTACGACCGGGCGCCCCGGTTTGCGGGCAGCTCGAAGTATCCCGTGCGGCGGATGGTCGGCTTCGCGATCGACGGGCTCACGTCCTTCTCGGTGGTTCCATTGCGCATCATCAGTGTGCTGGGACTTTTCATATCTGCACTGACTGTCGTCTTGACCGTCTGGGTGCTGTGGGCCCGCCTGTTCACCGACCTGCCGACGCCGGGCTGGGCCTCGACCGTGATACCGGTGTACTTCATCGGCGGCGTGCAGCTGCTATGCCTGGGCGTCATCGGCGAGTACCTCGGCAAGACCTACCAGGAAGTCAAAGCGCGGCCGAGGTACACGATCGAGAAGACCATCTAGGGCGCGGCGTCACCCGTGGACGAATCCCAGTTCGACCGGTTTGCCGACGAGTACAGGGCGCTGCAGGCGGCGAGTGTCCGCATTTCGGGCGAGGAGCCCGAATATTTCTGGCGCTACAAGGTCGTGGACCTCGCGCTCCTTTGCGCCGCAGCCGGCTTGCAGCCTCGCACGGTGCTGGATTTCGGCGCGGGGGTGGGCAACTCTGTGCCCTATCTGCGCGAAGCATTCCCCGGGGCCGGCATCACCTGCCTTGATGTCTCGCGCAAGAGCCTCGCGATCGGCGAGCAGCGCTTCCTAGACGCTGCAAAGTTCACCTGGTTCGACGGCGGTCGCATTCCGTTTGACGACGCGACGTACGATGCTGCCCTTGTCGCCTGCGTGTTGCACCACATCGAAGCTTCGGAGCACGAGCGCCTGCTCGGCGAGTTGCATCGGGTGGTTCGGCCCGGGGGCCTGGTCATGGTGTACGAGCACAATCCCTATAACCCCCTCACGCGCAAGGTGGTGCGGGAATGCGCGTATGACGAGGGCGTAACGCTGATCGCGCCCCGCGTGCTGGCACGGCGCTTTCGCGCCGCCGGCCTGCTCAATCCGGTGATGCGCTATCGCGTCTTTTTCCCGCGCGCGCTCGCGTCACTGCGCCCGTTGGAGAGTGCCCTTGGCTGGCTGCCGTTCGGCGCGCAGTACTATGTCTACGCCCGCGCCTGAAGTCGGCGCGGAGGGGCGCCGCTTAGGCAGGTTTGTCGCCGCCGGAGCGCTCAACACCCTGCTCGGGCTGGGCGTGATCTTCGGCGTCAAGCTCGCCTTCGATGCGCCCGAGGCGGCGGCCAATGCGGCCGGGTACGCAGTCGGCCTGGCGCTCAGCTTCAGCCTCAATCGCAATTGGGTGTTTCGAAGCACCGCGCCGGCGCGAAAGACGCTGTACAGGTTCCTGATCGTGTTTGCGGCCGCGTACGCCGCGAACCTCGTGGTGGTTCTCGCCGCCGCGGACGGGTTCGGCGTGAACGGCTACCTCGCGCAGACGCTCGGCGTGTGCACTTACACGGTCTTGTTCTACCTCGGCAGCCGCAGGTTCGTGTTCCGCTCCGACACGGTTATCGGCAACCGATGAGTCACGACCGCGAGCGACTGCAGGGACAGCCGGTCCTGGTCACCGGCGCGGACGGGTTCATCGGCGCTCGCCTCGTCGAGCGCCTCACGGCGCTCGGCGCACGGGTCGGCGCACTCGTGCGGCGCCGCGGCGATCGCGGTGCCGGCGATAGCGTCGCGTACCATGAGGCGGATCTGGGTGGCGGCGGTCTGGAGGACGCGGTGCGGGGCGTCGCGCCGCGCTTCGCGTTCCATCTCGCCGCCTACACCAACCCGGCGCGCGAGGCGGGTCACGCGAGGGAGGCGATGGCGGTCAACCTGCTGGGGACCATGCGCTTGCTCGACGCCCTGCAGGGCGGCGACAGCGGCCACTTCAGCTTCGATTCTCTCTTCCACTTTCCACCTCCGTCGTCAGAGGGTGGGGAGATTTCAATTGTTCTAAGTGGGGAGTTTCGGATTGACCGTGACACCACTGGCCTGGTGGAGAAGCCGCGTTGGCGACGGCG
>CAZOSA010000329.1:0-2597 GCA_964582155.1 uncultured Enterobacteriaceae bacterium | reverse complement strand
CGCTGGTGCGACGAGCCGGTGGTCCGCAGGCGGTCTATGGCTTCGAGCGTGATGTTGACTGCGGTATCGACGCCGATCGTCACGTCCGTTCCGTAGATGTCGTTGTCGATCGTCGAAGCCACCCCCATCACCGGGAATCCATCCTTGCACAGCAGGTGCGACGCCGTCTGCGAGCCGTTGCCGCCGATCACCACCAGCGCGTCGATGCCGCGCGCGGCGAGCCGCGCCCGCGCGCGGGCGCGGTGCTCCTGCTGCGTGAATTCCGGGCAGCGCGCGCTTCCCAGGATTGTGCCGCCGCGCTGGATGATGCCTCCCACGTCGCGCGCGGCGAGCGGCTCGAGCGTGTCGTCGGCAAGCAGCCCGGCGTAGCCGTTGCGTACGCCGAGCGCCTCCCAGCCCCTGGCGAGCGCGGCGCGCACGACCGCGCGGATGGCGGCGTTCATGCCGGGGGCGTCGCCGCCGCTGGTGAGGACCGCGATGCGTTTCACACCAGTTCCATCGCTCAGGGCTTGCGCCCGTCCTCCAGGCGCACCACCGCGGCGGCCGGCTTTTCCTCCAGCTCCGCCGCCTCGATCCTCTGGAACTGCTGCGCGATCTTGCCGCCGGTGATCTGGATCTTCTCCGCGTCCTCGTGCGCCTGGCGGATGTGGTCGGCGAGTTTCTTCAAACGGTCGTCGAACCTGCCGAACTCGACGGCCAGGCGGCCGAGTGCTTCCTTGATGACGTGGATCTGCTTGCGCGTTTCGACATCCTTGAGCACCGCGCGCGCGGTGTTGAGAACCGCCATCAGCGTGGTCGGCGACACGATCCACACCCGCTTGCCGATCGCGTAGTCCACCACCTCGGAATGGTAGGCGTGGATCTCGGCGAATACCGCCTCCGCCGGCACGAACATCACCGCGCCGTCCGAAGTCTCGTTGTCGATGATGTATTTCGATGCGATCGCATCGACGTGCCTTCTCACGTCCGCGCGAAACGCCTTCTGCGCGATCGCCCGTTCGACCTCGCTGGCCTTCGGGTCGAGCATCAGCTTGTAGTTCTCAAGAGGAAATTTCGAGTCCACGCACACCAGTCCGGTCGGCGGGGGAAGCTTCAGCGCGCAGTCCACGCGCATGCCGTTGGACAGCGTGTACTGCATCTCGAAGGCCTGGTTCGGCAGCACGTTGCGCACCAGCGCCTCGAGCTGCACTTCGCCGAACGCGCCGCGCGAGCGCTTGTCGCCGAGCAGCTCCTGCAGGCTCACCACGCTGCCGGTCAGCGTCTCGATCTTCTTCTGCGCCTCGTCGATGGTGGCGAGGCGCGACATGACGCTGACGAAGGTCTCGTTGGTCTTCTTGAACCCCTCGTCGAGCCGCTCGCTGACGCGAAGCGCGATCTGATCGAGGCGCGTGTCGAGCTTGCCCGCCAGCGCCTCCCTCAACTCCGTGAGCTGGCCGCCGAGGCGGTCGCCCTGCTTCGTCAGCCCGTCGTGCAGGTCGCCGAGCATCTCGCGATGTTTCTTTTCCGCTCCGCCCTGCAGCCGGAGCGCGAGCCAGACGATCGCCGCAAGTGCGGCGATCGCGGCAAGCGCGGCGATTTCGGCCATGCGCGATTCTAGACCGAGTCCCTCAACGTCAGCGCCGGCGACGCCGAGGGCACCTTGCGCGCCGAGACCCAGGTGTTGAGCGACAGCAGGAGCACCCGGGCGCCACGCGCCCCTGCCTTCCGGGCAGGCTTCCAGGTGCGCTCGAACCGGTCCAGCGCCTGCATGAGGCTATCGACCTTTACCTTGGTTTTCCTCTTTATACCTTGTTCGGTATATGCGTAGCGAACGGTCGCTGCGCACCGATTCGCTCAGCCGAATCAGAGCATTCCATTGCGCAGCAAGACATGGAATCCTGTGAACCATCTCCTCCGACGTTCCTGTTACCAATCTCCCCGGCCGGTCACGGCTCAAAGGGCATAGGAGACCTTGTTCTCCGAGATTGACACTTTGCCCGTTGACTGCAACTGCTGAATGAGGGCGGTAAGTTCAGCTTCGGCGATCCCCTTCGGGAAAAGCGAAGCGACTGTGCTCGTGAGAGTCTTGAGTTTTCGCGGCCGTGAACTGCCGCGCTGCGCTAGGTTTGCGACAACCATGCTGAAATTGTCGGTTTTCGGCTTTGCACTAGCGGGAGCCTTTGACGGAGAACTAGCCAGCAGCGGCGTCGCTCTTGGTGCGCCGCCAGCGTTCGGGCACTTGAATTGACCCTTCTGGTTGAGCACCACCTGGAATTTCTCTTTGAGCGACATGCTTCCGAGAAGCGCATTGACGGATTTGCAGCAAGCGACACAGTTTTCATCTTTGTTGCTCCCGCCGTTGGAGCTGGCGAAAAGATGCTCAACACTGGCCTCCGCCTTTGGTAGCGGTTGCTTGCAGAAGAAGCAAAGGCCACCCTGCGCGAACATGAGGCGGTCGAGGGGCGTCGTGGGCATAAGGCTTCTAACGAGAAACCATTCCCCCCATTTGGGGTGTTTGTTCGACCCCGAGCTCGGGGTCAAGTCCGGCCATGGTACGCCCGAGCCGCTGATCAAACGGAATCCCTCAGCGTCAGCGCCGGCGACGCCGAGAGCACCTT
>CAZOSA010000328.1:0-2598 GCA_964582155.1 uncultured Enterobacteriaceae bacterium | reverse complement strand
CGTCGGCGCGGCCGATGAATTCCTGCGACAGGCCGAGTTTCAGCGCCGGATGCTTTGCCAGGTCGCCGAGCGCGCGGATGCCGAGCGCCTGCGCGCGCTCCTCGCGCATCGCCAGCGCGTAGCTGTTATTGAAGCCGAGCGGCACCGCGACGCCGAACCCCAGCGGTGCGAGCGCGCGGTTCAGCTCCGCGAGGCCCGGATTGCCGTCAAGCTTGAGGATCTCTTTCGCGATGGTGCCGGTGTATTCGGGATAAAGATCGATCGAGCCGGATCTGAGCGCCGTGTACAGGATGCCGGTGTTGCCGAGCCCGGGCCGGTGCACCGCATCGCCCACTGCCCGGATGATGACCTCGCCGAGGATATAGGACTCGGTGAACCGTTTGGAGCCGACCTTGAGCGGCTCGGCGTGCGCCGCCGCGCAAAACGCAAGCAGCAGGGCCGCCCACCTCATGCCGCCCGCTCGAGCCGCTCCGCGCCGCCATCCAGGAACTGCAGCCGCGCCAGGCTCGCATACAGGCCGCCCTGGCGCATCAGCTCGGCGTGCGTGCCCTGCGCCGCGATGGCACCGCGCTCCAGCACCACGATGCGGTCGGCGTGCTGCACGGTGGACAGGCGGTGCGCGATGACCAGCGTGGTGCGCCCGTGCTCGAGCGCCTCGAGCGCCTGCTGCACCATGCGCTCGCTCTCCGCATCGAGGGAACTGGTGGCCTCGTCCAGCAGCAGCAGCGGCCGGTCGGCGAGCAACGCGCGTGCGATCGACAGGCGCTGGCGCTGCCCGCCCGAGAGCGTGACGCCGCGCTCGCCCAGGGGCGTGTCCAGGCCCTGCGGGAGGCGCTCAATGAATTCCAGCGCGAAAGCCTGCTCGCAGGCGCGCTGCACCTCGGCGCGCGCGGCCCCGGGCCGGCCGTAGCGCACGTTGTCGAACACGCTGGCGGCAAAGATCACCGGCTCCTGCGGCACCACCGCGATCAGGCCGCGCAGCGCCCGCGGCTCCATGGCGCGCAGGTCGACGCCGTCGATGCGGATCGCGCCCGCCTGCGGGTCATAGAAGCGCAGCAGCAGCGCGAGCACCGTGCTCTTGCCGGCGCCCGAGGGGCCGACCAGCGCCACGCGCTCGCCGGCCGCCAGGCGCAGCGTGAAGCCGGCGAGCGCCGGCATAGCGGGGCGCGCGGGATAGGCGAAGGTCACGGCGTCGAACTCGAATGCACGCGGCGCCTGCGGCGCCGGCTGCGGCTCCAGGGGTGCAACGATGTCGGGCCGCGCGTCGAGCAACTCGAACAGGCGTTCCGTGGCACCGGCCGCACTCTGGAGCTCGCCCCAGACCTCGGACACCGTGCCCGCCCCGGTCGCCACCACGCCCGCATAGAACACGAAGGCCGAGAGTTCACCCGCCGACATGCGCCCGGCAAATACGTCATGCCCGCCCACCCACAGGATCACGCCCACCGCGCAGAACGCGATCAGCATCACCGCCGCGATGAGGAAGGCCTTCTGCCCGACGCGCGCCGCGCCGGCAGCGTAGGCGGCCTCGGCGTGGCGCGCGAATTCCGCGCGATCGTGATCCTCGTGCACATAGGCCTGCACGGTGCGCACCTCGTGCACCGCCTCGTCGACGTGCGCCGACACGTCGGCGACCCGGTCCTGGCTCTCGCGCGACAGGCGCCGCACGCGCCGCCCCAGCAGCAGGATCGGCACCAGCGTCGCCGGCACGCCGAGCAGCACCAGCAGGGCGAGCTTCCAGCTGGTGAAGAACAGCATCGCCGCGGCGCCGATCATCATCAGGATGTTGCGCACGAACATCGACAGGCCGTAGCCGATCACCTGCTGCAGCACGGTGGTGTCGCTGGTGAGGCGCGAGATCACCTCGCCGGTGCGCGTCGACTCGAAAAACGCGCTCGACAGGCCGAGCAGGTGGTCGAACACCGCGCGGCGCAGGTCGGTGACCACGCGCTCGCCGGTGGTCATCATGAGCGCGAAGCGGAAATAGGTGGCGAGCGCGAGCGCCACCGCGAGCGCGATCAGCGCGCCCAGCGCCTGGTCGAGCAGCTGCGGCTCGCCGCTGCCAAAGCCGTTGTCCACCACGTGCCTGAGGCCCTGGCCGAGCGCGAGCACGCAGCCGGCCGCCACCAGCAGCGCGGCGAGCGCCGCGGCGACGCGCCAGCGGTACGGCACGAGGAACCTTGCCAGGCGCAGCATGGAGTGCATGGCGGCGGCAGAACCTGTGGTTGTTCCGGTCGCGCTAGGGCGCAGCAACTGCGGCGCGCTCGACTTGCACCAGGCAGTCGTAGAAAGTCGCACCGCCGCCCAGGTCGGTGGTGCGCTGCGCGGTGAGATTGTTCGCGTTGCCGCCGTCCGGCGAGTACTTCTTCCACCACACCGAGGGCGCGACCACCACCCCGCGGCGCGGCTTGCCGTTGACGCGCGCGCGCAGCCGCAGGCTGCCGCGCGCATTGAACACGCGCACCTGCTCGCCGTCGCGGATGCCGCGCGCCGCCGCGTCCTCGGCGTGCATCTCCAAGTGCGGTTCGCCCTCCAGGTCGCGAAAGCGCTTCAGGTGCGCGAAGCTGGAGTTGAGGAAGTTGCGCGCCGGCGGCGACA
>CAZOSA010000327.1:0-2622 GCA_964582155.1 uncultured Enterobacteriaceae bacterium | reverse complement strand
CTCGCCCTGGCGCACCTCGAGCGACACCCCGGCGAGCGCCTGCAGCGCGCCGTAGCGCTTTTCCACGCCGCGCACTTCGATGGCGGGGATCAGCGGGGCGCGGCGTCTTCTGGCAGCAACTGGGCCACGCCGTAGAGCTGCGCCAGGGTGCGCAGGTCCTGCGGCAGGCGCGAGAACGAGAGCGCGCGGCCCTGGCTCCCCGCCTCGCGCAGCCAGCCGATGAGCACGGCGAGGAGCGACGAATCCAACTCGGTCACCTCGCCCAGGTCGATCGCGCTCACGCTCGCGACGTGCGCTTTCGATTCCTCGATCAGTTGCGACACGTTGGCGAGCGTCGCCGGGCCGGTGACGTAGAGCCGCCCGCCCTCGACGCGGATCATTTTGCTGCGCCCGCCTTCGCCGCCCCGAACGACTTGTTCTTCACCTCGAGGGTGCGGATCAGGCCGTCGATGCCGCCTTCGCGCACCAGGTTGGCGAACTCGGTGCGGTAATTGACCACCAGGCTGATGCCCGCCACGCGCAAGTCGTAGCATTTCCAGCCCCGGGGCGTCTTCTCCATGTCGTACTCGACGACCACCGGCTTCGTGCCGGACTGCAGTATGCGCACCTGCACCGTGACGTCGGTGTCGGCGGGCTTCAAGCGCAGCGGGCGGAAAACAAATTTCTGGTCGCCGAACGACGCGAGCGAGCTGGCGTAGGTGCGCAAGACCAGCGAGCGAAATTCCTCCACCAGGCGCTTCTTCTGCTCCGGGGTGGCCTTCTGCCAACTTGCGCCCACCGCCAGCGCCGTCATGCCGAGGACGTTGAAGTGCGGCAGCGCCTTGTCCTCGATCAGACGGATGGTTTTGCCGCGATCGCCGCCTTTCAGCTCCGCGTCCTGCGCGATGATGGCCTGGATTTCGAGCATCACGCCCTTGACCAGCTCGTCGGGCGGCGCCATGGGCTGTGCGGGCGCCGCGAAGGCGGCCAGCGCGAGCGCCGCGCCGCCGAGTAGTCGGTGCATCGGGTTTCTCCTCATTGCGTGGGTCGCTTCTCGCGCGGGGGATTGCCGTCGTAAATCAGGCTGCGGCGCCGCTGCAGGTACGCTTCGCGCAGGAACACGTACTTGTCGAGCGCCGCGTCATCGAGCATGCGGCTGGCGTCGAGCAGGTCGGCGCGCCGACTGACCAGGCGCGTAACGCTCAACGCGTTGCGCTCGCCCACCGGATAGTGACTCACCACCGGATCGGCTTCCCAGTCGAGCGGCAGCGCCGCAGCGTCTCGCAGGGTGTGGGGGCCGAAGAACGGCAGCACCAGGTAAGGCCCGTCGCCGACTCCCCAGGTGCCCAGGGTCTGGCCGAAGTCCTCGTTGTGCTTTTCCAGCCCCATGTCGCTCGCCCAGTCGAGGATGCCGAACACGCCGAAGGTGGTGTTGATGGCAAAGCGCCCCAGGTCGCCGGCCGCGTCTTCCCCCTTGCCCTGCAGCAGATTGTTCACGCCGATATACAGGTCGTCGATGTTGGAAAAGAAGTTGCGCACCATGTCGCGCACTGCGCCGGGCACCACCGCCCGGTAGGCGCGCGCCACTGGCTTGAATAACGCGACATCGAGCCCGTCGTTGACCGAGTACATCGCCCGGTTGAAGCCCTCGAGCGGGTCGCGCGGATCCGCGGCGGTCGTGGCGCAGCCCGCGCTTGCCGCGAGCGCCAGCGCGATCAGCAGGCAGCGCACGCTCATTTGCCGCCCTTCGCGTCGCCGCCCTCGGCGGCCTTGCTGAACAGGAACTGGCTGATCAGGTTCTCCAGCACCACCGCCGACTGCGTGATCTTCACGCGATCGCCCTCCTTGAGCATGGTGCCGTCGCCGCCCGCCTCCAGGTCGATGTACTGCTCGCCGAGCAGCCCCGAGGTGAGGATTTTGGCGGCAGTATCGCGCGGGAACCGGTAGCGCGCATCCACCGTGAGCAGCGCCACCGCCTCGTAGCTCTCGTTGTCGAAGCGGATGTCGGCGACGCGCCCCACGACCACGCCGGCGCTCTTGACCGGGGCGCGCACCTTGAGGCCGCCGATGTTGGCGAACATGGCGCGCACCTGGTAGGTCTGCGCGGTGGAGAAGGAGGCCAGGTTGCCGACCTTGAGCGCGAGGAACAGCAGTGCGCCCAGGCCGATGGCGACGAAAACTCCGACCCACAGATCGATGGCGGAACGATTCATTTTCAGGCACCTCCGGTAAACATCAGCGCGGTGAGCACGAAATCGAGCGCCAGGATGGCGAGCGAGGACGTGACCACGGTACGCGTGGTCGCGCCGGACACGCCCTCGGCGGTGGGCGGCGCGTCGTAGCCCTCGAACACCGCAATGAGCGTGACGGCCACGCCGAACACCACGCTCTTGATGACGCCATTGAGAATGTCCGTGCGCACGTCCACCGCCGCCTGCATCTGCGACCAGAACGCGCCTTCGTCCACGCCGATCAGCACCACGCCGACGAGATAGCCGCCGAAGATGCCCATGGCGGAGAACAGCGCCGCGAGCAGCGGCATCGAGAGCACGCCGCCCCAGAAGCGCGGAGCGACCACGCGCGCGACCGGGTCCACCGCCATCATCTCCATCGCGGAGATCTGCTCGGTGGCCTTCATCAGCC
>CAZOSA010000326.1:0-2631 GCA_964582155.1 uncultured Enterobacteriaceae bacterium | reverse complement strand
CCTCCTGCGTCGGGCGCACTTCGCGCACGAAGGCGTGCAGGTGCTTCACCAGGCTGTGCATGATCTTTTTCGTGCGCGCGTCGGGCGCCTTGCCGACCCGCTTGAGAACCTCGGCGGTGAGCGTTTTCTCGCTGAAATTGCGGCTGGGCATGGCACCTCCTCAGTGCGCGAATGCTAACATCGGCCGTCAAATGAAGCTCCTGTTCTCGTCGCAGATCGAGCCCGCGGAGCGCTGGCTGCCGCTGCTCGAGCGCGCGCTGCCGCGGGACGAATTCACCGTCGAGCCGCGCGCGGATGTCGACGTCGCGCTGGTCGCGACACCCCATCCCGGCATCTTCGGCAGGCTGCCAAACCTCAAATTGGTGCAGTCGCTGTGGATGGGCGTGGAAAAGCTGCTCGAGGATCCGGAGCTCCCGAGAAACGTGCCGCTGGCGCGCCTGGTGGATCCCGGGATGGTCGGCGCGATGTCGGAGACGGTGCTGGCGCACGTGCTCGACTGGCACCGGCACCTCTACCTCTACCGCCAATGGCAGCGCGAAAAGAAGTGGCAGCGGCGCGGCCAGTTCCTGCCGTCGGACCGCACGGTCGGCTTGCTCGGGCTGGGCGAACTCGGCACCGACGCGGCGCGCAAACTCCTCGCGCTCGGCTTCAAGGTCTGCGGCTGGAGCCGGCGGCCGAAGCGCGTTGCGGGCGTGCACAGCTCCACGGATCTCGACGAAATCCTCGGCATGAGCGACGCGCTGGTCTGCCTGCTGCCCCTTACCGAGCAAACGCGCGGCGTGCTGAATGCCGCCGCATTCGCGCGCATGCCCAAGGTCGGCTGCGTGATCAACGTGGCGCGCGGCGCGCACGTGGTGAGCGCGGACCTGCTCGCCGCGCTGGACTCCGGGCACCTCGCGCACGCCTACCTCGACGTGTTCGAGCCCGAGCCGCTGCCCGCGGATTCGCCGCTCTGGTCGCATCCCGGCGTGACGGTGACCCCGCACGCCGCGGCGCTCACCGAGCCGCGCACCGCGGTGGCGAAGATCGTGGAGAACATCGAGCGCCTGCGGCGCGGCTCAGCGCCGCTGCACCTCGTCGACCGCGCCGCGGGTTACTAGCCGCCGTTGCGCGGCATCCTGAACCCCGCGGTGAGCACGAATTTCATCGCCTCCTCGCGCGACATCTCGACCGGGACGGCCTGCTCGCGCGGGAGCATGAGCATGTAGCCGCCGATCTGGTAGCTCATCGGCAGGTAGACCGCGATCTCCCCCGGCCTGCCTACGCCCTCCGGCAAGCCGGAGAATTCGCTGCGCGTGACGAATCCGAGCAGGCGCATCTGCGTCCCCGGCAGCGTCACGGCAACCACCTGCAGCGCCGCGGCGTCCTGGCCGCTCGCGATCAGCCCGAACAGATCGCGCAGCGCCGAGTACAGCGAGCGCACCAGCGGGATCTCCAGCAGCAGCCGCTCGGCCCAGCCGAACACGCGCCGGAACAGCATGGCGTGCGTCAGCAGCCCGACGCCGAAGATGACCAGCACGGCGAGCAGCAGGCCCATGCCGGTGCGGTAGTACTCGTCCGGCATCAGCCACTTCAGCTGCGCGCCAAAGAAGCGCTCCATGGTCCCGACCAGCCACAGGACGAGGTAGAGGGTGGCCAGCGCCGGCAACACGGTGAGCAACCCGGCGAGGAAGATCCTGCCTGCGGAAATCATGCGAGAGCTCCTTGGTCGACTAGCGCGCGAGATAGCCCGAGTCCACCGGCAGCGTGACGCCGGTAATGCAGCGCGCCGCCGGGCTGGCGAGGAACAGGACCGCTGCCGCGATGTCCTCGACTTCCGGCAGCACGCCGAGCGGGGTGTGCTGCATTACCTTGTTCAGCAATTCGGGGTTGGAGAAGATCGGCGCGGTGAGGGGGGTGCGCACGTAGGTCGGGGCGACGGCATTCACCCGGATGCCGAATTCGGCGAATTCGAGCGCCAATGCCCTGGTCAGATTTACCACAGCCCCCTTCGAGGCTTGATAAGCAGGGTTGGGGAACAGGCCGCCGGAGAAACCCATGATCGAGGCGAGGTTCACGATGGCGCCGCCGCCGTTTCGTTTCATGGAGCGGGCTGCCGCCCGGGAACACAGGAACAGTCCGGTGACGTTCACGGCCATCACCCGGTCCCAATCCTCGCGCGAGATTTCGAGGGCTTGCTTGCGCACGGCGATGCCGGCGTTGTTGACCAGGATGTCGACTCTGCCCAGCTTTGCGAAGACCCCGTCGACTGCGCGCTCGTCGGTGACGTCGCACTGCAAAATGCTTTCGCCCGGCTCAAGATCGAGCCGGGCGACCGTGGAACCCCGGGAAGCGAACAGGTCCGCAACGGCCTTGCCGATGCCGCGCGCGGCGCCTGTAACGACGACGGACTTCCCCTTTACGTCAAACAGGTCCATGGGGCCGTTAGTATAGGGGCATGAACGACTTCGTCATCCGCGGTGCACGGATACTGGACGGACTCGGCGCCGAACCAATCCAGGCTGACCTGGCCGTCAAGGACGGCAGGATCTCGGAGATCGGGAAGTCCCTTCCGGGAAAAGACATCGTCGATGCCGCCGGCCTCGCCCTGATGCCCGGCATCATCGACAACCACACGCACTACGACGCGCA
>CAZOSA010000325.1:0-2633 GCA_964582155.1 uncultured Enterobacteriaceae bacterium | reverse complement strand
GGGTCGGTCCACGCCCGCCAGACTTTCTCCGGCGCGACGGGGTAGCTGCGGGTGAGGCTGAGCGAAGGCCTTTGGGCGAGCCTGGCTTGTTCCATGTCTGCAGTTCCTCCTGCTGGTACAGGTAACGGGCGAGCGAATCGAGCTTCTCGGTCCAGAATTTCTCATAGCGCGACATCCAGGCCGCCGCGGCCTTCATGGGCGCGGCGGACAGCTCGCAGCTCACCACCCTGCCCTCCTTGGTGCGGGCGATGAGACCGGCCTCCTCCAGCACCCGCAGGTGCTTCATGAAGCCCGGCAGCGACATGCCGTGCGGCTGCGCCAGCGCCGATACCCCGAGGCTGCCCCGCCCCAGCGAATCGAGCACGCCGCGGCGCGTCGGGTCGGCAAGCGCGCCGAACACGCGGTCGAGGACGGCGTCCTGATACTGAACCATAAGGTTAAGTATCAGCCCAACCACCCGGCCATGTCAAGATGCGCCCCCATGACGGCGAAAAGCAGGGTTGCCCGGCGCGAAGACCTCGGCCTCACCAAGGCCGAGTACGCGGTCCTGCGCCGCCTCGACAGCCCGGCGAAGATCCAGAGCTTCCTCTACGGCCTGCGCCAGAACTTCGAGCCCGGGGGCGACACCTGCCGGCCGGTGCGCGCCGTGCTGCGCTCCGGCAGCGCCCACTGCATCGAGGGCGCGATGCTCGCCGCGGCGGCGCTGTGGGTGCACGGCGAGCCGCCCCTGCTCATGGACATGCGCGCGGTGCGGGATTTCGACCACGTGGTGGCGCTGTTCCGCCGCCGCGGCCACTGGGGCGCGATTTCCAAGACCAACGGCATCGGGCTGCGCTGGCGCGACCCGGTGTATCGCAGCCTGCGCGAGCTGGCGATGTCCTACTTCCACGAATACTGCAACCGCCGCGACCACAAGACGCTGCGCGAGTACTCGGTGTCCTACGACCTGCGCCGGGTGGATGCGCAGCTCTGGGTGAGCGGTGAAAAGAATGCCTGGGAGGTCGCGGAATCGCTCGACGCCCTGCGCCATTTCCCCCTGGTGAACCGCCACCACCTCAAGGCGGTCACGCGCCGCGACCCCTTCGAGCGCAAGGTCGGGGGGCTGCTCCAGTACCGGCGGCGGGGGCCGCGGCTCTAGTCCACGCCCGCGCGCGTTACCGGAATTACACTCGGTAACACACGTTACCGCCCCCCCGGGCAACCATGGCTGCGTGCCGGTGACATTGCAAGTGCCGGACCCACAACGAAAGGAGTCAGCCATGAACATGAAGAAAATCACGCTTGCCGCCCTCGCGGGTGCCACGCTCCTCGCTGCCGCGCCCGCATTCGCCGACGGCTACCGGGGCGAGCGCCACAACTATCGGGGCAGCCAATTCCAGAATCACCGGGGCGAGCAGTTCCAGAACCAATACCGGGGCGACCGCTTTCAGAGGCGCGCAGTCATCGTCAACAACCACGGTCCCCGCTTTTACGGGTATCGCCGGGTTGTCGTGCAGCGCCCGGTCTTCGTGGAGCGCCCGGTGGTCGTGCAACGCCCGGCGTACGACTACAACGGGTACCCCTCGCACAACGTCATTGGCGGCCTGATCCTGGGCACGGTGATCGGCGCAGCCATCGCCAACCACGCCGGCTACTAGAACTCCCGCCTGGCGGGGCAATCCAACGGCCACCCATCCGGGTGGCCGTTTCCATTGGCGTGTCAGGTTCGCGCCCGGCTTTCGACTAAACTGCGCAAGGAGGCCAAATGAAACGACGTACATTGCTGAAGGCGCTGGCCGCTGCCTCGTTCGCGGGGGCCGGCTGGCACGTGCATGCGCAAAAGAAAGGACCGGCAATGGTCGAAGAGCTGCAGAACAACTGGAAGACCTTCCTCGCCGCAGGCACGCCCGTGCCGTCCGCGACGGATGCGGTGAAGCTGTCGAAGGAGGAGTGGCGCAAGCGCCTCTCGCCCCAGGCCTACAACGTGCTGCGCGAGGACGGCACCGAGCGCGCCGGCACCAGCGCCCTGGACCGCGAAAAGCGCGCCGGCGTGTTCGTGTGCGCGGGTTGCGAGCTGCCGCTGTTCACCTCGGCGATGAAATTCGACAGCGGCACGGGCTGGCCGAGCTTTTTCACCACCATCCCGGGCGCGTTCACTTCCAAGACGGATTACTACCTGCTCTACCCGCGCACCGAGTACCGCTGCGCGCGCTGCGACGGCCACCACGGTCACGTGTTCAAGGACGGCCCGCCGCCCACCGGGTTGCGCTACTGCAACAACGGGGTGGCGCTGAAGTTCGTCCCGAAAGACAGCAAGGCCTAGCCCAGCCGCAAGTCGGCCGCGAGCGGCGGGCCGGGGTAGTGGAACCTGACCGGGCCGTCGGGCTGCATGTGCAGGAACTGGTGAATGCGGGGATCCTGCGAGTCGAGCAGTTCCCGGGGCGTGCCCTGGCCGATCACGACGCCTTCCGACAGGACGTAGAGGAAGTCCACGATCTTGAGCGACTCGCTCACGTCGTAGGTCACGACGATCGAGGTCGCGCCCAGCGCGTCGTTCAGCCGGCGGATCAGGCCGGCGACCACGTTGAGCGAGATGGGATCGAGCCCGCCGAAGGGCTCGTCGTACATCGCCAGCATCGGATCCATGGCGATGG
>CAZOSA010000324.1:0-2639 GCA_964582155.1 uncultured Enterobacteriaceae bacterium | reverse complement strand
CGCCAGGCGCTTCAGGCTCGCGCAGTCCCTGCGATGAATCGATACGCCGCGCCCGCGCGTGACGAAGCCCTGGATCGGGTCGGGCGGCACCGGCTTGCAGCATTTCGCAAGCTGCGTGAGCAGGCGATCCAGGCCCACCACCAGGATGCCGCTGCCCGCTGCCGCGGGCTTGCGCTTTTTCGGCGCGACCGACGGCGGCGGCGGCACGAGCTTCGGCCTGGGCGCTGGCTCGGACTCGCGGCCGCCCTCCTGCAGGTTGAACCAGTGGCGCGCCTTGGCGCGCGCGCGGCTGGTCTTCAGGAACCCGCGCTCGGCGCTCAACCAGTCCCGCGATGGCCCGCCCGTCTTGGCGACGTTGATCTCCACGCGCTGCCCGCTCTTCAGCGGCGTGTCCAGCGGCACGATGCGACCGTCCACCTTGGCGCCGCGGCAGCGGTGGCCGATGTCGGTGTGCAGCGCGTACGCGAAGTCGATGGGCGTCGAGCCCTGGGGCAGGTCCACCACCTTGCCCTGCGGCGTCACCGCGTAGATGGTGTCGTCGAGCGCGGCGCGCCGCGTCTTTTCGACCCAGGTGCCGCCGTCGGCGATCTCGTCGCGCCAGGCCAGGAGCTGGCGCAGCCAGGCGATCTTGTCGTCGAAGGCGCGGTCCGCCCGAATGCCCGTGCCCTTCTCCTTGTAGCGCCAGTGCGCGGCCACGCCGAGCTCGGCGTGCCGGTGCATCTCCTCGGTGCGGATCTGCACTTCCAGGGTCTTGCCTGCGGGGCCGAGCACCGCGGTGTGCAACGACTGGTACAGGTTGTCCTTGGGGCGCGAGATGTAGTCGTCGAACTCGCGCTCGATCGGCTGCCACAGGTTGTGCGCCGCGCCGAGCGCGCCGTAGCAGTCCTTGACCTCGGGCACGATGACGCGCAGCGCGCGCACGTCGTGCAGCTGCTCGAAATCGAGGCCCTTGACGCGCATCTTGTTCCAGATCGAATAGATGTGCTTGGGCCGGCCGCTGACCTCACCCTTGACGCCGGCCGCATCGAGCGAGCGCGAGAGCGCCCCCATGGCGTCGGCGATGTAGCGCTCGCGCTCCACGCGGCGCTCATCCAGCATCTTCGCGATGCGCTTGTATACCTCGGGCTCGAGATAGCGGAACGACAGGTCCTCCAGCTCCCATTTCAGCTGCCACACGCCAAGACGATTCGCGAGCGGCGCGTAGATTTCGAGGGTCTCGCGGGCGTAGGCCGCCCGCTCCTCGAGCGGATGTTTCGCGAACCAGCGCAGCGTCTGCGTGCGGCTGGCGAGGCGTATCAACACCACACGCACGTCCTCGACCATGCCGAGCACCATCTTGCGCAGCGTTTCGGTCTGCTGCGCGGCGCTGGCGCGCGTCAGCACGCGCAGCTGGTAGAGCTTTTCCACACCCGCGGCCAGGCCCGCGACCTGCGCGCCGAAGCGCTCTGCCAGCAGCTCGTGCCCGCGCTCGCCGAGGTACTTGGGCGCCGCGAACAGCACGCCTGCGGCGCGCGCCGCCGGATCGACGCCGATGGCGGCAAGGCTCGCGCCGAGGCCGAGCGCGTGCGGCCATACCGGCTCGCCGGTGGACAACGCATGCCCTGCGTAGAGCGGCTCGGCGAATTCGAGCGCGGCGGCGAGCTGCGCGCGCTCCTCGCGCGCCAGCCCCCCGGCGAGCGGCTCGAGCGCGGCCGCGCTGTTTTGCGGATGCAGCTGGACGACCGAGACCATGCAGGTATTGTAGCGAGGACCATGCCAACCTTCCGGGTCTCGCCCCACCTGCTGCTCGCGCTCACGGCGCTGTTCTGGGCGGGGCACTGGATCGTCGCGCGCGCCGTGCATCCGCACGTGACGCCCGTGAGCCTCGCTTTCTGGCGCTGGGCGGCGGCGATCGCGTTCCTGGCGCCGCTCGCCGCGCCGATCCTCGCGCGCGAGTGGCCAAAAGTGTGCGCGGCGTGGCGCCCGATCCTGTTCTTCGGCACCTGCAGCACGGTGCTCTACAACGCCATCGGCTACGTCGGCATCAAGCAGACCACGGCGACCAACGCGGTGCTGTTCCAGTCGGTGACGCCGGCGCTGATCCCGTTGTTCGCGTTCCTTTTGTTCCGCGAACGCATCCGCCCGCGCGCCGTGGCGGGCCTCGTGCTTTCTTCCTGCGGCGTGCTGGCGATCGTGCTGCGCCTGGACTTCGCCGCCCTGGGCACGCTGGGAGCGAACCCCGGCGACCTGTGGCTGCTCGCCAATGTCGCGCTGTGGGCGCTGTACACGGCCTGCCTGCGCTGGGCACCCAAGGGCCTGGATCCATTCGCCTTCATGCTCGCGGTGATGCTGGCCGGGATGCTGACCGGCCTTCCCGCCTACCTCATCGACCTCGGCGCCGGCGGGCGCTTCGAGGCCACCTGGGGCTCGGTGCTCGGCACGCTGTACCTGGGCCTGTTCCCGTCGGTGGTGTGCTACGTGATGTGGAACCGCGGCGTGGCGGAGGTCGGGCCGTCGCGCGCGGGCGTTTACCTGCACCTGATCCCGCTGTTCGGCACGCTGATGGCGGTCGCGCTGCTGGGCGAGGAACTTCACCTCTACCATCTGGCGGGTATCGTGTTGATCCTCCTGGGCATCCGATGGGTTGGCTGAAGGACTGG
>CAZOSA010000323.1:0-2641 GCA_964582155.1 uncultured Enterobacteriaceae bacterium | reverse complement strand
GCGGCCCTTCCAGAACCTCACGCTTCCGCGGTCGTGGGATCCATGATGGCACGCACGCGGGAAATCCGGTTGGCGGGAAAACCGCCGCACTTCGCGTGCTCCTCGATGATCTTCGGGGAGTCGGCGTTGTAGACGCAGTACAGCTTGTCGTCGACGACGTAGGTATGCACCCACTGGATCCTGGTGCCCAGCGTGTCGATGACCCCGTTCGACTTCTGCGCCACCGCCCGCAGCTCCTCGCGGCTCATCTTCCCCGCGCCCGGCAACTCTCGCTCGATCACGTATTTCGGCATGGTCCACCTCCTCGGGTTTTGACATACTGCCGGTATGTAAATAACATACCGCCAGTATGGAAGTCAAGGACGGGCGCGCGGCGCAGGGCGAGGTGACGCAGAAGGCGCTGCGCCACCAGGCGCGCAAGTTGTTCGCGCTGAAGGGTTATTCAGGCACCAACACGGGCGAGCTGGTGCATCGGGCCAAGGTCACCAAGGGCGCCCTGTACCACCACTTCGCGAACAAGCGCGATCTCTACCTCGCTGTGGTCGAGGACATGGAGCGCGAGCTGGTCGAGCGCATCGAGGCTGCCGGCGCCGCGGCGCGCGATCCCTGGAAGCGGCTGCAGGCGATGTGCCGCGCGTACCTCGAATCCTGCCGCGATCCCGCCCTGACGCGCATCCTGGTGCTCGAGGCGCCGGTGGTGCTCGGCTGGAAGACCTGGTGCAACCTGGAGCAGAAATACGAAGTCGCGGCGTTCGCGCGCTGCCTGCAGGAGGCCGGGGCAGCCGGCTTCAGCCAGGGCATTGCGGAGTCGGCCGAGACGCTCGCCCAGGTGGTGCTCGGCGCGCTCACTACCGGAGCGCGCGTGATCGCAACCGCCGCCGATCCCGGCGCGGCGCGCAAGGAAGTCGAGAAAACGATCGAGCGCCTGCTCGCCGGGCTGCGCTCGACCTCGAGCTAGGCCAGGTTTGTCAAAGCAGGCATGCGTCAGCCCCTCATCAGACTCGGCAGATAAGTCGCGATCTGGGGGAACTGCCACAGGCAGACCACGACTGCGAGCAGCGCGACCCAGTAGGGCGTCGAGCCGGCGAAGATGGTTCCGACGCCGATGCGCGGGTCCTGCACCGCCGCCTTGACCGTGAACACCAGCAGCCCGAAGGGCGGCGTGAGCAGGCCGGTCTCGATGGCCACGATGCCGATGATCGCGAAGGCGAGCGGGTCGAGGCCGATCGCCACGGCGATCGGGAAGAAGATCGGCACCGTGAGCAGCATGATCGAGATCGAGTCGATCAGGCAGCCGAGGACGAGCCAGACCAGCACCATCAGGAACAGCACCCCGCCCTGCCCCAGGCCGCTGCCGAGCAGCAGCTCCTGCGCGGCGCGCGTGAACCCGGTCATGGTGAGCACGCGCGAATAGAGCTGCGCCGCGAACAGCAGCAGCAGCAGCGGTGCCGAAGTCCTGCCGACCGACAGGATCACCTCGCCGACCTCCTTCGCGCGCAGACCCTTGCCGAGCGCGAGCAGCAGCGCCGCGGCGGCGCCGACCCCGGCGCCCTCGGTGGGCGTGAACGCGCCGAACCAGATGCCGCCGAGCGTTCCGGCGACCAGCGCGATGACGAGCAACGTGCTGACGAGCGCCCGGACCAGTCCGGTCTGGGGAAGGTCCTTCATCGCCTGTGCCTCGGGAGAGCCCTCTCCCACCAGCGATGGCTTCAGCGCCGCGGCACCCAGGATGTAGAGCACGTAGAAGCCGGTGAGCAGGAACCCGGGCAGGATGCCGGCGAGGAACAGGTCGCCGATCGACATCTCGGTCAGGATGCCCCAGACGATCATCAGCACGCTGGGCGGGATCAGCATCCCCAGGCAGGCGCTGCCCGCGATGCAGCCCAGCGCGAAGCGGTCGTCGTAGCCGTGGCGCTTCATCTCCGGATAGGCGATGCGCGAGAACGCCGCGGCGGCGGCGATGCTCACGCCGGTGACGAACGCGAACACCGCGTTGGAGATCACGGTGGCGACCGCGAGCCGTCCGGGGACGATGCGCGTCAGGCGGTTGAAGAGGGAGAACAGGTCGCTCGCCGCGCCGCACTTGGCGAGGAACTCGCCCATCAGCATGAACAGCGGGATCACCGCGAATATGTAGTCGCGCACCGCCTCGTAGGCGGTGCTGCCGAGGAAGCTCGCGACCACCTGGAAGTCCCCGGTCATCAGGTAGATGCCCAGCATCGCGGCGCAGCCCAGCGCGACCGCGATGTGCACGCCGGCGAACACTAGGCCGAGCAGCACGGTCACGAGGAGAAGCATTTCCCCGGTACCGAACATCTATTTGATCTTTCTTATGTGAACCAAAAAGGCCAGGACATAGTCGAGCGCCGCCAGGCCCGACCCCAGCAAGACGACGAAGCGCGCGGGCCACGACGGGACGCGCAGCGCGCCCTCGCCCTCGTATTCGTTGGAGCTCCAGGCGTGCGCCAGGGGGTCGATGCCGCCGTAGAGGATCACGGCGAAGAAGGCGCAGCCGAGCAGGCAGCCGGCGGCGGCGAGCGCCTCGCGGCCGCGCGCCGGCAGCAGCCCGGGCAGCACGTCGACCTGCAGCATGCCGCCGCTGCGGATGGCGTAGCTCGCCTGCAGGAAGCAGATGATGACG
>CAZOSA010000322.1:0-2645 GCA_964582155.1 uncultured Enterobacteriaceae bacterium | reverse complement strand
CCGGCGCGGCCGGTGCGGCCGATGCGGTGCACGTAGTCTTCCGCCACGTGCGGCATGTCGTAGTTCACGACGTGCGGCAGCGACTCGATGTCGAGGCCGCGCGCCGCGATGTCGGTCGCCACCAGCACGCGCAGCTCGTTGTCCTTGAAGCGCTTGAGGGTCCGCGTGCGCGCGCCCTGGCTCTTGTTGCCGTGGATGGCGTCGGCCTCGATGCCGTCGCGCTCGAGCTGCTCGGCCAGGCGGTTCGCGCCGTGCTTGGTGCGCGTGAAGACGAGCACCTGCTGCCAGTCGTTTGACTTGACCAGGTGCGAAAGCAGCGCGCGCTTGCGGTCATGCGACACCGGGTGCGCGACCTGGTCGATGAGTTCGACCGGCGTGTTGCGCCGCGCGACTTCGACGGTCACAGGATCGTGCATGAAGGTGCCCGCCAGCGTGCGGATCTCTTCCGGGAAGGTGGCCGAGAACAGCAGGTTCTGCCGTTTGGCGGGCAGGAGCTTGAGGATGCGCCGGATATCCGGGATGAAGCCCATGTCGAGCATGCGGTCGGCTTCGTCCAGCACCAGGATCTCCACGTAACGCAGGTCCACCGTGCGCTGCTGCACGTGGTCGAGCAGCCGCCCCGGCGTCGCCACCACGATGTCGACGCCGCGCTTGAGTTCCGCGATCTGCGGGTGGATGCCGACACCGCCGAATACGCAGGTGGCGCGCAGGCTGAGGTGCTTGCCGTAGGTGCGGATGCTCTCGTGCACCTGTGCGGCGAGTTCGCGCGTCGGCGTCAGCACCAGCGTGCGCACGCGGCGCGGATGCTGCGGCCCGGCGGCGTTGAGCCGCTGCAGCAGCGGCAGCGTGAAGCCGGCGGTCTTGCCCGTGCCGGTCTGCGCCGCGCCAAGCAGGTCGCGCCCGGCGAGCACCACCGGGATGGCTTGCGTCTGGATCGGGGTGGGGATGGTGTAACCCTGCTCGGCGACAGCGCGGAGCAGCTCGGCCTGAAGGCCGAGTGTATTGAAGTTGCTGATGACATTCTCCTGAGCACGGCCTGGGAAGAAACACTTCCGACCGGTTCAGGCTGATGCGATTCCAGGCTGGTGAATCGACGGTCCGGGATGGACCGTGAAACGACTGAGACGCTAACCGGATGTACGCGAAACAGAAACCCGACGCGCATTATACATGTTTGCGCTCCGCGAGTGCGGCGGCCTCATTGCCGGCCAGCGCGGCGAGCACGATCGCGCCGCCGAGCAGCGTGGTTCCCGCGGGCACTTCGCCGGCGCCCAGCCACACCCACAGCGGCCCCAGCACCACTTCCAGCAGCGCGAGCAGCGCGATCTCCGGCGCGGTGAGCGTGCGGCTGATGAGCACCAGCAGCATGCATGGCAAGCCGAGCTGGAACACGCCGAGCGTCGCGAGCACCAGGAGGTCGCGGCCGCTGGCGGTGAACGGCAGTGCCCAGGGCAGCGTCGCCGCCACCGACAGGAGCGCACCGAGCATCACCGCCGGCATCAGGTCGAGATGCGCCGCGCTCCTGCGCAGGGTCACGATGTTCACCGCGCCGGCGATCGGGATCGTCAGGGCCAGCGCCATGCCCGCGAGGTGGCGCGGTTCGTCGGTGGTGAAGCCGGCGCCGAACATGGCTGCCATGCCGAGGCTCGCGGCGACGATCGCCATCCAGCTGCGCAACGGGATCGGCTCGCGCAGTACGAAGCGGGCGAGCAGCGCGGTGCACAGGGGCCCCAGGCTCGAGACCACCAGCACGTTGGCCGTGGTGGTGAGGGTAAGGGCGACGATGAAGCAGGTGAACATGATTGCCCACATCGCGCCCGATACCAGGCCCGGCAGGCCTGCCGCGCGCAGCGTCTCCCAGGGGCGCTGGCCTTGCAGGACGAGAAGTGCGGCGAACACGAACAGTGCGGCGAAACTGCTGCGCCAGAAGGCCATTTCGAAGGCGCCTGCAGTCTGGATCTGGCGCGTGAGCACGCCAGCAAGGCTCCACAGCACGGGCGCGACGATCATCAGCGCCAGCGCCACCGGGCGGCTGGGTGGGGCGAGCGCGCTCACGCGGCCGCGCGCTGCAGGAGAAATTCGCCGAGCGCCTGCGCGGTGTGGCCGCGCGCCGCGCGCTCGGGCGGGCCCTGGTAGACCACTTTGCCGCCCGCGTCGCCGCCTTCCGGGCCGAGGTCGATGAGCCAATCGGCTTCCGCAATGATGTCGAGGTTGTGTTCGATGACGACCACGGTATTGCCGGCGTCCACCAGGCGGTGCAGGACGCGAATGAGTTTTTCCACGTCGGCCATGTGCAGGCCGACGGTGGGTTCGTCGAGGACGTAGAGTGTTTTGGCGCCTTGAAAGGCTGTCTCCCGTCTTCCGCGAGCGGAAGACGGGAGATCGGATAAACCCGGAGACGTCCGCACTTTTGCGAGTTCCGTGACAAGCTTGATCCTCTGGGCCTCACCGCCGGAAAGCGTCGGGCTCTGCTGTCCGAGCGTCAGGTAACCCAGTCCCACATCCTGCAGCAGGCGCAAGGCGTGATGGATCGACGCATGCGCCGCGAAGAATTCCACCGCCTCGTCCACGCTCATCGCCAGCACTTCGCCCACCGTCCTGGCGCGCAGGCGCACGGTCAGCGTTTCCGGGTTGAAGCGCAGCCC
>CAZOSA010000321.1:0-2650 GCA_964582155.1 uncultured Enterobacteriaceae bacterium | reverse complement strand
GCGCCTGTTCGCCGCGGACCATGCCGACGGCACGCTGGAGCAGATGTTGCTCGGCGCCGCGCCGCTCGGGGTAGTGGCCAGCGCCAAGGTGCTGGCGCATTGGCTGGTGTCCGGGCTGCCGCTGGTGGCGATCGCGCCCCTGATCGCGCTGCAATACGACCTGCCGGCGCCTCTCTACGGTACGCTTGCTTTATCATTGCTCCTCGGCACGCCGGTGCTTAGCCTGATCGGCGCCATCGGCGCCGCGCTTACGCTGGGACTGAGGGGGGGCGGCGTACTGCTCTCGCTGCTCGTGCTGCCGCTGTACGTGCCGGTGCTGATCATCGGCGCGGGCAGCCTGGACATGGCGGCGGCGGGCCTGGCGCCGCAGGGGCAGTTCCTGCTGCTCGGTGCGCTGCTGGTGGTGTCGGCGGCGTTCGCGCCCTGGGCCATCGCCGCGGCTTTGAGGATTTCAACGGAATGAGTGCAACCATCAAGTGGTTCTGGTTCGCGTCGCCGCAGACGTTCTACCCGCTCGCCGGGAGCCTCGCGCGCTGGTTCGCGTTCGCGGCCGCGCTGCTTGCGGCCGCCGGCCTGTACGTCGGCTTTTTCGTCGCGCCCACCGATGCGCAGCAGGGCGAGGCCTACCGCATCATCTTCATCCACGTTCCGGCGGCCTGGATGTCGATGTTCCTCTACCTGGTGATGGCGTTCTGGGCGGCGCTCGGCCTCGCCTTCAACACGCGGCTCTCCGGCATGATGGCGAGCGCGCTGGCGCCCACCGGGGCGCTGTTCACCTTCATCGCGCTGTGGACCGGCGCGCTGTGGGGCAGGCCGACCTGGGGCGCCTACTGGGTGTGGGACGCACGGCTCACCTCGGAACTTATTCTGCTGTTCCTGTATCTAGGGTTCATGGCGCTGCAGGCGGCGATCGACGACCCGCGCCGCGCCGACCGCGCCGGCGCGCTTCTGGCGATCGTCGGCGTGGTCAACGTCCCGATCATCTACTACTCGGTGCAGTGGTGGAACACCCTGCACCAGGGCGCATCGGTCAGCCTGACCAGGGCGCCGAGCATGGCGGCGACCATGTTGACGGGAATGATCCTGATGGCGCTGGCGTTCTGGCTGTACAGCTTTGCTGCGTCGCTGACGCGCGTGCGCTGCATTATTCTGGAGAGACAATGAACTGGGGCGGATGGAGCGAATTCTGGGCGATGGGCGGCTATGGCTTTTACGTGTGGGGGTCCTACGCCATCACCTTCGCCTGTCTGGCTTGCGAAATCCTTTTGCTGAGGCGGCGATCGCGTGAAGCCAAGGCATAAGCGGCTGGCCGTCATTGCGCTCGGCCTCGCCGCGCTCGGCGTGGCGGCGGCGCTGGTGCTGAACGCGTTCGAGCAGAACCTCGTCTTCTTCTTCACGCCCTCCCAGATCGCGGCCAACGAGGCGCCGCAGGGCCGCACTTTCCGCATCGGCGGCATGGTGGAAAAGGGCAGCGTGAAGCGCGACGGCGTAGAGGTGCGCTTCCTCGTGACCGATACGGCCAAGACCATCCCGGTGCTCTTCAATGGCGCGTTGCCCGACCTTTTCCGCGAGGGCAAGGGCGTGGTGGCGCAGGGGCAACTGGGCGCCGACGGCGTATTTCGCGCACGCGAGGTCCTGGCCAAGCACGACGAGAACTACATGCCGCCGGAAGCCGCCGAGGCCGTGAAGCGCGCACAAGAGACCGCCGAAAGAATGGCGAAGACCCTGAAATGATCCCCGAGCTCGGGCAACTCGCGCTTTCGCTCGCGCTCATCGTCGCGCTGCTGCAGGGCGTGCTGCCGCTCGCCGGCGCCGCGCGCGGCGATGCGGTGTGGATGGGCGTGGCGCGTCCCGCGGCGCAGGCGCAGGCGCTGCTGGTCGCGTTTGCCTTCGGCTGCCTGACCTACGCGTTCGTCGCCAACGACTTCAGCGTCCAGAACGTGGCGATGAACTCGAACAGCGCGCTGCCGCTGCACTACCGCGTCGCCGCGGCATGGGGCAGCCACGAAGGCTCGCTCCTGCTGTGGTGCGTGATGCTCGGCGTGTGGATGTTCGCGGTCAGCCTGTTCAGCGCGCACCTGCCCGAGGAGATGGCGGCGCGAGTGCTCGGCGTGCTGGGGCTGGTGAGCGCAGGCTTTCTCGCCTTCATGCTGTTCACCTCGAACCCGTTCGACCGGTTGTTTCCGGCGCCGGCCGACGGCCGCGACCTCAATCCGCTGCTGCAGGACCTGGGCATGGTGATCCATCCGCCGATGCTCTACATGGGCTACGTCGGTTTCTCCGTGGCCTATGCTTTCGCGGTCGCCGCGCTGCTCTCGGGCAAGTTGGACGCCGCCTGGGCGCGCTGGTCGCGGCCCTGGACCACGGTGGCCTGGGTGTTCCTGACGCTGGGCGTCGCGCTCGGCAGCGCCTGGGCCTACTACGAGCTCGGCTGGGGCGGCTGGTGGTTCTGGGACCCGGTGGAGAACGCCTCCTTCATGCCGTGGCTGGTCGGCACGGCGCTGATCCATTCGCTTGCGGTTACCGAGAAGCGCGGCGCGTTCCGCAGCTGGACCGTACTGCTCGCCATCGTCGCGTTCGCCCTGTCGCTGCTCGGCACCTTCCTCGTGCGCTCGGGCGTGCTCACCTCGGTGCACGCCTTCGCCGTGGA
>CAZOSA010000320.1:0-2651 GCA_964582155.1 uncultured Enterobacteriaceae bacterium | reverse complement strand
GCGCGCTGGCGGCATGACAACGTGCTGTTCGTGACGCTCAACGTGCCTGGGTCCGACAACAACGCCCGCCTCATGCCGGAGGAATTCCGCCTGCGCAGCGCGGCTGTGGGCGAATGGCTGGAGCAGTCGTTCGCACTCGCGCGTGGAAACGGGCTGCGCGCGGTGGTGGTGTTGATGCAGGCCAATCCCTGGGCTTCGCCGACCAACCGCTACTTCGGCTATCGAGAGCTATTGGCCGCGCTGGCGGCAACGACCCGGGAATTCGATGGTGAAGTGCTGCTGGTGCACGGCGACACGCACCGTTACCGCGTGGACCGCCCGCTGCGCGACCCCGCCAAGGGCACGCCCCTCGCCAATTTCATGCGCGTGGAAGTCTTCGGTTATCCCACGATGAACTGGGTGCGGATTCGCGTCAGCGAAGAAGCCGGGCGCGTCAGGTTCGAAGTGACGCCGGGAAGCTGACGCCGGAAGGGCGTGGATCGTGGATCGTGGATCGTGGATCGTGGATCGTCCAGAGCGCGGAGCGTGTTATTAAAGAGTCTTCGACCCACAACCCACAACCCACGAATCACGCTTCTGCCGTTCAGTGATGATGCCCATGGGCACCATGCACGTGGCCGTGGGCGAGCTCCTCCTGGGTCGCCGCGCGCACCGCGGTCACGGTGCAGGAGAACTCCAGCGTCTTGCCGGCGAGAGGATGGTTGCCGTCCACCACCACCTTGCCGTCGGCGATGTTGGTGACGGTGTAGAGCAGCGCGGTGCCGGACTCCGTGCCGCGCCCCTCGAACTGCATGCCGACCGCGATGCCGTTGGGAAACTTACTGTGCGGCTCGAGATGCACCAGTTCCGCGTTGTAATCGCCGAACGCGTCGTTGGGCTCGAGCCTGATGCGGCAGTTCTCGCCCGCGGATTTTCCGGCGAGCGCTTTCTCCACCTGCGGGAATATGCCGTCGTAGCCGCCGTGCAGGTATTCGATCGGGGCATCCGTCTTCTCGATCGTGCCGCCGTCGGTGTCGAATAATTCGTAGGTGAGCGAAACGACGGTGTCCTTCTTTATTTGCACTTGCCCATGCCTTTCAACAGCCGAAGAATTTCCTGCGCGTGGCCGCGCGGGTTGACCCCGTAGAGCGCCTGCTTCAACGTGCCCTTGCGGTCGATGATGAACGTCGAGCGCACGATGCAGGTTTTTTTCCTGCCGTCGTGCTCCTTGTCGTGCAGCACCCCGTAACGGCGGCAGACCTCGCCATCCGCATCGGCAAGCAGCTGCACGCACAGGCCGTGCTTGTCGCGAAACGCGCCGTGCGACAGGCAGTCGTCCATGCTCACCCCCACCACCACCGTCTTCAGCGCGCCGAAGTCGTCCTCTTTCTCGCTGAATTCGATCGCCTCCAGGATGCAGCCCGGCGTGTCGTCCTTGGGATAGAAATAGAGCACGACGTTGCGGCGGTTCCGGAAGCTGTGGAGGCTCACCAGGTTCATGTCGGCATCGGGCAGATCGAAACCCGGCGCCGGCTGCCCCGGTTGCAGCATGGTCGACGTGTGCAGGGTTGCCGGCAACATGTTTATGGGCTCTTACTTTATTGTGTGAACAACAGCCGCCGCGGTCAAGCGTTTTTGCCGAAAAATTCTCCCGGATTAGGAGTTTGCCGGTCTTCCACCCGACAAACTCCTTTATCATCGTTTTGCATGACAAAAACTCCTCTTGCCGGCCTGACGGTGGCAGAGTTTTTGCGCCGTCACTGGCAAAAACGGCCGTTGCTGGTGCGCGGCGCCCTGCCGGAGTGCGGCAAGCTCATCCGGCGCAAGGAACTGTTCGAGCTGGCAGCCCGGGAGGACCTGGAGTCGCGCCTGGTGCTGCGCCAGGGCCGGCGCTGGCAGGTACGGCACGGGCCATTCGACCGGCGCGAACTTAAGCGGCTGCCCCGATCGGGCTGGACGCTGCTGGTGCAGGGCGTCAACCACGCGCTGCCCGCCGCGCAGCGGTTGCTCGATGAGTTCTCGTTCATCCCCTATGCGCGGCTCGACGACCTGATGGTGAGCTACGCGCCTGCCGGCGGCGGCGTCGGCCCCCACTTCGACAACTACGACGTGTTCCTGCTGCAGGGCGAAGGCAGGCGGCGCTGGCGCGTGAGCCGCCAGCGCGACCTCGAGCTGGTGGCCGGCGCGCCGCTCAAGATACTGCGCCGCTTCCGTCCCGCGCGCGAATGGGTGCTGGATGCGGGTGACCTGCTGTACCTGCCACCGCGCTGCGCGCACGACGGTGTCGCGGTGGGCGGCGATTGCATCACCTACTCGATCGGCTTTCGCGCGCCCGATGCCCAGGAACTGGGAGCGCGGTTCCTGGATGACTTGCAGGACCGCCTCCAGCTTTCGGGAATCTACGCAGACCCGGGGCTCAGGCCTCGGCGCCACCCGGCCCGGCTCGGCGACGACATGGTGCGGAATGCGCGGAGAGTTCTGCAGCGCATTCGCTGGGACAGCGGCGACGTGGCGCGATTTCTGGGCCGCCACCTCACCGAGCCCAAGCCGCACGTTATTTTCTCGCGCCCGGCGCGCCCGCTGTCGGCACGGGCATTCGCCGCGCGCGCCGCGCGCAGCGGCTTGCGGCTGGCGGCTCCGACGCGGATGCTGTTCCGCGGCGGCACCTTTTT
>CAZOSA010000319.1:0-2655 GCA_964582155.1 uncultured Enterobacteriaceae bacterium | reverse complement strand
ACCGGCGTTGAGCGAACCGGCGCCGCAGCCGCCCGCAGCCCCAATCACCCCTGCCGCCCCCGGCCCGCTTGCGCGCATTGAAATCCGGCCTGCGCCGCCCGCCGCAAATGTGTTGGACACCGCCGCCCGGGACCATTTTCGCCAGAGCCTAAATATCGCAGCGGCGCGCTTCAAGCGCTATCCGCGCGCGGCCATCGACAACAGCTGGGAGGGCGAGGTGGTGGTGCTGATGAGCATCGCGGCCAACGGCCGCATCGCCTCGTTGCGCGTCCGGAGCAGCTCGGGCTACGAGATCCTCGACCGGCAGGCGCTCGACATGTTCAGGAACGCCAAGTCTTTCGTGCCCATCCCGCCCGAGCTGCACGGCCGGGAGTTCGAGCTCGAGCTGCGCGCGATCTACGGCCTCAGGGATCAGGGCTCGGGCTGAAACGCCACGACGTGGTCGACGTCGAGGCGGATGCCGATTCTCTCCCCAAGGGCATGATTGTGGTGGCTGGGCACCAGCGCCAGCACCTTGCGCCCGCTCGCCAGCTTGAGCGTGTAGAGGATCTCGGCGCCGCGGAAGGCCTTGTGCGTCACTTCCGCCTTCAGGCTCGAGGCGTCGTCGTGCACCACGTCGTCGGGCCGCAGCAGGATCTCCGCCGCGCCACCCGGGATCTCGCCTTCGATCACGCCCAGTTCGATCTCGACCTGGCGCGCGCCGAGGCTGCGCGCAGGCAGGAACACGCCCTGGCCGACGAAGTCGGCGACGAAGCGGTTCGCGGGGCGGTGGTAGAGGTTGTAGGCGCTGTCCCACTGCACGATGCGGCCCTCGTGCATGACGCCGATCTCGTCGGCCATGGCGAAGGCCTCGTGCTGGTCGTGGGTCACCAGCACCGCGGTGGCGCCGCTCGCCTTGATGATCTCGCGCACCTCCAGCGACAGGCGCTCGCGCAGGGCCACGTCGAGGTTGGAAAAGGGCTCGTCGAGCAGCAGCAGCTCCGGCCGGGGCGCCAGCGCGCGCGCCAGCGCCACGCGCTGCTGCTGGCCGCCGGAGAGCTCGTGCGGGTAGCTGCGCAGGAGTTCGGCAAGGCCGGTCAGTTCGGCCAGCTCGCGCACCCGGGCGGCACGCTGCGCGGGCGGCAGCGCATGCAGCCCGAACGCGATGTTGCGTTCCACGGGCAGGTGCGGGAACAGGGCGTAGTCCTGGAACACCATGCCGATATGGCGGCGCTCCGGCGCCAGCATCGCGCCGGGCCCGGAAACCAGGATGCCGTTGAGCTGGATGCTGCCGGCGCGTATCGCCTCGAAACCGGCAATGCAGCGCAGGACCGTCGTTTTGCCGCAGCCGCTGGGGCCGAGCAGGCAGCCGATGGCCCCCCGCGGCAAGGTGAAATCCAGCCCGCGCACGACCTCGGTGCCGTTGTAGCCGTGGTGCAGTCCATTGACTTCGAGTTGATTCACAAGCCCATTATAAGGCCGACTGGAACAAGAATCGTTCTTGTTAGAATGACGAGTGCTTTTCCATCAACCAGTTAGGCGCGGTGCCGCCGCGCTCTCGATCGGCATTGCTGCTTTGCTGGCCTTGCCGATCCTTTGGGTCGCCGGCAGCGCCCTGCAGCCGGCGGGCGACGCCTGGCGTCACATCGCGGGAACCGTCCTCGGGCCGTACGTCGCGAACACGGGTCTCCTGCTTGTCCTCGTCGCCTGCGGCGTCATTTCGATCGGCGTGCTCTCAGCCTGGCTCATCGCCAGCTACCGCTTTCCCGGCGCGCGCCTGCTCGAATGGGCGCTGGTGCTGCCTCTGGCGATGCCCGCCTATGTGATGGCCTATGCCTACACCGACTGGCTGCAATTCACCGGGCCGGTGCAAAGCGCCTTGCGCGCGCTCACCGGCTGGCAGGCGCGCGAGTACTGGTTTCCCGAGATCCGCTCGATCGGCGGTGCCGCGCTCGTGCTCTCGCTCGCGCTCTATCCCTATGTGTACCTGATCGCGCGCGCCGCGTTCCGCGACCTGTCGCGCAGCGCGCTCGAGGCGGGGCGCCTCGCCGGCCACTCGGCCTGGGGAAACTTCTGGCGCGTGGCCCTGCCGCTCGGGCGGCCGGCGATCGCCGCCGGCACGGCGCTCGCGCTGATGGAGACGCTTGCCGATTTCGGCACCGTGTCCTATTTCGCGCTGGAAGTGTTCACCACCGGCATCTTCAAGGCCTGGCTGTCGATGGGAGACAGCGTGGCCGCGGCCCAGTTGTCCAGCTGCCTGCTCGCGTTCGTGCTCGTCGTGCTGGCGCTGGAGCGCGCCACGCGCGGCCGCGCCGCTTTCCACGGCAACGCGCCGGCCAAGCCCGTGCCGCCGCAGCGCCTGCGCGCCTGGCCCTCGGCGCTCGCCACGCTCGCCTGCGCGATGCCGGTGCTGCTCGGCTTCCTGATTCCCGCCGCCATCCTCCTGCAGCTCGCGTTCACGGACCCGGGTGCGCGCTGGGGCACGCGCCTGCTCGGGCTGGTCGGCAACAGCTTCACGATTTCCGGGGTGACCGCGATCGCCGGCGTGCTGCTGGCGCTGACGATGGCCTACGCCGCGCGGCTCTCGAAGAGCCGCGCCGCCGCGGCGGCCAACCGCTTCGCCGCGCTCGGCTACGCGATGCCGGGCGCGGTGTATAGTGAGATTTCTGTCGCGCG
>CAZOSA010000318.1:0-2697 GCA_964582155.1 uncultured Enterobacteriaceae bacterium | reverse complement strand
GGGCATCGCCGGCGCCGCCGTCTGCGAGCGCCTCGCCGCGCGCGGCTGGGGGGTGACGCTCGTCGAGCGCCGCGGCGCACCTGCATTGGAAGCCTCCGGCAATCACGCCGGCGCCTTCCACCCCGTCATCACGCCGGACGACAGCTTCGCGGCGCGCCTCACGCGCGCGGCGTTTTCGTTTCTGCTCGAGCATTGGCGGCAGTTCGACGCCATCGGCGCGGCGCCGGAATGGAAGCGCTGCGGCGTACTGCAGCTCTCGCGCGACGCGCGCGAGGACGCCGCGCAGCGCGCGGCCATCGCCGCACTCGGCTACCCACCCGCGTACGCGCAGTCGCTGGATACCGCGCAGGCGAGCGCCTGCGCAGGAGTGAAACTCGCCGCAGGCGGGATATGGTTTCCGGAAGCCGGCTGGATCCGCCCGGCGAGCCTGGCGCACGCGCTGATCGCGCGCTCGCGTGTGCGGTTGGTCTACGGCCGCGAGGCAGCCGCGCTCGAGCAGGCGGGTACGCGCTGGCTGGTGCGCGATCAGGCGGGCGAGGCCATCGCCGAAGCAGGCGCGGTGGTGCTCGCCAATGCCGCCGACGCGATGCGGCTCGCGCCCTCGCCGCACATCCGGCTGCGCCGCGTGCGCGGCCAGCTTACTTACCTTCCGCCCATCGAGCGCCTGCGCTGCGTGGTGCTGCGCGGCGGCATGGTGCTGCCGCCGATCGATGGCAAATCGGTCACCGGCGCGAGCTTCGATCTGGAGGACGGCGACGCCTCGGTGCGGGCGGACAGTCATGCGGGAAATCTCGAGCGGCTGGAGCGCATCATCCCCGGCGCGGCGGCGGGGCTCGACCCGGTCGCGTTGCCGGGCCGCACTTCATTTCGCACCGTTGCACGCGACCGGCTGCCGCTCATCGGCCCGCTCGAAGCCGATGCCGCGCTCTACGGCGCCTTTGCCTACGGCTCGCGCGGGCTGCTGTGGGCCGGCCTGGGCGCGGAGCTGCTCGCGAGCCTGATGGAGGGCGAGCCGCTGCCGCTGGAGGGTGCGCTCGCCGACGCGCTGGCACCAGCGCGATTTGCGCTGCGCGTCAAGCGCCGCGCAGGATCGCCGGGCTCGCGTCCTTGACGTCGCGCAGCCCGCACAGGGCCATGGTGACGTCGAGTTCCTTGTGCATGATTTCGAGCACCTTCGTCACGCCCGCTTCGCCCATCGCGCCCAGGCCGTAGGCGAAGGCCTTGCCGATCATCGTGCCCCGCGCGCCGAGGGCGAGGGCGCGCAGCACGTCCTGGCCCGAGCGGATGCCGCCGTCGAGCCAGATCTCGGTGCGCCCGCCCACGGCCTGCACCACTTCGGGCAGCGCGCGAATCGAGGACACGGCGCCGTCGAGCTGGCGCCCGCCGTGATTGGACACCACGATGGCGTTCGCCCCGCTCGAGGCGGCAATCTTCGCGTCGTCGGGGTCGAGGATGCCTTTCAGGATGAGCTTTCCGCCCCACAGGTTCTTCACCCACTCCACATCCTTCCAGGACAGCGTCGGGTCGAACTGGCCCGCGATCCATTGCGATAGCGTAGTAAGGCTTTTCGCGTCGGGTATGCGTCCCTCGAGGTTGCCGAAGGACTTGCGCCGGCCGGAAAGCACGTTCAGCGCCCAGCCGGGTTTGAACATCACGTCGAGGAAAGTGCCGAGGGTCAGCCTGGGCGGCACGGCGAGGCCGTTCTTCAGGTCCATGTGGCGCTGGCCCTGGATCTGCAGGTCGAGGGTCATCACCAGCGCGGAACACTTGGCCGCCTTGGCGCGCTCGATGAGCGAGGCGGCGAAGCCGCGGTCGCGAAACACGTAGAGCTGGAACCAGAAAGGCCTGCTGACCGCGCCCGCCACGTCTTCGATGGAACAGATCGACATGGTGGACAGCGTGAAGGGGATGCCGAATTTCTCGGCGGCGCGCGCGCCGAGCATCTCGCCGTCGGCCCAGTTCAGCCCCGTGAGCCCGACGGGGGCGATCGCTACCGGCATCGCGACGTCCTGGCCGGCCATCGTGCTGCGCGTCGAGCGATGCTCGACGTCGATCCCCACCCGTTGGCGAAAAAGCAGGGCGTCCAGATCGGCGCGATTGGAGTGCGCCGTGGCTTCGTCGTAGGAGCCGCGGTCGACATAGTCAAAGACAGCCTTCGCCACGCGCTTGCGCGCCATCAGGCGCAAGTCCTCGACGTTCGTCACCACGGGCATGGGCAAAATGTTAGCACGGGCGTTTCACATCGTGAGATAGAATCGTCGCTGCATGAGCGCGAAGGACGACGTCAAGGGGCCAGTCCAGGTCATCGACCGCATGATGAAGCTGCTCGATGTGCTCGCCTCGCACCCCGAGCCGCTCGGCCTGAAGCAGGTCGCGCAGTACACCGGGCTGCACCCGTCCACGGCGCACCGCATCCTGTCGGCGATGGCGGGCGGGCGCCTGGTGGATCGCATCGATCCGGGAAGCTACCGCCTGGGCATGCGGCTGCTCGATCTGGGCAACATGGTGCGCTCCAGGATCAGCGTGCGCGAGATCTCGCTGCCGGTGATGCGCGAGCTGCACGCGCACACCGGCGAGACGGTGAACCTGTCTGTGCGCCACGATGACGAGATCGTCTACGTCGAGCGCACCTCTTCGGGCCGTTCGGCGATGCGCGTGGTGCACGTGATCGGAGCGCGCGCCGCGCTGCACATCACC
>CAZOSA010000317.1:0-2711 GCA_964582155.1 uncultured Enterobacteriaceae bacterium | reverse complement strand
TGCCGGTCCGGTAGAGTCTTTCGAGACTTGACTAGTCAGGAGACGGCAATGGACAAGGTGAGCGTGTATGACGCCAAGGCGCATTTTTCCGAGTTGGTCGATCGCGCCGAATCGGGGCGCGCGACCGTGATCACGAAACGCGGGCGCGTGGTGGCGAAGATCGTTCCGGCCGGGCCGGCCCGGTGGGACCGCGCGGCCGTGCTGGACGAGGCCGAAGCGTTCCGCAGGAGCGTCAGAATCAAGGGCCGGATCGACATCCGCAAACTGATCGCCGACGGACGGCGCTGATGGCTTTCGTGCTCGACGCATCGGTCGCGCTCGGCTGGGTCGCGGCGCGGCAGGCGAGCGCCTACAGCCGGCGCATGCGTCTGCGCGCGCGCCGCGAACCGTACCACGCGCCGGCGCTGTGGCGCCTTGAGGTCGTGAATGCGCTGCGCTCCCTGGAGCGCCGCCGTGCCCTGTCTGCTGATGCGGCGGACACGGCGATCGATATCCTGGGCCGCATGCATCCGGTCATTCATGAGGCGGCGATGCCGCTGGTCGATCTGCTGCGACTGGCGCGCAAATTCGACCTGTCCGCCTACGACGCGAGCTACCTCGCGCTCGCGCTCGAGCTGCGCATGCCCATTGCGTGCAGCGATGGCGCCTTGAAAGGCGTGCTGACAAGGGCAGGTGTCAAGCTCGCCTGAGCGCACCGGCCCTGCGCCTGCTCGAGCGGGTGATCTGACGCCCGCGCGACCGCCCGGGTCCTGGTGCCGGAAGAGAGACTCGAACTCTCATGGTGTTGCCACCGGCGGATTTTGAGTCCGCTGCGTCTACCGATTCCGCCATTCCGGCGCGGGGAGCGGAATTATAGAACCCTATAATGCCGCAGCATGCGTCTCGCGGAGTTCGACTATGCGCTGCCCGAAGAGCTGATCGCCCAGCACCCGGCGCCCGAGCGCACTGCGAGCCGCCTGCTGCGCCTCGATGCGGCGAGCGGCCGGATCGAGGACCTCGGCTTCGGCGACCTGCCGTCCCTGGTGAGCAAGCGCGACGCCCTGGTGCTGAACGACACGCGCGTGATCAAGGCGCGGCTGACGGGAAAGAAGTCGACCGGCGGGCGCATCGAACTGTTCATCGAGCGCGTGACCGGCGCGCGCGAGGCGTTGGCCCTGATCCGTTCGAGCCACGCGCCACGCGTGGACAACGAACTGGTGGTGGGCGACGGGGCGCGCGTGACGGTAATCGGCCGCGAGGAGGAGCTCTACCGCGTGCGCTTCACCGAGGACGTACACCAGGTGCTCGAGCGCTGCGGCGCGGTACCCCTGCCGCCCTATATCCGGCACGCGCCCGGCACGGCGGACGCCGAGCGCTATCAGACCGTGTACGCGCGCCAGCCGGGCGCGGTGGCCGCGCCCACCGCCGGACTGCATTTCGACCGCGCGATGCTGGCGGCAATCGAGGCGCGCGGCGCGCGCATCGCGCATGTGACGCTGCACGTCGGCGCCGGCACCTTCCAGCCAGTGCGGGCCGAGGACATCGACGCGCATCGCATGCACAAGGAGCGCTACGAGGTGCCGCGCGACACCATGGACGCGATCGCCGGGCGGCGCGTGCTGGCGGTGGGCACCACTTCGCTGCGCGCGCTGGAGAGTGCGGCGCTGAGCGGGCAGTTGCACGGCGAAACGGACCTCTTCGTGCGCCCGGGGTTCCGCTTCCTGCTGGTGGACCGGCTGCTCACCAATTTCCACCTGCCGAAATCGAGCCTGCTGATGCTGGCGGCCGGTTTCGCCGGGCTGGAGAACATCCGCCGCGCCTACGCGCACGCCATCCGCGAGCGCTACCGGTTCTTCTCTTACGGTGACGCCATGCTGATCGAGCGCGCCGCATGAAGTTCACGCTCAGCCACCGCGACGGCGCAGCGCGCCGCGCTCGCCTGGAACTCGCGCACGGCGTCGTGGACACGCCCGCCTTCATGCCGGTGGGCACTTACGGCACGGTGAAGGCCATGTCCCCGGTGGAGCTGAAGGAGGTCGGCGCGCAGATCGTGCTCGGCAACACCTTCCACCTGTGGCTGCGGCCCGGGACCGAGGTGATCGGCAAGCACGGGGGCCTGCACCGCTTCATGGGCTGGGACGGCCCGATTCTCACCGACTCGGGCGGCTTCCAGGTGTTCAGCCTCGGCGCGCTGCGCAAGATCACCGAGGAAGGCGTGAAGTTCGCCTCGCCCATCAACGGCGACCGGATGCTGCTCACGCCCGAGGAATCGATGCGCGTGCAGCGCGCGCTCGATTCCGACATCGCCATGATCTTCGACGACTGTACCCCGCACCCGGCGACGCAGAAGCAGGCGGAGAAATCGATGCAGCTCAGCCTGCGCTGGGCCGCACGCTCCAAGCGCGCATTCGACGGCAGCCGCAACGCGCTGTTCGGCATCGTGCAGGGTAGCGTGTACGAGGAGCTGCGCGAGGCCTCGCTCGCCGGGCTGCAGGACATCGGCTTCGACGGCTACGCCATCGGCGGGCTCGCCGTGGGCGAGCCGAAGGAGGCGCGCGAGCGCATCCTCGCGCATACCGCCCCGCGCCTGCCCGAAGACCGGCCGCGCTACCTGATGGGCATGGGCACGCCGGAAGACCTGATCGGGGCGGTGACGGCCGGCGTGGACATGTTCGATTGCGTGCTGCCGACGCGCAACGCGCGCAACGGCTGGCTCTACACGCGCCACGGCG
>CAZOSA010000316.1:0-2711 GCA_964582155.1 uncultured Enterobacteriaceae bacterium | reverse complement strand
CCCGGCGGCCGAGTGCTGCGCTATTCGACGGCCGGCGCCATTTGGTCGCTGTCGCGCGATTTCGACCTCGACATCGGCTGGCGCGAGGGACACGGCGGCGCGACCCTGGACCACGCGCTGCTGCTCGGTGCGACCGTGCGCTGGTAGCGCGGCCTCAGGGGCGGTCGACGACTTTGGCAATCACCGGGTAGTAGTCCCCGCCGTAACCTGCCGCGCGTGCTTCCTCCAGCACTGCGCCGACCGTTTCGGCGCCGCGCAGCCGCACGCCGGTCTCGCGCCCGAGCTCGAGCGCGTAGCCGTTGTCCTTCGCCGCGTACTCGACCGAGAAGGCGCGCTCCGGGTAGTCGCCCGGCAGCATCGCCTTGATGCCGTGGTTGCGCAGCGCGAAGCTGTCGGCGGAGCCTTTCGACAGCGCGTCGAAAAGCAGCGCCGGATCCACGCCCGCGCGGCGCCCGAGCGCCAGTGCCTCGGCGAGCGCGTTCACCGTCTGGAACAGCACCATGTTGTTGAGGATCTTCACCACCTGGCCGTTGCCGACGGCGCCGCAATGCGTGATGTCGGAACCGACGCAGCGGAGCAGAGGCTCGATACGCGCATACACCCCCGGCGACGCGCCCACCGTGATGCTGAGCGTCCCCTTCTGCGCCGCCTCGCGCGTGCGCGCGACGGGGGCATCGGCGTAGTCGGCGCCGCGTTCGGCGAATCGTTGCGCGAGTTCCCGCGTAAGGCCCGCGCCCGAAGTGCCGAGATCCACGATCGTCAGGCCCTTGCGGGCCGCGGCGAGCAGCTGGCCCTCGCACAGCGCCTTGAGCTGGGCGCCGCCCGGAAGGCAGAGGAACAGGATCGAGGCTTGCGCGGCAAGCTCGGCGGGCGATGCGGCAATCGCGACGCGTGCGCCGCGCAGGCGTTCCAGCGGCGCGGGGGCCGGGTCCCAGGCGAGCACCCTGGCGCCGCTCTTCGCCGCGAGGTTGCGGCACATGGGCTCGCCCATCACGCCGGTGCCGATGAAGCCGAGCGTCTGCGATTCCGTCATCGAAGCCTCCTCGCCCACAGTATAGAATCCGCCGCTTCGTGAACGACGCCGCCTTTCCCGCCGGCCAGCCCGGCGCCAGCCAGTGGATCGGCCAGCCCATGCGCCGGCTGGAAGACGCGCGCCTGCTGACCGGGCAGGGCCGCTACACCGACGACGTGCGTCCCGAGGGCGCGGCGCAGGTGGCGTTCACGCGCTCGCCGCACGCGCATGCGCGCATCGCGAAAATCGACCTCGCCGCGGCGCGCGCCGCGCCGGGCGTCCTGGCCGTATTCACGGGGGTGGACGTCGCCGCCGACGGCATCGGTCCGATCCCCTTCACCCACCTGCACAAGCGCCAGGACGGCACGCCGATCGTCGCGCCGCCGCGCATGCCGATCACCGCGGGCGAGGCGCGCTTCGTCGGCGACGCCGTCGCCATGGTGGTGGCCGAGACGCGCAATCAGGCGCGCGACGCGGCGGACCTGGTCGAAGTGGACTGGGAGCCGCTCGAGGCCGTGTCCGGGCTCGAAGCCGCGGCAAAGGCGGGCCTGGTCGCCGCCTACTACCACATGGGCGACGTCGCGGCGCGCGAGGCGGCGTTTGCGGCGGCGCATCGGGTCGTGCGCGTCAAGCTGGTCAATCAGCGCGTGGTGGCCAATCCCATCGAACCGCGCGCGCTCGCCGCGCATTACCAC
Source organism: uncultured Enterobacteriaceae bacterium (assembly GCA_964582155.1). Lineage (GTDB taxonomy): Bacteria > Pseudomonadota > Gammaproteobacteria > Burkholderiales > SG8-39 > JAABQT01. The sequence continues at coordinate 1,004 of CAZOSA010000316.1, read as the reverse complement.
AAGGACACCGACCGCTACACGCTCTGGTGCCCCACGCAGAACGTGCACACCGTGCGCGCGCAGCTCGCCACGGCATTGAAGCTGAAGGAGGAGCAGCTGCGCATCCTGTGCACCGACGTGGGCGGCGGCTTCGGCGCGCGCGGTTACGCCTACCCGGAGCACGCGGCACTGCTCTGGGCGGCGAAGAAGCTCGGCCGGCCGCTGCGCTGGCTCGCCGACCGCTCGGAAAACTTCCTCGCCGAAGTGCACGGCCGGGACAACATCACCGTTGCCGAACTGGCGCTCGACTCAGAGCACCGTTTCACGGCCTTGCGCATCCGCACGCTCGCCAACATCGGCGCCTACATCTCCAGCTTCGGCGCAGCGGTGCCGGCGATGTCCGGGGCGAGGGCGCCGACGGGTGTGTACGCCATCCCGGTGCTCGACCATGAAGTGAAGATGATGTTCACCAACTCTTCACCGGTGGATGCGTACCGCGGCGCGGGCCGCCCGGAAATGGGTTACATGCTCGAGCGACTGGTGCAGCGCGCCGCGATGGACCTCGGCGTGGACGCGATCGAGCTGCGGTTGAAGAACCTGGTGCCGGCCTCGCGCATGCCTTATGCCAATCCCGCGGGACAGACCTACGACTGCGGCGACTTCGAGCGCATGTTGCGCGCGGCCCTCGCCGCGGCGGACTGGGAAGGATTTCCGGCGCGCAAGAGCGCCGCCGGGAAGCGTGGCTTGCGCTACGGCCGCGGCCTGGCCTGTTACGTGGAAATCACGGGCAGCGCGCGCCTTACCGAGACCGTGCGCATGATTGCGGCGGCCGACGGCACGCTCGAAGTGCACTCCGGCACGCAATCGATCGGGCAGGGACTGTGGACATCCTACGCGCAGGTGGTCGCCGACCAGCTCGGCGTCGACCCGCAGTCGGTGCGCGTCATCCAGGGCGACAGCGACCTGCTCAAGACCGGCGGCGGCGCGGGCGGTTCGCGCGGCCTGCAGGTGGGCGGCACCGCCGG
>CAZOSA010000315.1:0-2713 GCA_964582155.1 uncultured Enterobacteriaceae bacterium | reverse complement strand
GCCTGCCGCGAGCCGCGCCAGCTCGCCCGGCCGGTTGATATCGGCCTCGATCACCTCGACCGTGGGCAGCGTGATCAGGTGCTTGGCGCGCTCGCGCCGGCGCGTGGGCACGACGACGCGCACGCCCCGCGCCGAGAGCACCGCCACCAGGTGCCGGCCGACGAAGCCGGCGCCGCCGACGACGAGGATGTCATCGCAACGCATCACGGCAGCTCGTCGTCGGGTTGCGGCCGCGCCAGGCGGCCGGGAATCATGCCCAGGCGCTGCTTGAGCGGCATGCTGTGGCCGTCGAGCAGCAGCGCGTAGTGCACGGTGTTCGCCATCACGCGCTTCACGTACTCGCGCGTCTCGCCATAGGGGATGGATTCGACGAAGATCGCGCCTTCCATTGCCTGCACGGGCTGCCAGCGGCGTGCGCGGTTGGGCCCGGCGTTGTAGGCAGCCGAGGCGAGCACCGGATGGCCGGTGCCGTCGAGTACATACCTGAGGTATCGCGTGCCGAGCGATACGTTGGTGTCGACCTCGGCGGCGCGCTTGGCCGTGTAGCCCTTGTAGCCGATGCGCCGCGCCACCCAGCGCGCGGTGTGCGGCAGCAATTGCATCAGGCCGGTGGCGCCGGCGCCCGAGCGCGCGTCGACGATGAACCGGCTCTCCTGCCGCACCAGGCCCAGTATCCAGGCTTCCTCCAGCTCGTAGGCCAGCGCGTACTCCTTGAATACGTCGCGAAACGGAGCGAGATAGCGCATGCGGTAGTCGTGCAGCCGCTCGGTGCGGCCGGCGGTGCCGATGGCGCGGTCGTACACCGCCGCGCGCCGCGCCAGTTCGGCCGCAGCGAGCAGGCGCCGGTCGTCCAGGTGGCGCACCGCGAACATCCATTCGCGCGTGGCCTCGGTGCGCAGGCCGAGGCGGTACAGCTCGAGCGCGCGCGCGAGTTCCGGATGGCGCCGCGCCTCGTCCACCTCCGCTTCCGTCGGCTCATAGGGGGGCGCTGGAATGGTCGCCTCACCGCCGAGTTCCTCGGTGGCCAGCACACCGTAATAAAGCGGCTGGCCCGCGATCCTGAGGTAGTGCGCGCGCGCGCCTTGCGCGTCGCCCCCCGCGTCGAGCGCGCGGCCGTACCAGTAGGTCCACGCCAGGTCCTGGCGCGCGTCGGCCGACATCGGATCGATGGCCTCACGCACCTCCTGCCAGCGGCCGGCGCGCAATGCGGCCCGCGCTTTCCACGCCAGCTGCTCGTCGGTGAGCGGCGTGACGCCGGCGCGGGCGAACCAGGCGGGCGCGCGTTCGTCCAGATCAAACGACGCCTGCGCCGCGACCTGCGCCCACAGGTACTCGCGCTCCTGCTGCGGCAGGCGCTCGCCGAGCGCGCCCCCGAGGACCTCGGCGGCGGCCCGCGCATCGCTGCGCGCCAGGCGCGTCAGCGCGAACAGGACCATCTCGCGCACCGCGCGGGTCTCCAGATTGCGCGGCGGCTGCTCCAGCAGGCGCCTGGGCGCGGTGGCCGCCTGCGTCAGCAGGCGCTCATCGGGCTGCTCCTCGGCCGGCAGGGCGCCGAGGGCGCGGCGCGCGGCGCTCACCCGTGCATTCGCCAGCAGCAAACGCACGCGCCGCCAGATCCACTCCGCGTCGATGTCGCCGCTTTTCACCAGTTGCTCGGTGAGCTGCAGGCAGCTGTCGGGAAGCTCGCGTGGCTCCAGCCCTGCGGCGCGCGCTTCCCCGGCCGCGTCGGCGTCGCCGCGCGCCAGGCGCGCGCGCCACGCGTAGCAGCGGATCTCGAGTTCGTCCTGCACCAGCGGCCCGAGCTCGCGTTCGAAGTCCTGCCATGCGGCACGCCGGCCGAGTTCCTTCAGCCATTCGGCGCGCATCTGGTCGCCGAGGTAGGTTCCCGCGTGCCGCTCGAGAAAGCGGCGCACTTCGCCCGGCTTGGCCTCGTCGATGCGCAGGCTGATGCCCCAGTAGTCGGCCCACGGCTCGAGCGTGTGGCCCTGGAGTGCGCCGGCATGGCGTGCGAGTTTGTCCGGATCGCCGGCGCGAAATGCGGCATGCGCGCCCAGCACGGCGTCGTCGTTTCCGGTTGCCGGACCTGCGGCCAGCGCCGCGCAGCCCAGTGCTATAGTCAGGAAACGCCTATAAATCATGAACTAAGAATAGCACGCGCAATGCGATCCGAAGAGCTGAAAGCCTGGCGCAAGAGCGAGCGCGAGCGTCTGATCGCGGTGCGCATGGCGCTCGATGAGCGGACCGTTGACGCCTGCAGGCGCGCGATCGACGGCCACCTGGAAAGGGGCTTCCCTGGCCTGCGCGGCGCCGCTTTCGCCTTCTGCTGGCCGATCCGCAACGAGTACGACGCGCGCCATCTGGCCAAAACGCTGCGCGAGGCAGGGGCGTTGACCGCGCTGCCGGTGGTGGTGGCGCCGAAGACGCCGCTCGTGTTCCGCGAGTGGCATCCGGGCGTGGAGCTGGCCCGCGGGCCGCTCGACATTCCCTATCCGGTCGGCTCGAGGCAACTCGAGCCGCGGGCGGCACTGTTGCCGATGAACGGCTGGGACGCACAGGGCTATCGCCTCGGCTACGGCGGAGGCTACTTCGACCGTACCCTCGCCAGCCTGAAAGACAAGCCCCAGGTGATCGGCGTGGGCTACGAGCTCGCACGCATGGCGACGATCCACCCGCAACCCTGGGACATCCCGATGGACTACGTGGTCACCGAGCG
>CAZOSA010000314.1:0-2722 GCA_964582155.1 uncultured Enterobacteriaceae bacterium | reverse complement strand
CCGCGCGCTTCTACGCCGACCAGGTGCTGGTGCAGGCCCCGGCGCTCAGGGACACAGTGGTGAAGGGCGCAAGCGCCGTCATGGCGATTCCGGACGACGCGATGCTCGCGGCGTAGGGACAGACCCCATTTTTCTCATCGCGAACGCCGCGGTGCCTGCGTTTGCCCTTCCATGATCTCGTGTTTTTTGGCTCGAAGATTCACCGAGCCAAAAAACACGAGACCGTTTTTAAGGGCCAAATCCTCGCACAAGCTTTTACTTCAGCCCGAAGAAGCGCTGGATCCGCTCCAGCAGCGCCGGCTGCGTGGGCGGCGCGGGGTGCGCCATCGCGTGCGCGGCTTCGGTGCGCGCGCTTTCCAGGTCGGGCTTGCGCGCGGCGATGACGCGGCTGACCTCGTCGGCGATTTCAGGCCGCGCCAGCAGCAAGGCCTGGAACGAGGCGCGATCCAGCCGGTAACACTCGACGTCGGTGCGCGCCACCACCGTCGCGTTGCGCGATTCGCCCGCCAGCAGCCCCATCTCACCGAAAAACTGGCCGGCGCGCACGCTGCCGATGACTTTGGGCGCCCGCCCGGCCTGCTCGTAGCGCACCTCGGCCTCGCCGAAGGCGATGATGTACAGCCAGTGCGCGACGCTGCTCTGCTTGGTGATGATGTCGCCGCGCGCGAACGGCGTGTACTGCAGCCGCTCGGCGACGAAGCTTCGCTCCTCGTCCGAAAGCGGCGCTAACAGGTCGATCTGCTTGAGCATCAGCACGCGCCGCGACAGCTCGCGCTGGCGCACGCTCTCGGCATGCGCTTCGTCCTCGGCGATCGAGTGGATCGTGCGCTGCTCCTCGGCGAGGCGGATGCCGGCGCGCTGCAGCGAGGCAAACAGGTGCACGCGCACCGCCGAATCCGTGAACTCGTCCTCCAGCAGGTCGGTGAGGAAGTAGCGCAGCCGGTAGGTCAGGTTGCCGTGCTCGAAGCGCAGCAGGACGCAGCTCGGCGCCGGCGCGCGCGCCACGTTGGCGATCAGGATCTCGCGCATCTCCTCGTCCACCAGGGTGATCACGCGCGCCGGCGGCACGGCCGGGTCGACCATGAACTGGATGGCGCGGCGCCACTGCAACGGCGCGCCTTCGCGCCGGCCCAGGATCGTGAACCGGTTTTTCATCAGCTGGCTGTTCGGAATGACCAGGGTCTCCCAGTCGCGCGTCTCGATGGCGGTCGAGCGCCAGCGGATATCGATGACGCGGCCGCTCAGGTTGTCGGTCTGGATCCACTCGCCCACGCGCACCGAGTTGTCGAGCTGGATGGCGAGCCCGGCGAGCACGTTGCCCAGGGTGTCCTGCATGGCGAAGGCGAGGACCGCGGTGATGATCGCGGAGGTGGCGATGATGCCGGTGAGGTCCACGCCCATCAGGCGCAACTGCGTCAGCGCGTAGATGGCGTAGACGACGACGATCCCCAGGTCCTCGATGATGCGCGGCAGCTGCTTGCCGAGCTTGGGCAGCACCAGCCGGAACACGGCGAATCCGGCGATGCGGATCAGGGCGAGGGTCCAGACGATGCGGAACAAGACCTCGAACACGCGTCCCGCGGTCTCGAAGCCGAGCATTTCGGCGCCGCGACCGGCCGCGAGCCCGAAGACGCCGAGCAGGAACAGCCACAAGGTATTGAGGTAGCTGCTGCGCTCGCCGGGGCGGGCGCGCAGCAGGAAGCCGGTCAGCACCAGCGCGATGACGATGACGTATGGGAGCTCGGAGCCCCAGAAGCGCGTCAGCACGGTTTCAGAACCTGATCTTGCCGGTGAGGATGTCTTTCCACATCACCCAGTCGCCGAGGAAGCTGTAAAAAGGATAGCTGAACGTGGCAGGGCGGTTGTGCTCGAAGAAGTAGTGCCCGGCCCAGGCGAAGGCATAGCCGGTCGCGGGCGCGGCGAGCAGCCACCAGAAATTCAGCGTGGCGAAGGCGTGCAGGGCGAAGAACAGGCCGAGGGTGGTGCCGACGAAATGCAGCCGGCGGCAGGTGCGGCTGGAGTGCTCTGACAGGTAGAACGGATAAAAGCTCGCGAAGCTGCTGTAACGCGTCTGGGCCTGCACTTGCATAGGGCGCTCCTGAATTCTGGCCAGATACGCAAAGTCTACTTGATTAAAGAGGGTAAAGTGATCGGCTCAGGGCGACCGCGCGTGGCTGCGCGCTGAGCCAGAGCAAGTCAGGCACTAGAACAGGCAAGACTTGCCCGACCCAGCATCTGTTGTGCGCGCCGCGCGAGGTCTGCCTCCAAGACCAATGCATGTTTTGAGCAGAAGAAGGCACGCGCTGCGAGCAATCCAAAATCTGACGTTTTCGACCACGGCGGCGGATGTACGCAGCACTGGTGTCGATTGGATCCGACTCACGATCCAAGTTTATTCACCTATCCCCGATTGCAATGCCCGAGCGTCCGCGGCGGTAAAGGATTTTCGGTCAACCGATGTCTGAATGAGGTATGCCAATGAAAGTTCTCAAGGGAAAGGTCATGCCGAAGGCCGGTTCTGGTGACGGCGCTGACGGACAGCAGCGTGGCCCTGAAGGCTTCGCGGCATTTCGGCGCGAAGAAACATTGCTCAAGACGGGCGCTTTGCAGGACGCCATTTTCAACAGCGCCAACTTCTCGAGCATCGCCACGGACGCGAAGGGCGTGATCCAGATCTTCAACGTCGGCGCCGAGCGCATGCTGGGCTACACGGCCGCCGAAG
>CAZOSA010000313.1:0-2729 GCA_964582155.1 uncultured Enterobacteriaceae bacterium | reverse complement strand
GCGACGCTCGCGCGCGTGCACGCGCCGCTGCTCGCGCCGAGCCTCGCCACCGCGGCGCTGCTGGTGTTCGTGGACGTGATGAAGGAGCTGCCCGCGACCTTCGCGCTGCGGCCCTTCAACTTCGACACGCTGGCGGTGGAGGCCTACCACCTGGCCATGGACGAGCGCCTCGCCGAGGCCGCCGTGCCCTCGCTGGTGATCGTCGCCGTGGGCCTGGTGCCGCTGTTCGCGCTGTCGCGGCGCTACTTCCAGCCCGTGCGGTCGTAGAGCTTTTGCGCGCCCGGCTGGTTGCGGCCCAGCACCGCGACGTTGATCGGGTCCACCTTGAAGGCGCCGAAGTCGGACAGCACCGGATTGGCCACCTGCACGCCCGCCACCGCCGGCCACTCGTTGTTGCCGTCCGCGAAGTAGCGCTGCGCCGCGTCGCTGGCGAGGTACTCGAGGAAGCGGACCGCCGCGTCGCGGTGCGGGGCGTTCTTCATCACGCCGGCGCCGGAAACGTTGACGTGCGTGCCCCAGCTCGACTGGTTGGGGAACACGATGCCGAGCTTTTCGGCCACCGCGCGCTCCTCCCGCTTCTGCGAGCGCGCGAGGCGCGCGTAATAGTACTGGTTGGAGATGGTCACGTCGCACTCGCCCGCGGCGACGCTCTTCAGCTGGTCGGTGTCACCGCCCTTGGGCTCGCGCGCCAGGTTGTTCTTGACCGACTTGGCCCAGGCCTCGGCTTTCGCCTCGCCCAGGTGCTCGATCAGCGCGCCCATCAGCGACAGGTTGTAGATGTTGCTCGATGAGCGCATGCAGACGCGGCCCTTCCATTTCGCGTCGGCGAGGTCCTCGTAGTTCTTCAGCCCGGCCGCGTTCACCTTGGACCTGTTGTAGGCGATGACGCGCGCGCGCAGCGAGACGCCGTACCAGAGCCCGTTCGGCTCGCGGAAACTGGCCGGGATGCGCGCCTCGAGCTGCGCCGACTTCACGGGCTGGAACAGGCCCAGTTGCTCGGCGCGCCAAAGGCGCCCCGCGTCCACAGTGACCAGCACGTCCGCCGGGCTGCGCGCGCCCTCGTTGCGGATGCGCTCGATCAGCGCGTCCTCGCCCGCTTCGATGCGATTTACCTTGATGCCGGTGAGCTTGGTGAAGCCCGTATAAAGCGCTTCGTCGGTCTGGTAATGCCGCGACGAATACAGGTTGAGAACCTTGTCCTGCGCCAGCGCGGAGCAGGAAAGAAGCAGGGCCGGGAGGAGGACGAGCGTTTTGAGAACAGGCATTTGGGCCCCAGATGGAAATGAGAAGCAAATGATAGTAACTCTCATATAGAGAGTCAATACAAATGAGAACTGTTTCTAAAGAGCCCGAGGCTGGAGACGGCGGGCGCCGTCGAAGCGCTTCGTCCAGTAGCGTGCGCTGATGGGCTCGACCCGGACCTGGGCGCCGGTTTTGGGCGCGTGCACGAAGCGGCCATCGCCGAGGTAGATCCCGACGTGGGAAAAAGGGCGGTTCAGCGTGTTGTAGAACACGAGGTCCCCGGCGCGCAGTTCCGATAGACTCACGCGCACCCCGTACTCGCTCTGCGCGCGCGCATTATGCGGCAGGCGGATCCCGTAGGCCTCGCGGAACACATGCACCACCAAGCCGCTGCAATCGAAGCCCGTCTCGGGCGACCCTCCGCCGTAGCGATAGTCCAAGCCGAGCGCGAGCAGCGTCTGCAGCAAGGCCTCCGCACGCTGTTCGCCGACCGGGGCGGTCTCGGCTTTCGGCAATTCCCGCGGCAAGGTCGAGCAGCCCATCGGAATTGCCAAAGCCAGTAAATACAGATATTTAGCTGGCATACTTAAAGTAATCTAGTCCAATAATCGAATGAAAGCAACCACTTACGCCGCTGGAGCGCTGGAGCGCCTGTTCGCGGACGGTGGTCCGCTCGCCAGGCAGATTCCCGGCTACCGGCTGCGCCCCCAGCAACTCGAATTGGCGCGCGCCATGCTCGATGCCATCGACCAGGCGGCGCCGCTCGTGGCGGAGGCTGGAACCGGGACCGGGAAGACCCTCGCCTACCTGGTGCCCGCGCTGCTTGCGGGCGGCAAGGTCATCGTGTCCACCGGCACCAAGACCCTGCAGGACCAGCTCCACGACCGCGACCTGCCGGCAGTGCGCGCGGCGCTAGCCTCCGGTGCGGTGACCGCGCTGCTCAAGGGACGCGCCAACTACGTTTGCCTGCACCGGCTGGAGCGCACCGCCGCCGAAGCGCGCCTCGGCAGCCGCGAGGAAGCGGCGCAGCTGCGGCGCATCGAGCGCTTCGCCGCGACGAGCGCGAGCGGCGACCGCGCCGAGCTGCCCGACGTGCCCGACGACGCGCCGGTATGGCAGCACGCCACCTCGACGCGCGAGAACTGCCTGGGCCAGGAATGCCCGCGCTACCAGGACTGCTTCGTGATGAAGGCGCGCCGCGGCGCGCTCGCCGCGGACGTGGTGGTGGTCAACCATCATCTTTTTTTCGCCGACGTGGTACTGCGCGATGAAGGCGTGGCGGAGCTGCTGCCTTCGTGCAACACGATCATCTTCGACGAGGCGCACCAATTGCCGGATACGGCGCGCCTGTTCTTCGGCGAGAGCGTTTCCACGGGGCGGCTGATCGAGCTCTCGCGCGACGCGCGGCTCGAGCTGCGCGCGGCGGGCGGCGCGGTCCCGGAATTCGACGCGCTCGCCGGCCGCCTGGACAAGGCGGCGCGCGACCT
>CAZOSA010000312.1:0-2776 GCA_964582155.1 uncultured Enterobacteriaceae bacterium | reverse complement strand
TCGGCGTGCGCGGCGCCGGCCAGCAGCGCCGCGCACAGCCAGAGTTCAGGCCTCAACCACGACCCCGACGCGGTGCCAGGCGTTCCAGAAGTAACCCAGCGGGTTCCAGTGCGGCACCGCCGGCTGCGCGTTGCCGCGGTCGTCCCAGGCGCGCGCGAGGAACGTGACGTAGCCGGGGCCTGCAGGCTTGTGCTCGTAGGTGAACGTGCGCCACGCGTAGCGGCCGCCGGCGCGCGCGAGTTGCGCCGGGCGCCAGGTCTTGCCTTCGTCGGCCGAGATCTCGACGCGACTCACGCTGCCTTCCCCCACCCAGGCGCGGCCGCGCACGGTGATGGCCGCTCCGGGCTTGAACTTCGCGTCCGGCGCCGGGAAAGTGATGATCGACTTGATCGGCCAGGCTTCGGTCGACACGGCGTCCGGCGGCATCTTCTGGCCGGGCTGCACCGGGTGCTTCGGCACCCGGTAGCTCGAATCCATGTAGGTGCCCTTGAACGGCGCGTCGAGCACCGTCAGCGTATGCAGCCATTTCGTGGACGCCGAGCCGACCCAGCCCGGCGCCACGAGGCGCAGCGGGTAGCCGTGCACCCAGGGCAGCGGCTCGCCGTTCATGGACCACGCGATAAGTGTGTCCTCGTCCATGGCCTTTTTGATCGGGATCGAACGGATCACCGGGGCCGCGGTTGCCACGGCGCCCGGATCCCCGCCCTGGCCGGCGACATGCGCCGCGCCCGGCTTGAGGCCCGCCGCCTTCAGCACGTCGGCGAGGCGCACGCCGCCCCACCTCGGGCAACCCATGCCGCCGGTCGGCAGCCAGGGCGTGCCGCTCGCCTTGGGCTGGTAGCCCGAGCGGCCGGAGCCCGCGCACTCGAGCATGCCCTGGATCGTGACCGTCTTGAACTCCTTGGCCAGTTCGAACACCGAGAAGCTGAGTTCCTTGTCCACCAGCCCCTTGATCGTCAGCCGGTGCGCGTTGATGTCGATCGCCGGCGTCAACAGGTTGTTGCGCACGAACATGCGGTGGTTGGGCGTGACGTCGAAATCGTGCTCGTGCGCCGGCAGGCTGCCGGTCATCGGGCGCTCCGAGTGCCACTCGAACGCCGGCACCTTGCCTTCCTTGATGGCGTCGGTCGATACCGTTCCGGGTGGCGTCGCCGGGGCCGCCTGCGCGAGTGCCTCGCCCACCGTCGTCGCCAGCGCGCCCGCGCCCGCCACACCGGCGAGGAAATCGCGGCGGCTAAACACTTTCCTGTCCTGATGTTCCATGATCGCCTCCTCCTAGGCCCGAGCCTAGCAAAATTTCCCCGGTGGCGGGAAGGGCCGTTGCAGTGCGACAATCCCTGTCCTTACGCATCAGGAGGCAAAGCATGATCCGCACACGCAGGAATTTCGTCAACGCGGCCTGGGCGCTCGGGCTGCTCGCCGCCTTCGGTGCCACGCTGCTCAGGCCCGGCCGCGCGCTGGCCGCCTGGAACAAGGGCGCGTTCGAGGCGAAAACCGCCGCGGACGGGATGAAGGCGCTCGGCATCATCAACGCCGAGGAAACGAAGGACATCGCGATCCGCGCCCCCGACATCGCCGAGAACGGCGCGGTGGTGCCGATCGATATCACCAGCAGCATCCCGGGCACCACCAGCATCGCGGTGTTCATCGAGAAAAACCCCTTTCCCTACGCCGGCAGCTTCGATTTCTCGCAAGGCGCGCTTGCCTACGTGCACCTGCGCGCCAAGCTGGGTGAGTCCACGCCGGTGCGCGTGGTGGCGGCGGCGGGCGGCAAGTTCTATACCGCCGCCAAGGAAGTCAAAGTCACCATCGGCGGCTGCGGCGGCTGAGGAGAGCGAGACCATGGCAGACCCGATGAAGATCCGCGCCACTCTGCAGGGCGACGTCGCCGACGTGCGCGTGCTGATGGCGCACCCGATGGAGACCGGGCAGCGCAAGCAGGGCGACAAGCTGGTACCGCTGCATTTCATCCAGGGCATCACCGCGCAGCTCAATGGCAAGACGGTGTTCAGCGCCGACATCAGCCAGGCGATCTCGCGCAACCCGGTGTTCGCCTTCAAGGTGAAGGGCGCGAAGGCAGGCGACAAGATGGTGGTCACCTGGAAGGACAACATGGGCGAAACGCGCACGGACGAGACCACCGTGCGCGCTGCGGAGGAGCAAAAATGAGACATGCGCTCGTGCTGGGCATGGCCGCGGGGCTCGCGGCAGCTGCGGCCGTGGCCCAGGTCCCCGACCCCACCGCCGCAGAGTTCGACAAATTCCGCGAGATCATGGAGCAGGACAACCCCGCGGAGCTGTTCGAGGTGAAGGGCGAAGAGTTGTGGCGCGCGCGCCGCGGGCCGAACAACGCCTCCCTCGAAGCCTGCGACCTCGGCCTGGGGCCCGGCGTGGTGAAAGGGGCGTATGCGCAGATGCCGCGCTACTTCGCCGACGCCGGCCGCGTCATGGACGCCGAGGCACGCATCGTGCATTGCATGATCACGCTGCAGGGCTTCAAGTACGAGGAGCTCGCCAAGGCGCCTTTCAGCAGCGCGACGCGCACGCCGGACCCGGTATCGATCACCACCTACGTCGCCGCACAGTCGGCGGGCATGAAGCTAGCCGCGCCGCGGAACCACCCGAAGGAGCGGGCGACCTATGCGATGGGTAAGGAGATCTTCTTCTACCGCGCCGGGTCGTTCGATTTCTCCTGCGCCAGCTGCCACGGCATGGACGGCCAGCGCATCCGCACCCAGCCGCTGCCCAATTTCACCAAGCCGGAGCAGGCGATCCG
>CAZOSA010000311.1:0-2785 GCA_964582155.1 uncultured Enterobacteriaceae bacterium | reverse complement strand
TCTACGACTCCAAGGACTACAAGGACTTCATGGCGAGCCGCGGCTTCGGCGTGGTATGGGCCGACGCCGAGGGCACGGCGAAGTTCATGGCCAAGTCGGACGCCGACATGGGCGCGACGCTCAAAGCCGTAGGCCTGTCCAGGTAACAGCGTCCAGCGCGTGAAGATCAACGACGCGCTCTGCGGCGCGGCGCTGGTGGCGCTCGGCGCGGCGCTGCTCTGGCACATCCAGGGCTTTCCGCCGATGCCGGGCCAGAAGTTCGGCCCGGCCTGGTTTCCCGGCCTGGTCGCGGGCGGCCTGATCGCGTGCGGGGTCTTGCTGGTCGCCGCGCGGCTGCGAGCAGCGGCGCCAGTGCCACTGCTCGCGCTGCCGGAATGGATGCGCCGCGTGCGGCCGGTGGCCAGCGTTGCGTCCGTGGTCGCGGGGCTGGTGTTTTACGTCTTTGCTGCAGACACACTCGGGTTCCACATCACGGCAGCGGCGCTGCTGCTCATATGGTCGCGCCTCCTGGGCGCTGCGTGGCAGTTTGCGCTGCCGGTCGCGCTCGCCGCGACGTTCGTGATCCACCTCGCGTTCTATAAATTGCTCAAGGTGCCACTACCCTGGGGCCTGCTCGAGCGCGTCGTTTTCTGACATGACGCTCGCGGTCCTGCAGCAGGCACTCGCGCTGGTGTTCGATCCCTACGTGCTGTGGGTGATCCTGGCATCGGCCGCGTACGGCCTGTTCGTCGGCGCGATCCCCGGTCTTACCGCCACCATGGCGACCGCGCTGCTCGTGCCGGTCACCTTCTTCATGCCGCCGGTGCCGGCGATCGCCTCCATCGTCACGGCCACCGCCATGGCCATCTTCGCCGGCGACATCCCGAGCTGCCTGCTGCGCATGCCCGGCACGCCCGCCTCCGCCGCCTACACCGACGAGGCTTACGCGATGACCAGGAAGGGCCAGGGCGAGGTGGCGCTGGGCGCCAGCCTCGTGTTCTCGGTGATCGGCGGCCTGTTCGGCACCGCCGTGCTGTTCGTGGGGGCGCCTGCGCTGGCCGAGATCGCGCTCAAGTTTTCGTCCTTCGAGTATTTCTGGCTGGTGATCCTGGGCCTGTCGAGCGCGGTGTTTCTTGCCATCGGCAATCCGCTCAAGGGCGTGGTGTCGCTGCTGCTGGGACTGCTCGTCGCCTCGGTGGGCCTGGACAACCCGGCGGCGTTCCCGCGCTTCACCTTCGGCAACGCCGAACTCACGGGCGGGCTGACGCTGATCCCGATCATGATCGGCATGTTCGCGTTCTCGGAAATCATCCGCAATGTCGCCGCCATGGACCGGCCCTGGGAAATGGCGCAGGCGAAGATCGGCAACGTGTTCCACGGCATGTGGACGCTGACCAGGCGTTACCCGATGTCGATCCTGCGCGGCTCGGTGCTCGGCACCGCGATCGGCGCGCTGCCCGGCGCGGGCGCCGACATCGCCGCCTGGATGTCGTACGCGGTGTCGAAAAAGTTCTCGAAGGAACCGGAGAAATTCGGCACCGGGCACGTCGAGGGCATCGTCGAGGCGGGCGCTGCCAACAATTCCGCCCTTGCCGGCGCCTGGATCCCCGCGCTCGTATTCGGCATTCCCGGCGACTCGATCACCGCGATCGTCATCGGCGTGCTCTACATCAAGGGCCTGAATCCGGGCCCGACCGTGTTCATGGAGAAGGCGCCGGAGATGTATGCCATCTTCGTGGTCTTCATCCTCGCCAACCTGCTGATGATTCCGCTCGGCTTCGCCGCGATCAAAGGCGCCAGGCGGTTGCTGCGTGCGCCGCGCGAGCTGCTGATGCCGGTGATCCTGCTGTTCTGCATCGTCGGCGCCTTCGCCATCAACAACTCGCTGTTCGGGGTGCTGCTGCTGCTGGTGTTCGGCCTGATCGCCTACGTCATGGAAGAGAACGGCTTTCCGGTGGCACCCGCGATCCTCGGCATGGTGCTGGGCGCGATGCTGGAAGAGAATTTCATCAGCTCGATGATCAAGTCCGACGGCCGCCTGCTCGCCTTCTTCGAGCGGCCGATCGCCGGCGCTCTCGGCGCGCTGACGCTGGCGATCATTGCCTGGCCGCTCGCGCGCGCCTGGCTGCAACGCAAAGGGAACCGGCAATGAGACGGATTGGAAAATCCATCTTTATCAGCCGACACCCGGCGGCGCGGCGCAGACCTGCTCGTAGCGATAGCGCCGCTTCACCAACCCGTTGTACTCGAACACATCCAGCGTTCTTTCATAGGCCTCGCGCGTAATTTCCACATGCGGCGTCCAGCAGCCAAGCTGCTGGTACGTCGCGATGCATTCCGCGAGCACCTTCTCGTCGATATCGGGAAAATACGGCTTCTCCGCCTTCGCAATCCCGGCGGCCGGCGCCTCGTTCATGTAGACCCGGGTCTTCCGGTAGGCGCGCATGAACGCCTGCGCCATCTCCGTTCCAAGCCACTCACGGGTCGCGGCAAGGCTGGAAAACCCGCAGCGCCCGATCTGTTTGCCGACCTGGGCCACGATATGCCCGATGCCATCGGCCTGCAGTTGCTGCGGGAACGGACCCTGCTGCTGGACGTAGCGCCCCTGGCCTTGCCGGAAGGCCCGGTCGATATCGGCGGCGCCGCCGGGGCAGACGGGTTTGATCCTTTCGAAGTCGATGCCCGCCTTGTGGCACGCGTACTTGAACATGGCGTGCGGCTGGCCGCCCTTGAACATGACGACTTCGGCGCCTTCGAGCTTCTTCCAGGTGAACGCGGGATCCGCCTCGCGCCCGGTGAGGAAGAA
>CAZOSA010000310.1:0-2789 GCA_964582155.1 uncultured Enterobacteriaceae bacterium | reverse complement strand
GGGCGCTTCTACCACTGCGACATGCTGCGGCCCGGGAACCGGACCGTCGAGAAGCTCTATTACGCTTACCTGCGCTTTTGCCTGTGGTTCACCGGTTTCGTGTTCCGCAGCGGGCCCGCGGCGCTCAACTGCAAGGAGTATTTCATCCAGGCGCTGCAGATGTTCTACTCCGCGCAGGAGCTCAGCGACATGCTGGAGGACGTCGGCTTTCGGGACGTCACCGCGAAGACGGTGTTCGCCGGCATGCTCGGTTTTCACCGCGCCGTGAAGCCGCCGCCGGCCTGAATCGGGAGAAGGCACTCGCCGCGCTGAACGGGCGGCTGCTGCGGGAGTTCAGCCGCCGCACCACGGACGAGTTGCGCGCGGCCTTGCCGTTGCGGCTCGCGCTGCCGGCGCTCGAGCCATTCCTCGCCGAGAACGTGGCCAAGGAAGCGCGCAAGGACGCGCTGGTGATACGGCGCGCGGGCGAGGCGCTCGTGCCCGGGGCCGCGCGTGAGATCCTTGCCGCAGCGCGCGAGATCGACCGCGAGTTCCTCGCGCGCATCGGCGGTTTTCCGGTGCGCATCGAAATTCCCTACGACCGGATCGAGCCGCTGCGGCTGCGGCGCATCGAACTCGGCCTGGATGCCGCCCGGCGCATCCTCGATGCGTGGCGGCACGGCCGGCGCCTGCGCGAATCGTTCGCGCCGGGCGAGCTGGAACGCCGGCTGTTCGAGATGCTGCAGTTGTATGCCGACGAAACCCAGGCGCTGAGCCATTCGGTGCGGCTGCCGGGCGTCCTCGAGCCGGTGCGCGAGCGCATCGCGCAACGGTTGCGGGAGGCGATGATCAAAGCCGCGCGCGCACTGACACGGGCAGCGCCCGCCACAGGGCAAAGCGGGTAGAATGCGCCCTTTCAGCGAACGGTAACGGGATGCGCGCTCGGCTCGTCGCCGGCAACTGGAAGATGCATGGCGATCGGTCGGCAAATCGGGCGCTGCTCGACGCGATCATCGCCGGCGTCAAAGGCGTGGAATGCGCCGTTTGCGTGCCTTTTCCCTACCTCGCGCAGGGGCAGGAACGATTGCAGGGAACCCAGGTTGCGCTGGCGGCTCAAACCCTGAGCGAGCATGCATCAGGCGCCTACACGGGCGAAGTGTCCGGCGCGATGCTGGCGGAGTTCGGCTGCCGCTACGTGCTGGTGGGCCATTCGGAACGCCGCCAGATCTACGGCGAGACCGATGCTCAGGCGGCGGCGAAGTTCGCCGCGGCACGCGGCGCGGGGCTGAAGCCGGTTTTGTGCGTCGGCGAGACGCTCCAGGAGCGCGATGCGGGGCGCACGGAGCAAGTTGTGGCAAGGCAGCTCGACGCGGTTTTGGGCAAGTGCAGGTTCGAGGATGCCGTGCTGGCCTACGAGCCGGTGTGGGCCATCGGCACGGGGCGCACTGCGACGCCCGAGCAGGCGCAGGAAGTGCACGGTTTTCTGAGGAAGCGCTTGTCCGCGGCGACGCGCATCCTCTATGGCGGCAGCGTGAAGCCGGAGAATGCGGCGGCGATTTTCGCCATGCCGGACGTGGACGGCGCATTGATCGGCGGCGCCTCGCTGGTCGCGAAGGATTTCATCGCCATCTGTGCGATGGCGCAGCAAAAGGAATGAGGACATGGAACAGTGGACTACCCTGATCATCGTGGCGCATGTGCTCGTGGCGCTCACCATCATCGGCCTGGTGCTGCTCCAGCACGGCAAGGGCGCGGACATGGGCTCGGGCTTCGGCGGCGGCTCCGCCGGCAGCCTGTTCGGCGCCACCGGCTCGGCGAACTTCCTGTCGCGCGCCACGGCGGTGCTGGCGACGATATTTTTCATCAGCAGTCTGGGGCTCGCTTATCTTGGCGGCAGCAAGCCCAGGGCCGCGGGCGGCACGGTGATGGACGCCGTGAAAAATGAGCAGCCGGCCAAGCCGGCGGCCGATGTCCCGAAACCCGCGGCGGGCGATGCCGCCGGTTCGAAGGCGCGCGACGTGCCGCAATGATTTTTAGAGGATAATTCCACTCTACGAGACGCCCACGTGGTGAAATTGGTAGACACGCTAGCTTGAGGGGCTAGTGGCCTAATCAGCCGTAGCAGTTCGAGTCTGCTCGTGGGCACCAACTATGCTGGCTGAGTACTATCCCATCCTGCTGTTCATCCTCGTCGGCCTGGCGGTCGGCGTGGGGCCCCTGGTGCTCGGCAAGCTGCTCGGTCCGAGCCGCCCCGACCCGGAAAAGCTGTCGCCCTACGAGTGCGGCTTCGAGGCTTTCGAGGACGCACGCATGAAGTTCGACGTGCGCTACTACCTGGTGGCGATCCTGTTCATCCTGTTCGATCTGGAGATCGCGTTCCTGTTTCCCTGGGCGGTGGCGCTCAACGACATCGGCCTGCCGGGCTTCCTGGCGATGATGCTGTTCCTGGGCATCCTGGTGGTCGGGTTCGCCTACGAGTGGAAGAAAGGCGCGCTGGAATGGGAGTAGTCCATGGGCATTGAAGGCGTCCTGCAGCAGGGATTCGTCACCACCACGGCCGACAAGCTGATCAACTGGACGCGAACCGGCTCGATGTGGCCGATGACGTTCGGCCTGGCATGCTGTGCCATCGAGATGATGCACGCAGGCGCGGCGCGCTACGACCTGGACCGCTTCGGTGTCGTGTTCCGCCCCAGCCCGCGGCAGTCCGACGTCATGATCATCGCCGGGACGCTATGCAACAAGATGGCGCCGGCGCTGCGCAAGGTCTACGACCAGATGGCCGAGCCGCGCTGGGTGATCTCGATGGG
>CAZOSA010000309.1:0-2789 GCA_964582155.1 uncultured Enterobacteriaceae bacterium | reverse complement strand
CGCAGGGCGAAGTCACGGTGCGGCTCGCCAAGGGCGGGCGCATCGTGAATGGCGTCGGCGCCGATACCGACATCATCGTGGCTTCCGCCAAGGCCTACATCAGTGCACTGAACAAGCTCGCGAGCAAGGTGCAGCGGCTCAATCCGCAGCACCAGGTCTAGTCAGCCGGGCGTATGCCACCGCCGAAGCGAAGAAAACGAGGCTGAGCGCGATCTCGGCGGCGGCGAGCCACTGGGAGACTCCGCGCTCGCTCCAGGCGCGCGCCACGCCTTCCGCGAAGTAGGCGAGGATCAGCATCAATGACCACTGGTAGGTGTAGCGCCGTCCATTGAGGACTCCCGGGATCGGGAGCGAAAGCGGCAAGGCCTTCAGCGCAAGAAGCGAGCCGCCGGGTCTGAGCGGAGCGAGCCACATCTCCCAGGTGACGCAGAGCACCAGCAGCCCGATCAGGCTGCCCGAGGCGGCTAGCCGAAGCGCACGCAATGGATGGGCGGCAGCTGCGTGGACAGGCAGCGCCACGAATCGCCCTGGTCTTCGGAGAGCCATAGGCCCCCGGTGGTGGAGCCGAAGGCGAGGCGATTGCCCGTCTCGTCCACGTCGAGCCCGTGGCGGTAGATGAGGTCGTAAGCGTGCTCCTGCGGCAGGCCCTTGTGCAGCACCTGAAAACTCTTGCCGCCATCGCGCGTGCGCGCGACCACCAGCCTTGCGTCCATCGGTACCCGGCATTCGTCTTTCACTGCCGGCACGAACCAGGCGACGTCGGGATCCTTGGGATGCACCGCCACCGCGAAGCCGAACTTGGCAGGCTGGATTGCGGTGACCTCCTGCCAGCTCTTCGCGCCGTCGGTGGAGCGGAAGACCCCGTTGTGGTGCTGCACCCACATGACGTCGGGCCGCGCGGCGCACTGCACGAGCCGGTGGATGTCCTGGACGTTCTGGTCGAACTTCTGCTCTGGCGGCATGTACTCCGCGTACATGCCCTGCGCGGCGATCGACCAAGTTTCGCCGCCGTCCCTTGTTTGCCAGGCCCCGCCGGTGGAAACGGCCACGGTGATGCGCCGCGGGTCGCGCGGCTCGATGGCGATGGAATGGATGCCGGGGTGGTCGTAGCCGCCGCCCGCCCACTCTGCGCGCTCGGGCCGGTTCCACAGGCTCTGCACCAGCTGCCAGCTCGCGCCGCGGTCCGCCGAAGTGAACAGCCCGCCGGGGATGGTCCCCGCCCACAGCCGCCGGCCGTCGGACTCGAGCGACCACAACTGCACCAGCTTCCACGGGGACTTGTCCGTCGAGCCTGCGGGTTGCGGCGGGTACTCCGGTGCCGCGACTTCTTCCCAACTGGCGCCGCCGTTCGCGGAGCGGCGCAGCTTCACACCGAAATGCCCCAGATTGAGCGCGGCGTACAGCGTCCCATCGCGCTGGTCGGGGAGCACCATGCTCACCGGGTCGCCGAGGAAATGCGGTTTGCCGATCCCGCCTTCGGTGACCACGAACAGGCCCTTCTTCGTCCCGACATAAAGTTTCATCCTCAGCCTCCGGTCAGAGCCTGCATCACGTAGACCTCGCTCGAGTCGCGCACCGGGTCGTCCAACCTCTCGCGGTCGCGCACGCGCTGCCCGTCGACGAACACGACCACGTGCTTGCGCAGGTGACCCTGCTCATCGAGCACGTAGCCGCGCGCCTGCGGCTGCGCGGCGAACACCTGCGCGAGCACCGTGCGCACCGTGCCCGCCGCCACCTGCGTTTCCGGGCAATTCACGTGGCGCTGCAGGTTGGACGTGAAGACGACGCGGGGCATGGCGGGGCCTAAGCCTTGAGTTTCAGCGCAATCTCCGCCAGGCGCCGGCCCTGCGCAATGCACAGCGCGCGCTCGGCATCCGCCACCGGCTGATCGTCCGCGACGCCCGCAAAGTGGCTCGGGCCGTAGGGCGTGCCGCCGGTGCGCGTGGCGTTCAATTCGGCCAGCGTGTAGGGCAGACCGACGATCAACATGCCGTGGTGCAGGAGCGGCAGCATCATCGACAGCAGCGTTGTCTCCTGGCCGCCGTGCATGGAAGCGGTGGAAGTGAACACGCAGGCGGGCTTGCCGGCGAGCGCACCGCTCAGCCACAGGGACGAGGTACCGTCGAGGAAGTGCTTGAGCGGCGCCGCCATGTTGCCGAAGCGCGTCGGGCTGCCCAGCGCAAGCGCGGCGCAGGATTCGAGGTCGCGCAATTCGCAGTACGGCGCGCCCGCCGGTGGAATCGCGGGCTGCGCAATTCGCGTGACCGGCGCAATCACCGGTACCGTGCGCAAGCCGGCGCTCGCGCCCGGCACGCGCTCCACGCCCTCGGCGAGGAGTTCCGCCATGCGCCGCACCGCGCCGCCGACGCTGTAGTAGAGCACCAGGATCTGCGCCATGGGCCTGTATCATACGGCCCGCATGCGCCGGACCGCCAACCGCCTGCTCGAGTTCTTCCTCGCGCTGGCGCAGCGTTTGCGCGAGGATCGCGGCTTCGAGACTGCCGGCTCGCTCACCTTCACCACGTTGCTCGCGCTGGCGCCCCTGGCCGCGGTGGCGCTGGCGCTGTCCACCGCCTTCCCGGGGTTCGAGCACGCACTGGACACGCTCGGGCGCTATGTGTCCGCGCAGCTGCTGCCCGAAGGCAGCGCCCGCGTCACCGGACAGTTCGGCGCCTTCGCCGAACAGGCCGGACTCATGACCACGGTCGGATCGGTGTTTCTGGCCGTGACCGCGCTGATGCTGATGTTCACGGTGGACGAGGCGCTGAACCGGATCTTCCGCGTGCAGC